>CALEMP010000156.1 GCA_937910685.1 uncultured bacterium
GCAAGGTGAATCATCGCAAGCGCCTGCGGACCATGAAGGTTTTGCGCAAGGAAAAGATCTTTTCTCCGAAGCGTCTTGAGGAACTCGAGCAGGCAAGCGACCGAGAAGTCCTTCGCGCTGCGGAGCGTCAGTTGGCGCGGCACGCTCGCCCAAAGAAGCAGAGCTAGGGCCTAACCCCGAGGGGCGCGCTGGGGGCTATCCTCTTGTCCGTGGAGAATGAATCTAAGCTTCCCCCCTTGGCTAATGTGCCGGTTGTGTGCATCGAGGATGTGCTCGCCCATCCTGAACGCGCGCTTGTGATCGACCTGCGCTCGCCTGGCGAGTACAGGGAAGATCACGTGCCGGGTGCATTGAATGTGCCACTGCTGGATGATGCGGGCCGCGCGCTGGTGGGCTTTGCCTATACCCAAGTGTCCCCCCGCGCTGGATTTGAGCGGGGGCAAGCCCTGATCGAAGGGCGCATTGCCGAATTGGTGCAGGAGGTCGCGGGGTTGGCCGATTGGATCGCGCCGTCCTTGGACCCAGCGTGCATTGTTCGCGCCGCAGCCTCAAAGGGCTTGGAGCAGCTCGATGCGGTTGTGGCTCCAAAAGCGGTGTGCTCACTCCAAGAAGGGGCCGTGGTCCTGCACTGTTGGCGAGGAGGTCTGCGATCCCGTTCCGTGGTGGGTTTGCTTCGCGCCCTCGGATTAGATCGGGCAGTGGGACTTGAAGGGGGATACAAGTCCTACCGCACTGGCGTGATGGGCGAACTCAACGAATGGAGCTGCCCCAAGGCCCATGTGTTGCGCGGTTTGACCGGCGTGGGCAAGACCCTCGTGTTGCATGAGATCGAACGCTTGCGGCCGGGATGGACCTTGGATCTAGAAGGATGTGCGGGACACCGCTCCAGCCTTCTGGGCATGGTGGGACTCGACCCGGTGAGCCAAAAGACCTTTGAAAGCCGCATGGCAGCCCGCCTTCGACAGCGTCCCGAGGGGCCGTTGGTGCTAGAAGGAGAAAGCCGGCGGGTGGGGGACGCGGTGATTCCAGCGGCGGTTTGGAAGGTGCTTCAGGGGGGCGAGAATTTGGTTCTCAGGGCCGAAATGCCGCGCCGAATCAACGTCCTTTCCACGGACTACCTCGCACAACCCGAAGCCCTGCCCAAGCTTCGCGAGCAATTGGTGCAGGTGGAAAAACGCATGCAGGGAACCTGGGACCTGCCCGGGCTGCTCGATGGGGGCCGCATTGATGAGCTCGTGAGTGTGCTCCTTACAGACTATTATGACCCCCTGTACTTACATTCTGAGGCGGGCAGGGACTACGCTTGTGAAATCGACGCCGGTGATGCACTCCAAGCGGCGCGAGATGTGATTGCTTGGATAGAAGCATCGATGGAAACCACCAAAATCAACCATGACTGAAACGCACGCTCTTCCCAAGTGGCTTTGGATCCCGCGCCTGTTGGCTGCGGGGATCGTTGGCCAGACGCTTTTCTTTAAGTTCACCGGCGCCGAGTTGCCGGTGCATATTTTCGAGACCCTCGGCGCCGAGCCGGAGGGGCGTATTGGCACCGCGGTATTGGAACTGATCGCAGTGATCTTGCTGTTCGTGCGCCCAGGTCTTGGTGGAGCGATGGTGGCGGTCTTGATGGTCGGTGCCATCGGAGCCCATTTGGGCCCCCTAGGCATCGAGGTTCAGGGCGATAGCAGCCTGTTTATCATGGGGATCTTGGCTTGTCTCGCCGGGGCGGTGGTGGCCTGGGTGGACCGCAAGTCCGTGCCGTTCTTGTGCAAAACCTGAAGCACCTAGGGATCTCTCTGATGGCCGGTCGGCCGTCACTCACCGACTTTACCTCTCGCCAGTCCCACCTTGGGGCTGGCGAGTTCCATAGGGGCTGCTCTAGTCCGTATCCTTGGAACCCTCATGTCGAATCAATCCACCGCTCAGCAGGCTCTGCCTGACGTTAAGTACCGATCCAACTACCTCCCCTCGGCCTTCGCTTTCCGCTCGGTGGATTTGCACTTTGAGCTCGAAGAGAAAGGCACCACCGTGCATGCGACCATAGCCGTCGAGCGGGTTGGTGAAGCCAGTGCTAAGCTTGAGCTGGTTGGCGAGCACCTGGAAACCCTTGGGGTTTGGGTTGACGATGTGGAGCTGACTGGGGACGAGTACAAGATCGAGGGAGGCCTGCTGGTGCTCGAGCGGTTACCCGCCGCATTCACCTTGAAGACGCGGGTATTCATCCACCCTGAAGAAAACACCAGTTGCTCTGGCCTGTATAGATCAAGTGACATCTTCTGCACCCAATGCGAGGCCGAGGGTTTCCGTCGCATCACCTGGTTCTTGGACAGGCCCGACGTGATGGCGGTCTATGGTGTGACCATCGACGCCCGCCCGGACCTTGCGCCGGTGATGCTCTCCAATGGCAACAAGGTTTCAAGCGAAACTCTTTCTGATGGGCGCGTGCGCGTGCGGTGGGAAGACCCGCACCCTAAGCCTAGCTATCTGTTTGCATTGGTGGCGGGGGACCTCGCTTGTGAAGCGGGCACCTTCACCACGGCCTCTGGTCGCGAAGTGGCTCTCGAAGTCTGGGTCGAGCCGCGTAACAAGGACGCCTGCGCCCACGCCCTGCAGAGCTTGAAGGACTCCATGCGTTGGGACGAAGAGACCTTTGGGCTCGAGTACGACCTGGACATCTACATGATCGTCGCGGTGGGGGACTTCAACATGGGCGCCATGGAGAACAAGGGCCTCAATGTATTCAACTCGAAGTTTGTGCTGGCCAAGCCAGAGACCGCGACGGACGATGAGTACGAGGGTGTTCAGGCTGTAATTGGACACGAGTACTTTCACAACTGGACGGGCAACAGGGTGACCTGCAAGGACTGGTTCCAGCTGACCTTGAAGGAAGGCCTGACAGTTTACCGCGACCGGCGTTTCACCTCGGACATGACCTCCGAGCCCGTCAAGCGAATCGATGATGTTCGCCTCCTGCGCAATCGGCAGTTCCCCGAGGATGCGGGGCCCCTATCCCATCCGATACGGCCAGAAAGTTATGTGGCCATGGACAATTTCTACACCGCGACGGTGTACGAGAAAGGCGCCGAGGTTGTGGGCATGTATGAGACCCTGCTTGGGCGGGACGGTTTCCGCAAAGGTATGGATCTGTACATCGAGCGGCACGACGGCATGGCGGTGAGTTGTGATGACTTTCGGGCTGCAATGGCGGATTCCAGCGGGCGCAACCTCGATCAATTTGAGCAGTGGTATCTTCAGCCCGGCACCCCGCGCCTGAAGGTGGTGGAAGAATGGAACGAGCAAGAGGGCAGTTTCAGTCTGACCCTTGAACAGTCCCCTGGGGCAACGGCACCAAAAGATTCGCCGCCCCTCCACATGCCCGTGCGCGTGGGCCTTTTGGCCCCCAACGGAGACGACCTACCCATGGCGCTTGTGGGTTGCGACGATACGCCCACGGAGCGCGTGTTGGAACTCACCACAAGTAGCGCCACGTTCACGTTCACCGGGCTCAAGGCCCGTCCAGTCGCCAGCGTCCTGCGCAGGTTTTCCGCGCCGGTGTTGGTGGAGCATGAGCGTCAACCCGGAGACCTAGAGTTCTGCTTTGCGAATGATGGGGATTCCTTCAATCGTTGGGAGGCGGGTCAAACCCTGGCGCGCACATTGATCATGAACCTCGTGGAGGACCTAGCCGTCGGTCGGGCCCTTTCCCTAGAGGAGACTCTGGTTAGTGCGTTCCGGTCCGTGGTCACCGATCCGAGGCTCGATGGTTCCATGCGTGCGTTGATGCTGGGCTTGCCCACGGAGCACGAGCTCGCTCAAACCATGGATGTGGTCGACCCCGATGCCTTGTTTGTGGCTCGCAGGTTTGTGCGCACGGAACTGGGCAAAGCCCTGCTGCCTGAGTTCAAGGCGCTGCATGGGGGCAACAAGCCCAGTGGCGCCTACCAAGCCAGCGCTGAAGAAATCAGCCGCAGGCGCGCCCAACACGCAGCCCTTGCCTACATCGTTGCAGCTGGCGCAGGTGAAGCCTTAGCCCTTGAGGACTTCGAATCCGCCGACAACATGAGCGATTCCGCCGCGGCACTTCAGTGTTTGGTGCAAGTGGAAAGCTCAAGTCGAGAGGCCGCCCTAGCGGACTTCTACAAGCGCTGGAAGGATGAGCCGTTGGTGTTGGACCGATGGTTCCGCTTGCAAGCCACCTGCCGTTTGCCCCTCGGGGCCAAGCGTGCGGCGAAGCTGATCGAGCACCCGGATTTCGACCTGGCCAATCCCAACCGCGCCCGTTCGGTGTTGCACGCCTTCACTAGCGAAGACCCTACAGGCTTCCACGCGGATACCGGAGACGGCTACAGGTTGATTGCCGAATACTTGATCAAGCTCGACAAGATGAACCCCCAGGTGGCCTCGCGCCTGGCAGGATCTTTCTCTAACTGGCGTAGCTTCAATGCAAAGCGGCAAGCCGCTGCGGAAAAAGCACTTCAGTCCGTACTTGCCTCGGACCCTTCCCGCAACGTGCGCGAAGTGGTAGAGCGCATGATGGGAAACTGAGTCCCCTACTGGCGCGCGAGCGACCCAACCCAACTGCCGGTTTCCTCGGCTGCCTGACAAGCATGCCCAATCCGGGTCATGGCACCCATTCCGTCCAGATGGTGGGGCTAGGGACCTTGGGGACCTAATGAAACGGGGTGCTTGAACAGACCCTATCGTGGGCGGAGTTCCGCCCCGAAGGGACCCACCGATACTCTTGTGGTCTCTCCTGGGGCTGAACTGGGAGCAGTGGCACCTGAATTGACCCGTGAATGCCTAGGTGGGGACTGTGCCCCTCAGCTCGCGCCACACCCACGGATGCCCCCAAGACTGCCCCTAGGGCCCCAATTATGAGACGTGCCGGGTTGCCAAAACCAGCCAACTGATTTACATTTACAACCTCAAGACCAGACCTCCAAGGTGCGTATTGCAGGTCCGGGCATCTCTTTTACGAGCTACCCCAATTCACCAAGAATGTGCGGCTTCATTGGAATTTTTGGCCCCGACGGCGTTGATGTTGCGCCGGAGATCTACGAGGGCCTTTTGGCTGTCCAGCACCGTGGCCAGGACGCCGCGGGGATGATCACCTACACCGATCGCTTTAACCTTCGCAAGTCCCACGGCATGGTGGCCGAGGTCTTTGCAGAGGAGGACATGCAGCGGTTGCGCGGGAATGTTGGCGTGGGGCATGTGCGCTACCCGACCGTGGGGGAGAATCGCAGCGAGGATGCCCAGCCATTCCATCACACTTTCCCCTTGGGCACCGCGATGGTGCACAACGGCAACGTGACCAACCTTGCAGAGCTGCGCGATGAACTGTTCGTGCGCGGCGGGACGCGGCTCAACTCAACCTGCGATTTGGAGGTCATCCTGTATGTCTTCCAGCAGGGCCTTGCGGAACGCTTCGCTGAAAATAAAGGTGTCATTGGTGTAGAAGACATCTTTTATGCGGTCGCTAAGGTGCACAAAACGGTCAAGGGCGCCTACTCCGTTTGCGCCTTCGTGGCAGACTGTGGAATGGTCGCCTTCCGCGACCCCTACGGCATCAAGCCCATTTGTTTCGGCGAAAAGACCGATGAGGGTGGCCGTTGGTTTGCCTGTGCTTCGGAAAGCGTTGTGCTCGACGTCAACGGTTATCGGCGCACCACGGAAATTGGGCCCGGCGAAGCTGTTTTCATCTCCCATGACCGGGGCTTAACTCAGCGCAAGGTCACGGTTGAGAAGCACACACCATGTATCTTTGAGTGGGTTTACTTTTCCCGCCCCGACTCCTTCCTCGACAACGTCTCGGTCTACAAGACTCGGCGACGGTTTGGGAAGGCCCTTGGCAAGCAGTGGAAGGCCCTCGGAGCGCCCATGCCGGATGTGGTCATTCCCGTGCCCGATTCTTCGCGGGATGCGGCCATGGCCGTTGCCAGCGAACTAAAGCTGCGCTATCGCGAGGGATTGGTCAAGAACCGCTACATCGGGCGCACCTTCATCATGCCTGATCAGGCGAGCCGTAGCTCTTCTATCCGGCGCAAGCTGAATGTGATTCCCCTCGAGTTCCGTGGCAAGGATGTCTTGCTGGTGGATGACTCGATTGTGCGCGGCAACACCTCGCGCCGAATCGTGCAGATGGCCCGGGCCGCAGGAGCGCGGCGCGTGTACTTTGCCGTCACCAGCCCACCTCTCATCGCGCCCTGCCCCTACGGCGTTGATATGGCCAGCAAAACCGAGTTTGTGGCCGATGGCCGCACCGTGGAAGAGATCGCTGAATTCTTGGATGTGGACCGCTTGGTCTACCTCGATCGCGAAGCAATGAACCAGGCAGCCCGCAAGGGAAACCCGTGCCTGGAACACTTTTGCAACGCCTGCTTCACCGGTGATTACCCCACCGAGGACGTGACCCTTGAGCGCCTCAAGGTGATCGAGGATGAGCGCGGATCCCAGCGCTCTAATCCGGCGACGCTCTAGGCCCCTAGGCCTCATTCCCAGGACAAAGGGAAGGGGAGTTGGCTGGTGCGGGCCCAACCTGTTCGCCGTCCAGCCTAGAAGCTCGGGTGTCCGGTGGGTAGACTTCAGACATGCGCGTGTTGGTCACTTCACCTGTTTTCCCTCCCGACCTTGGCGGGCCAGCGGTCTACGTCCCCAGCGTGGCCCGCTTTCTGCAGGAGCGAGGGCACGAGGTTAAGGTCGTGGCCTTTTGTTCGGACCTCCAACCCGAGGCGCACCCTTTTCCCGTGCAGGCGATTAGCCCCGGATTCCTACCCCTGCGCTATTTGCGGGCGTTTTGGACCGTGTTCCGAGCTGCGGGCTGGGCCGATGTGGTCTATGTGAACGAGCACCTGGCCCTGCTGCATGTTCTCGCCGCAAAGTTGCGCGGCAAGCCGGTTGTGATTCGCATCATGGTGGACGGGTCGTGGGAGATTTCGCACCGCAAGGGCTGGTGTGGCGGGGACGGTATTGTGGAGTTCCAAAACCACATCTACGGCTGGCAGGTGCGTCTCGTGCGATTCCTGCAGCGTCGTTGGTGGTCTTGGTGTACCGGGATCATCTCGTGTTCTGAATTTCTGCGCCAGATTCTCGTGCAGCATCATGGTGTTGCTCCTGAAAAGGTACGCCGGATCTTCAATGCCTACCATGGCCCCAAGCCCGAAGATGTGCCGCAAACCCGTGACGAGGCCCGGGCTGAGGTGGGTTGCGAACACAAGGGTAAGTTGGTGCTGACCATTTGCCGATTGATGGGCTGGAAGCGCGTGGACCAGATTCTGCGCGCCCTGGTGGAGCTGCCTGACGATGTGCACTTGGCTGTGGCCGGTGACGGGGACATGCAGGCCGAATGGGAGCAGCTTGCCCGGGACTTGGGGGTGGCTGACCGGGTGCGATTCTTGGGCAACGTGCCCCATTCTGAAATTTCCCTCTGGATTCGGGCGGCGGATGTGTTTGCCCTGGTCAGCGAGTACGAAGGGCTCTCTCATACCCTCCTGGAAGTTCAGGCCTTGGGCACCCCTATGGTGGCCAGCGGCGTGTGCGGCAATCCCGAGGTGGTTGAGGACAGGGTCAACGGCCTCCTGGTCAATCCACAGGACCCATCCGATGTGGCCCGAGCTTTGAGGGAAATCTGTGAGAATCCCGAACTGGGTGTCCAATTCGCTGCCGACGGCCAAAATAGGGCCTCCGAGTTCACCCGTGAGGGGACTTTCAGCCAAGTGGAGGCGGTCCTGGAAGCCGCAATCCAAGGTTTGGGGCCAGGGCTTCAGAAATAGAAGCAGGCAGATTGCCCCCCGGACGCAAAAAGAGCCGATAGACTAGGTTCCTGTTGTCTTCGAACTAGTCAGTAGTTTCGGTCTCTCCCGTCCAAGGCAGCCCCTTACGAACCCCTATACGCGTCTTCCAAAAGAACTTCTTATGAAGGTCCTATTTATCAACGAGTACTTGCCCCAGGAAATGCTGGGTGTGATGTGGCTCTCCCGCGCAATCAAAGATGCGGGGCACGAGACCAAGGGTCTCTTCTTGCCAGACAAGGAGTGGATTGAAAAGGTTAAGGAGTACAACCCAGATGTGGTTGCCTACTCGACGACGACAGGCATGCAGCAGTACTTTGTGGACCTCAACCGCAAGGTCAAGGACGTGCTCCCCGATGTGTTTTCCATCATGGGCGGACCGCACCCGACTTATGTGCCGGAAATCTTGGAGGAGACCCCTGGGCTCGACGCAATTTGTCGTGGCGAGGGCGAGGAGGCATTTGGCGAGTTGCTGAACTTGTTGGCAGCGGGCGAGGACTACACGAAGGTCGAAAACTTTTGGTTCCGGGACCGCGAGACCGGCGAGATCCTAGTGAATGGTCAGCGGCCCCCCGCCACAGACCTTGATGCGCTCGGCATTCCCGACCGCTCGGTTATCTATGATGCTGGGTCGGTCTATCGGGATTCGGACCGCAAGGTGTTTGTGACCCAGCGCGGTTGCCCCATGAACTGTTCCTTCTGCTTCCACCACGCGTTGAAGAAGAAGGTCTATTCGTCAACGAACGCCAAGTACGTCCGCAAGCGCTCGGTGGATCATGTGATCGCCGAGATCAAAGACGTCAGGGACAAGTACAACCTGAAGTTCGTTCACTTCCTGGATGACATCTTCAACCTTTCCGGCAAGTGGCTGGATGAGTTCTGCGAGAAGTACCCCAAAGAAGTTGGGTTGCCGTTTGACTGCATCCTGATGGCCAACATGACTAAGGAGCGGCACATCGTTCAGCTCAAGAAGGCCGGCTGCGTTTATGCTCGCATTGCCTTTGAGGCTGCCAGCGACTACATCCGCAACGCCGTCTTCCGTAAGAACACGACCCTGAAGCAGCTGGAAGACTCCGCGGGCTGGATCAAAAAGCACGGCATTCGCCTTGGTTCTCTGAACATGCTTGGCGGTCCTGGAGCCAGCATGGAGGACGAGTTCGACACTGTGCGACTCAACATTCGTTGCAAGGTAGATCACCCGCTGGTCTCGATCATGCAGCCCTACCCCATGTTTGACATCGAGGACATGACCAAGGAAATGGGCTACGCCGTGGCGGCCTATGACGATTTCCCGGTCAAGTTCAACCGCACCAGTTCGATTGAATACGACAACAAGCATGAGATCGAGAATCTGCACAAGCTATTCCCGATCTTGGTGCGTTATCCCTGGCTGATGCCCTTGGCTAAGCCGGCCATCAAGGTGCACTTCTTGGCGCCGCTCTACCTCGTCATGTACATGCTGTATAGCGAATGGATGGTGAGTGAGCAGGCCAAGTTGTACGCCCACGCCCAAGGATTGTCGGGGCCGCGCTATTGGACCATTATTGATTTCATCAGACGGGTCACAACCAAGGGCCTCTTGCGCGTCTACGAGGTGGTCTTTGGCCGCGTTGCGCGACGCATGGCCTTGCGCTTGCAAATGGGCGATGAGCGCGTGATGGCGCATATGGATTGAGTTCACCCGCCCCCGAGGCGTTATCCTGCGCTGCATGAGCGGTAGCAAAATGCAATATAGGCGTGTGGGCAAATCTGGCCTTGAGGTCAGCGCAATTTCAATCGGGGGTTGGCTAACCTTTGGTGGCTCCATTGAAGAGGACACGACCTCCGACATTATTGGGGCGGCTATAGATGCTGGCGTGAACTTTGTGGATTTAGCAGATGCCTATGCGAGGGGCGCGGCTGAAGAAGCAGCGGGCCGGGCCTTGGCCCATGTGCCTCGCAATGAGCTGGTGATTTCCAGCAAGTGCTTCTGGCCCCAAAGCGACGCACCCAACGATCACGGGCTTTCCCGCAAGCACATCCTCGAAAGCTGTGATCGCAGCCTGGGGCGGCTTGGGATGGACTATTTGGACCTTTTCTTCTGCCACCGGGAGGATCCCAATGTTCCCCTCGAGGAGACCATTCGAGCCATGGACCACCTCGTCCAACAGGGCAAGGTGCTCTACTGGGGAACCTCGTGCTGGAGCGCGGAGAGCCTGAGGAAGGCCCATGATCTTTGCCGCGAACATGGTTGGTATGCCCCAATCGTCGAGCAGCCCCAATACAACCTGCTCAACCGGGAAATCGAAGCCGAGGTCCAGCCTGCCGTGCGAGAAAACGGGATGGGGCTTGTGTGCTGGAGTCCCCTGGCTGGGGGCCTTTTGACGGGAAAGTATGACGCAGAGACTCCCGAAGGGACTCGCGGATCCGACACGAATTGGTTGAAGGCTCATCTGACCGACGATGGGCGCAAACGCTTGAGGGCATTTTCTGCCTTGGCCAAAGGGGCGGGGCTCAAACCTTCCCAGTTGGCGCTGGCCTGGATCTTGAACCAAGACTCGGTGGCCTGCGTGATCACCGGCGCTACTCGGATGGAACAGCTTCATGAAAACCTCGGTGCGCTGAACGCGACCCTTGAGCCCGAGACCCTGGCCGCGTTGGAGGAGCTCTTCCCCGCGACCGTTGCCTAGAGTGTCCAAAAACCTTCGTCGTGTAGGCGCTCTTCTTGCGGGCTTCTTGATCGCGGCCGCCCTGGCTGAGGTCGGCCTTCGCTATTGGTTTCCCGCGCCGGGGCAGAACTATCGCTTGGACGCGGACCTGCTGCATGATGCGCTGCCTGGATCCCAGCGGCTGCAGTTGATGCCGGCAGGGTCGGACCATAGACGGGTCCTAGTGCGGATCAACTCCCATGGTTTACGGGGTCCTGAGCCCGATCCCGTCCACCGCCGGCCGCGGGTGCTCCTGCTTGGAGATAGCTTGGTCCTCGCCGGCAATTCCCCCGAGAAAGACACCCTGAGGGCCCAATTGGCCGGTTTGCTCGATGATCGGGTGGAGGTGCTAAACGCTGGGCGCGAGAGCTATGGGCCGGATCAGACCCTGCTTTGGTACCGGCGCGAAGGAGCCAAACTGGCACCTGAGGTGGTGATCCTCGTGCTTTGCGCCCACAACGATCTTGGGGATCTGATGCGCAACAAGTTGTTCGAACTGAATGAGAAGGGTGCGCTGGTTCGCCGCCGTCCAAGTTTAGGAGCCGCGGTTCGCGCCCGCTTTGATCAGCGCAGGGAAGTGGCTGAAGATCCTGCGCTCTTGCGCTGGTGGCGATCGAGCTTCTCCGAACCTGGCCTCTCGCCGGTGCTGGACAGTGGTCGTCTGGTGGAGTCGTGGTATGTCGCTGCCGTCCAACAGTACGAGGACTACATCTCTGGTGACGCCATAGTAGGTGACCTGGAGCGTGACACTTGGGATGCGGATGTGGCCCTGTTGGAGCATGCGCCAAGCGCGAGCCATAAGCTCGCCCTGCTGACAGCTGTCTTGCGTGAGCTGCGTGATGAGATCGAGGACCAGGGGGCTCATTGCCTTGCCCTGATCGTGCCCTCTCGGGTGGATGTGGATCCAAGCTATCCCATTCGACCGAGTGTGTCGACATGGCAAGAATACGACCCTTTGAGGCTCACTGCCCGCGTCTTAGGGGCGGCAGGAGCGGCCGGGTGGGCGACCCGAGACGTGACCCCCGATCTAAGCCTGGCGGGTCCCGAGGGTTTGTTTGTGGGAGGCGAGGACATTCACTGGAATGCTCGCGGGCAAGCGGTGGCGGCCGAGCTCCTTGCTCCAATCGTGCAGGATGCTTTAGCGCGGAAATGAGCCCCCGGATGGAAACCCCTTGGTCCCCAGCGAAAGGGGGGTGGTACGCCCGACAGGATTCGAACCTGTGACTTCTTGCTCCGGAGGCAAGCACTCTATCCAGCTGAGCTACGGGCGCCCACTGAGGTCAGGGAGGATACGAAGGGGGCTGGATTGGTCAAGGGGGAGCCCAATAAAACCGCCCTCAGGCCTCTCAATTGGGGGCCTAAGGGCATCTTCCAGGGGACGCAATTTGGGCCCTTGACGGATGGGGGGTTGGTGACCCATCTTAAATAGGCTGCGGTTCCTCTCCGCATTGCACCTCTATGCCTGACTTTTCGTTGACGAGAAAGATATTGGCCCTGGGCCTACCTGCTGGCTTCGTAGCCTTAGGGTTGCTGGGTGCGTTGGATGGCCCTTCCCGGCCCCCCTTAGCCGGTTCCCAGAGCGACGCGCCCGATTTTGATGGGGATGGCCTATCGGATCGAATGGAAGGAGGACTCGGCACCTCCCCTTGGGTGCGCGACACGGATGGGGACAATATCCCCGATGGGCTTGAAGTTGCCCACCAGACCTCGCCCTGGAATCCGACGGATGTCCCTAGCCATCAAGCAGCTCCGAACCAGGTGGCCCTTTTTGCGCGCACCTCGGGCGGCCAGCTCATGATCACGATGGTGCTCTACATTGGAGACGCCGACCTTTCAACCAAGGCCCTGACCATCGAGTTCTTGCGCGGCGGTTCATCCTTAGTGGCGGATGCTTCTAGGTTGTTGAGCTTGGGGCACATGCAGAGCATGAATATCTCGGGTCACGATGCCCTCTTGACCTATGACTTTCCCCTGCCGCACAGTTTCCTGCTCGGCGCCGGAGATTTTTCCATTGGGGCGACGATCGGTCAGGCGGGCAGTTTCTCGCCAGATGCAAAAGCTACATTGAACTTGGACGTCAAGTTTTCTCAAGGCCAGGTCATTCCGATGTACCGCCGCGACTATAAGTTGATCCCCTATCTGTTGCTGACCGCATCACAAGGAGGCTCCGCCAGCCTTGGTTCGGGGGACACGGTACACCAGCCGCTCCCTGCGGGTGGCTCGGGCGACATGCCTGGCTCTTGGTTACCCGGGCGCGTTTGCTACCAAAAGCTGGAAACCGTCGGCGTTTCCGCATCCGGCATGACGATCACCAAGGAAGTGGTCGACGCCTTTTGCGAAGATCAATGGAGTAGTTGGTGTGATGTGGACTGTCCGGGCACCATCGGGCAGACCTTCGAGGTACTTGATCCTGGAGCCCTCCTAGGGGGTTAGGGCTAAATTTAGACCGAGACGGAACCTTTGAATGGTTGAGACCGTCCAACTCTGTTGCACATGAGCCAACCCCTTACAGATGATCCGGACCTGGCCCTAGTCAGAGCCTGCCAGGCGCAGGAGTCGGTCTGTCTTGAGGGTGCCTTCAGGGATCTCTACGAGGCCTATAAGGACCGGGTGTACAACACCTGTTACCGAATCACGGGCAGCGCAACCGACGCTATGGACGCGGCCCAGGAGACGTTTGCCACGGCCTTTCGGCGCATCGACGGGTTCCGGTTTGAATCCCGCTTTTCCAGCTGGATTTATCGCGTCGCAGTCAACGCCTCCATCGACCTACGTCGTCGATCCGCCAGCCGCCCTTGGGTTTCCCTGGACCGCTTGCGCTCGCCCTTGAACGAGGGCACCCCCATGGACCCCCAAGACGAGCGGGTGGAAAGCCCCGGGGGCGCAGCTTCGCGCCGCGAGCTTGAAGGGGACATCCAAGAGGCCATCACTCGCCTGAGCCCCAAAATGAAGGCGATTACCGTCCTGCGTTACATGGAGGGCCTTTCCTACGAGGAGATTTCCGAGTCCCTGGACATTTCTCTCGGGACTGTAAAATCTAGGCTATCTCGGGCTCATGGAGCCCTTGATCGGGAACTTACCCCGGTCTTGGACCGTCATCTCCTGAACTGACTCGTTTCATCCAGCGATCCCATGCATACCACCTCCAAAAACCCCAGCCATCTGCCCGAGCCTTGCTCGGAGTGGCTTGATGCTTGCATTGCGAGTTTGGGCGGGGATTCGGTGGAAGAGGGCTCTTTTGCGGATCACCTCGACAGTTGCCCCGCTTGCGCCGCGGCCCACGGACGCTATCGCATCCAAGCCGCAAAGCTTTCGGGCTTGCCTCGGCTCTCAGCTCCCCATCAATTGGAGCAGTCTCTTGGGTTCGCCCTGACCCCCGGCGGCCGCCAGGATCGTGTGCTTGCTGCGCTTAGCGCTTTGCCCCGCCGCGAGGCGCCTGACGCACTCAGCCACCAGCTGGTAGAAACCCTAGCGGGTGACTTTGCTGATGAGGACACCCTGCAAGCCCCCGCCGCCCTCGACGGTCTGGTGGCCCAGAGCTTGCGCGACCTTGCGGCCGAGGGCACGACGGTTCGAGTTACCGGCTCGGATCTACAGTCCACGCGTTCCACTCAAGCAGCGCCCCCTACGGGTCGCAAGCTTCGGTCCATTACCGCTCTTGCGGCGGCGGCCATCCTGATTATTGCTACCAACCAATGGATGAGCGCCCCCGAGGCGAGCTACTCGTTCACCGTTGTTCGCGGGAACGATGCTGGTCCCCTGCAGCCCCACCAGCTTGCGATGCTCGCGGCGGTCACGGGCCGCCAGTGCTCATCGCTTGGGGAGGGCTCCCAGTGAAGTCCATGTCCATTCGCGCCAGCATCTTGGTTGTGACCTTGTTGCTCTCGGGTTGCTCCCAGGAAGCCGACCAAGGCTCACCCCTAATCACGCCGCCCACCTACGGTCCAGGCACCGCAGTAGGGGGAGGCACCCAAGCAGGGGACCCGCTCCTGCAGGTCCTCGTGTCCAAGCCGGAACACGTGCTGCACCAAGGTGTGCGCCGAGTGACCCTGGCCGGTGACTTCGTGCCCCTTGTGTTCACCGAAGAGATCTCTTGTGACGGCAATGGAGGTTTTCACCTCGAGCCCCTCGAAGTGATTTCAGGACACCACGACCCGGCCCTTTTCCTGGTACTGGAAACAGGTCGCGCGCCCTTCGCTTTCCGCTACCGGGACTTCCGGGTTGAGGCCGCCGAGCGTTTCATCGAGACCCATCTAGTCCATGAGCGCGGCGCGGGCACTGTGGCGGGAATCGAGACCATTCGCTTGGACGTCAATCGTCGAGGGGGCGGAGAGTTCAACTGGGTGGTGGATGTGGATCCCCTCTCGGGGCTTGTCTTGGCTTCGGAGGAGTGGCGAGGTCAGACCCGCTTGGCCCGGGTGGAATACCTGTCCCTTGATTTGCAGCCCGACTTGACGGGCTTGCCCATAGGCGACCATCTCTTCGATCGCACAATCCTCGATACGTCAACCGACCTTGCACCCCAGCTGGGCTACAAGGTGCTGCTGCCGACCCTCTTGCCCCACGGATTTCAGCTGGAATCTGCGGCGGTGATGCAGCCCCTCCCGAACGATCCGTTGGATAAGTGGATTCGTACCGAATTTGGGGACGGGCTGGGGCGTGTGGTGATGTTGCAGCGGCGTCAGGACCTTTCCGCCCTTTACAACGGCGAGGCCAGGGGCGAAGTGCGCGTGGATCAGATTGGGGCATGGACCATTGTGACGGGTAGCTTGGATGCTCACGAGATCATCCTGGCGGGCAAGGTCTCGGAAACGAACCTGCTTGAGATGTTGCAGTCTTCGCTCTAGTGAAAGATGCTGGGGCTGCCCAGCAGGCGGGCTTGGGGGCCGAGGGCTTTTCCCGTAATGGGTCTGACTCCGCTTCGATGAGTTGGCGGTTGTAGGATTCCAGTGGACACCCACTCGGACCCCGGCCACTCTCATTTCACCATGACCGACCAACCCTTTGACGAGAACAACCTCGAGTCCCCCGAATATCGGGAACGACTGATGGGCAAGCTCAACGCGCTGATCGCGGTACTTCAAGTAGCTACCGCCAAGGTGCGCAAGTCCCTCGCTGGACCAGCTCCTGACACCGATCGCTTGACCAAGATTCAGGCCAACCTAAGCAACACCCTTGAAGTGTGCGAACAAGCCAGGCGTGCCCTTGAGCGGCGCGAAGTCCTGCCCGAGGGTTTGCCCGAGAACCTCGCGGCGGTGATCCGGGTCTCTTCCCACGTTGAATTGCCCCCTGGTGCGAATACAGAGATGTCTTCACCTGAGGAGAAGACGCGCTTTGAAAAGCTCGGACGCATTTCCAAATACGATCTTCAATCAGCGAACATGGAGGAACTCGAGCGAAAGCTGCAGCTCGGCGAATGAAAAAACTACCCCTAAATTTTGTCAGGCGAGGCGAAGGTTCATACCTTCGTCTCGTCTTTTATATTCCGAGAGTCTGCGCGAGTTAGGCGCAGGCGGCAGCGAGCGCTAGGGCGGCCAAGTCGCCAGCATGGGTACCGGCGGCTTCCGCTTCGAAGCCCAAGACAAGGCGGTGCCCGAGACAGGCCCCGACCATTGCTTCTAGATCATCCTTGGAGGGAGCGAGCCGTCCTTGAAGAAGCGCACGTGCTTTTGCGCCAAGCAGTAGGGACTGGGCCCCGCGTGGGCTGGCGCCATGACGTACGAGGGCTTTGATCTCGGGCGGGGCCTTGGGGTTGCTTGGGTGCGTCGCAAGGGTGGCAGAGGCAATCAGCGATCGCAGTGCATCACTCACCGGCATCTGGCGTACGAGCTCTTGCAGGCGCAGGAGGTCCTTAGCGGATAACACTGAAACCGTGTCATCAGGGGGTGACCCTGTGGTGGTGCGCAGGATTTCTTCCAGAGCAGCCTGGCCCGGCATTTCCAAAGACACCTTCAACATGAAACGATCAAGTTGGGCTTCAGGAAGGGGATAAGTCCCTTCCATTTCGATTGGGTTCTGCGTGGCCACCACCAGGAATGGACGCTGGAGGAGTTGCGTCTCCCCGTGGACCGTGACCTGTTTTTCCGCCATCGCCTCTAGGAGGGCGCTTTGGGTTCGTGGCGTGGCGCGATTGATCTCATCAGCCAAGAGAATCTGGGTGAAGATCGGGCCCGGCAGGAACTCAAACCGGCGGCTGCCGTCTTCTTCTGTTTGCAGGATGCGCGCGCCAAGAACGTCTCCGGGCATCAAGTCGGGTGTGCACTGGATGCGCCCAAACGAGAGTCCGAGCCCTTGGGCCAAGCCGTGGACCAGGGTGGTCTTGCCCAATCCCGGCGCCCCTTCGAGCAGAACGTGTCCATCAGCGAGTAGCGCAACCAAGACTTGGTCGAGGGCATCCCGTTGGCCAATCAGCTTGTCCTCTAGCTGGCTGCGCAGGGACAGCAATCGACCGCGTAGGTCTTGCAGTTCCGTTTCGAGGTCATCGAGATCAGTCATTGGTGCTGGGGTTGGCCTAGGCGGGCGCTGGGCCCGAGCATTATGCCAGAGCAGTGGGCGGCGGGGCAGGGATATGTGGCATGCTGGTTGATGATGGGCCGCGAGGCTCCCCCACGTCATGATTCGGCCGGTATTGATCCTCTTGCTTTGCGCCTGCAGCGCCGTCCCCTCTGCGGCGGAAACTTGGAGCCAGAACATGTCGACTGCCGTGCGTGAGGGAAATCAATTGGGGCAGTTGGACCTTTGGCGCCAACGGCACCAGGCGGCGAGCGGTTTGGATCCCGTGGCGCTGGTGGGATTAGGGCGAGCTCTCGCCCAGCAAGGTCAACTTGATGTTGCCCTGCGCGTCCTGGAAGCGGGGGACCGGCGGCTCGGGGGCCGGTCGGGCCCGGTGGCCTTGGAGCTTGGGCGTACGGAACGGTTGCTCGGACAAGGCGTTCGTGCGGTGGCCGCCCTTGAGAGAGCAACGGTGGCGCCGGATCGACCTGAGGGCGCGTGGTATGAGCTCGCCCGTGCGCAGCTTGAAGCGGGGCTGAATGATGAGGCAGCAAGATCTGCGCTGCGTGCAGCCCGTGAAGCGCCACATTCGGTGGAGTCTCTTGACCTCTTGATTGGTTGCAGTGCCCTAACCGGAGATACGGAACAGGAATACGCGGGCCTTGTGCGGCGCATGGGCCTGGGAGGTATGGATGTGCCCGGCCTGCTACGGCTTGCGCAGTTGGGTCTCGGTTCTGAGGCGCAAGGGCCAAGGGATGGGGAGCGTGCGTGGGCTGCCGTGCGGCGAGCCGTCGGAAAAGACCCCCAGTCTGTTCAGGCCAACAGGATGTTGGGCCAGATGATTGCGGGGCGCGGCGAGCACGTTCAAGCCGTGCGCTACTTCGAGCGCGCCGCTGAACTTGACCCCGGCAATCGCGTCTTGATGCTGGAACTCGCTGGCTGCCTCAGGTCTGCGGGTCAAGAAGAGCGCGCAGATCAAATGCAGAGACACGCTGAGACCCTGCAGGGTCCGAACGATTAGGCGCCTTCTTCAGTCAGTCAGTTCCTTCATCACTTCGTCGAGCTTTGCAGAGAGCTCTTCCGCGAAGTCATCACCAAAGTCCATGGCGATCACATCGATTTCCTCGAAGGTGTAGCGTCCGGTTGTGGTGCTGTAGGGCACGCCGTACTCCCACTTGTTCCCGTCGGATCCGTGGATGACAATTTCGACCTGGGCATCACCCTCGACGGGCTTGACGGTATAACTCAGTGCGCTGTATTCGCTCATGATATGTGTGCGGTGACTCTAGGGCCCCATCGGGGGCAGAAAGGAATACCACGGGACGGGGCGGGACGCCACCCTCCGGGGGCTGTACTGGGTCAATCCGGAGCAGAGTCCGCCCCTGGGGGTCTAGGAGGAGTCTTCGCAAGCTCCTCTTCGGCCGCCAATTCGCTGACCTGAAGCTCCTTTTGCTCTTCCACGGACCGTGCGCGCTCTAGGTCTCCACGGGGATCCGCAGGGCGATTGCGTAGACGATCAAGGCACTCGTGCCGGCCATAGGTCAGGATTAGGTCACCGGCCTCCAGGGCCGTATCCGCTTTTGGTGTACCGATGACCGCACCGGAGGCGCGTCGGATGTTCAGGACCAGAACGCCCTCATCCGCGAGCCGTAACTCGCGCAGGTTTTTTCCGGTCATCCAACGGTTGCGGTCCACATGAAGGTGCGCCACGGTGTATCCCATTTCGAACTCAAGCAGCTCTTCAAAGTCGATCACCCGCAGGGCTGGCAAGGCGGAAATCGCGCGGGAAATAAGCCCGTCAGCGACCTTTCGAATGGGGGGGAGTTGCCAAAGGCTGAGCAGCAAACCCGAGGTGACCAGCAAGAGCCCCATGAAGCGCATGAGGCCACCGTCTGAGCTGCCGATTCCGCTGGCGATGGTGGAGACGCTGACAGCGATCCCCGAGTAACCGCCCCACATGAGAGTGCGCACGATGCGGCGGCGCAAGGGGTGGTTGACCACGGCCTCGGATTCCTTGGTGGTGAACCCGACGCCCATGAAAGCGCTCTGGGCCTGAAAAGAGGACGCTTCCCGGGAGAGCCCCGTGCGTTGTAGGGCAAGAGTGCCGGTGCGCATCGCGATTAGCGCAACGAGAACTACGAATCCAAAGACAATGACCGCTTCCATGGGGACTAGCCTCGCGTAACAGGAGCAGCTTGCCCAGCCCCAGCCGGTGCAAGCGAGATGGATTGACCCGGAGCCACGGTGCCGGGTTCAAGAACCCGGCACAGAAAACCGCTGCGGCCGGTCAGAAGGTCCGGGAATCGTGGGTCGAGTTGTTGCAGGGTGACGCAGGGTTCACGCACATCCCATATCTCCAACTCGACGCTCTCACCTAGGAGCAACCGATCGCCGGGGCGTAGGGCGGAATAGTCGAGGCCCTGGGTCAACAGGTTCTCGCCATAGGCTCCAGGGGTGTTCGCCGGGACCCCCGCCTTGATTAGGCGCTGGTAATCTTCCCATGCGAACAGGCAAACAGCTCGGTTTTCTCCGCCGTGCTCGGGGATCGTGTGGCGATCCCCGTCCAAGCCCAGATGGGTAACTTGGGCTTCGTCCACGGCTGCCTTAGGAATTCCTCCGCTGCCCGTGCACACCGCGATAATTGTGCCGCAGGTGTTCAAGGTTGGTTTTCGCGCAGAAAGAAGTAGTAGAGCTGGCCTTGGGACTTGGTACTTCCAGCTCGTTGCTCGGCAGAAGGACCAATGCCCAGATAGATATCTGCTCGCCCGGCCGTCCGGATTGCGCCGCCCGTGTCTTGGTCGAAGAGCAGCTGCTGGAAAGGAACCTTGCCGCCGCTGGGAGAACCTAATTCCGTGGTGACGAACACGGGGGCGGCCCGGGGGAAAAGTCGCTTATCCGTGGCAAGGGAGCGCTCGGCGGTGACCTCCACATCGAGGCTTCCATGAGGATTGCCCTCAATCTGTTGGAAGAAAACATAGGACGCGTTGCGTTCCACATAGGCTTCGACCAAGCCTGGATTTTGCGCAGCCCAAGCACGGATTGAATTCAGTGAGACGGTTTCTGGGGTCAGCCAGCCGTCATTGACCAACTGTTGTCCAACCGACGTGTAGTCGTGCCCATTCTTACCCGCGTATCCAAGGCGTAGCATGGTTCCATCCTGCAACCGTACGAATGCCGAGCCATTGACATGTGCCAGCAGAGCATCGATTGGGTCATGCAGCCAAACCAGCTCCAGTTTGCGCTCTGTGAGGAAGCCCGCATTGATCGCTTGTCGGTCCGGGTAGGACCCGGTGATTTTGCCTGCCTCCATTCGTCCAAGGATTGAACCGTCGGCAGCCTTGGCAAGATCGCCAGGGAGCCCATACAGGGGGTAGCGGTGCTCCTGGTCGGCGTTGTTGCTGCCCATCAGAATTGGTGTGCAGTAACCAGTGAAGAGGACTCCTCCGCCCAGGCCATCCCAGCCGGCGCTCTTGAACCAAACATAGTCGCGCTGCACCGCCGCGTCAAAGGCGCTGGCATTGGGCGAATCTTGCAGCAAATTTTTGAGGTGCGCGAGGGAGCGTGCCATCCGGTCGTGGGTGATGCCCGCCTTAGGAAAGTGCCTGGGCGCATGGGGGCGGCCAATCCAATCGAGGGAATGTTCGAGGCTGATTAGAACCTGATCCCGGTCATGCCAGGCGGCTCCCACCGATGGGGCCCGGTCATCGGGGCCAAGGGGCAAGAGTGCCGCCGCATCTGCATCTAGAGCGCGGCCCCATTCAGGTTCAGTTTCGGTGGCCTTGCAGCTCGTGGCCGCAAGGGTAAGAAGTAGGGCCAAGGTCACATATTTCATCCAAAATCCTCTGTTCCCAGCCTAGCCCGCAGAGTGCGTCAAACCACAAGCCAATAGCAACAATCCAACTGACGGCGCTGCTGGGGGCACCGAGGCCTCCTAGTGGGGACCCCGTGGCGTATCGTGGGGGCATGCGCTTCCCCCTGGTTCTCATTGCCCTCCTGACCCTGGCGTCCTGTGCCGGTCTACGCCCCGCTGTGCAACGCGTGACATTGGTGGAGAGTACGCCCCGGGAGTGTGAGCTTGGGAGTGGCGACATGCCTCCCACCGATATGGTTTGGATTCAAATGATCCAGCAGGCCAAGAGCGAAATTGAGCTGTGTCACTTTTACGGTTCCGATGAGGTTGGGTCGCGGTTGGGCGGGGTCGTGAGGGCTCTCGAAGATGCTGCTGATCGCGGAGTGACGATTCGCATGTTGTTCGCCTCGACCTTTCAAGAGACCTACAGCGAGTTACCCGCCCGCCTTGGTGCTCGACCTGGCATTCAGGTCGCGTTCCTCGACCTGGAAGAGGAAACCGGCGGTGTGATGCATGCCAAGTACATGTTGGTGGATCAGAGGGATGCGTTCTTGGGTTCCGCCAACCTCGATTGGCGGTCTCTTGATCACATCGTTGAGTTGGGGGTGCGCGTGGAAGGGACACAATTGGCGGGGGCATTGGGAACACTCTTTGAAGGGGATTGGGCCCGGGCCCAAGGAAGGCCTTACCTCGTCTCGGTTTCCGGAATGCGGCGCAGCTTCAAGGCTCAACTCAATAGGGCTCAAGTCGAGGGTGATGGTGAGAATGAGTTGCGGATTACCCCCGCCATCAGTCCCGCGAGCTTTGGTCACCGGACCAGCGAGTGGGACCTGCCCCAATTCTTGGAGCTGATTGACACCGCCCAGGTGAGCCTGCGCGCAACGACGTTGACCCTGAAGTTGGATGACCCCAGGGGCGAGCCCTTTGACCAGTTGCGGCACTCCTTAACTCAGGCTGCCAAGCGCGGAGTCCAAATCCAGCTGCTGGTGTCCCAATGGTGCAAGCGCGGTGGGGCCTTGAAGTCCGTCCAAGAACTGAACGCCATTGAAGGCATCGAGGTGCGCTTCCTGGTGATTCCGGAAGCCTCCACGGGCCCAATACCCTTCGCTCGGGTGCTGCACGCAAAAACCCTCGTGGCGGATGGAAAGCGAGCTTGGATCGGCAGCTCTAACCTGCAGCTCTCTTACTTCACTAGCTCGCGCAATGTTGGACTGATCATCGAGGGCGAGCCTATAGGAAAGCGCCTCGATGGCTGGTTTGAGAATCTGTGGAACCAACCGCTTTGCGAACCGGTCACGGAAAAGAGTCAGCCGGCTGGATGATTCAACCATCGAATGGGTGCGGCCCCCGTTAGCCTTACTCGTCTTATGGACCAATCCCCCACCAAGAATGCTGCTAGTTTGCGAGGGCATTGGTCCCTCGACCCGGAGAATCACTTTTTGAACCATGGCTCGTACGGAGCCTGCCCGAATGAGGTGCTGGCCGAACAGCGGCGTTGGCGCGACCGGATGGAGCGCCAGCCTGTGGCTTTCCTTTCAAGGGAAATTTACGGGCACTTGGACGAGGCGCGCGAGGCGCTCGCTTCCTTTATTAGCTGCGATGTGGGGGGGCTCGTCTTCGTTGCCAACGCAACCAGCGGGGTGAACGCAGTCCTGCGCTCCCTCGAGCTCAAGCCCTCCGATGAGATCCTGATCACCGATCAGGGGTACAACGCCTGCAACAACGCTGCTCAATTTGTTTGCGACCGCTCGGGAGCGAACCTGGTGAAGGCAGCGCTGCCTTTTCCATGCGCCAGTCCCGACGAAGCCTTTAACGCGATCATGGAGGCCGCCACCGAGAACACTGTGCTGGCCCTGCTCGATCACATCACCAGCCCAACAGGGATGCTGCTCCCGATCGCTCGGCTAGTGGATGCTTTGCAGGGTCGGGGCATTGATGTGCTCGTAGATGGAGCTCATGCGCCTGGGCAAGTCCCCCTGGACCTTGGCGCCCTTGGGGCCGCTTACTACACGGGCAACTGTCACAAGTGGCTTTGCACTCCGAAGGGGTCCGCCCTTTTGCATGTGCGTGAGGATCGCCGGGATCGCGTGCGTCCAACGGCGATCAGTCACGGAGCCAACACCCCGCGGCCCAATCACACCCGCTTGCAGGATGAGTTCGATTGGCCAGGGACCACCGACCCGACCCCTTGGCTGTGTGTGCCTTTTGCGATTGACTTCCTGCGTAGCCTGGTGCCCGGAGGTTGGGATGAGATTCGCCAGCGTAATCACGCATTAGCATTGCAGGCCCGCACGCGGCTGAGTGAGGTCCTGGGCGTTCCTGCCCCCTTGCCGCCGGAGATGATTGCAAACATGACGGCCTTTCCCCTTCCGCCCTCAAGCGATGAAACGCCCGTGAGCGCGTTCGGTACGGACCCCCTGCAGGTCAAGTTGATTGAGAACCATCACGTTGAGATCCCAATCTTTCCCTGGCCTGCTGCGCCAGAGCGTGTGCTGCGGGTTTCGGCACAGCTTTACAATGACGAAAACGATCTTGAGGCCTTGGTTACCGCACTTGCCAAGGAAGGGATCGGCCACTGAGTTCATGGGGGCTGGCAAAGCCCCCCTATGGACCGCAACAGAAGGTTCAGGCTGCGCGCCATGGCCGTCAATATGCGCGCGCTGAATCCCGATGGCCATGGTTGCCCATGGACCGATTCTTTTAGCGTGGATTATCGTGCCTAGTGCAGGTTTAGGGCGCCAAGGCGCTTTTCGCGGTCTGCGGCAAAGCGTTGGATGCCCTTCAGGAGATTGACCGGGTCGAGGTGCGCCTCCTCGACGATCTCCCCGAGGGAGCCGCCCGTACGCCAACGATCGTCCCAGTCACTCGTCATGGCATAGGTCTCGGCGACTTTACTGGAAAGCCACGGGTGCATGCCTATTTTGGAACCGTTCGAGATCACCGTCGAGTCCACCCAATCGGTCTTGTGCAAAACCGTGTCCTGGTAGCTCTTGTCTTGGAGCACGAAGAGTTCATGGCTGACGGCCGCGACGATCTTGCAGTTGGGGGCGTCGCCCTCTAAGAAGCGTGGCAGTAACTTAAAGATCGACTCTGTGCTGGCGGTGCCCTCAACAATCAGCGTGCCCTCCTTCGGTCGTGTAGGGTCGTAGTCCCGGATCACATAAGCGCCGCGAGCGGCTTCCATGTGGCTGGGAACGCCCAGGGCCTTGCGGTCGGGAATGGTGACCCCGGGTCGAGTCAAGTGCAGGGCGATGATGGGCACATCGGTGGCCAAGGCCGCCGCGAGGCAAGGGGCAACTTCGTTGGCTTCCCAGGGGTGCAGGTTGATCACTTGGCCTTTGGGAAAAAGCTGCGTGACCACCGGTGCGAAAATGCCAAAGTGCGTTCGACTGTCTTCAGCGGTCTCGGGACCCGAGTGTCCCGCAACCCAAATCACCTTGCCCACTTTCAGTTCGCAATCCTGTGCCAACTGACTGAAGAGGCGCATGAGGCCGTACTTCAAGTAGCTGAAAGATCCATAGGTACTGCAGGCGCCCCAGTAGCCACTGAAGGAAGCCTCGGGGTCCGCGCTGAAGTTCACCGAGGCCGCGCCACAAACCAAACCAGCATTGGTGAACTCAGTAATTTGCTGGGGCAGGATCGCGCCTTCTCGGTTGGAGTTTCGCTCATACCAGCCGAAGCCCTTGTTGTTGCCGTAGTCTCCGCCGAATCCAGAGATTGCCGTGGAGTCAGCAAGGTCTGCCGAGCAAGCCAGCACAAGGGGTCGGCCCATGGCCTCGCGGGCCTTGTGGTTGACCCACGCCCCGAAGAGCTTGAAGCCATCCTTGTTGGCCTTCTTGGTGCCCGCGGGGAAGAATAAATCCCCGGGCAGCTGGTCCAGCGCAAGCCAGTCCTTCTCCTGGGCAAGGTCTCTTCCTGTGGCAGGCTTAGTCGAGGGCAAGCCCTCTGCCATTTCCAAGAGCCGGTCTGAAAGGTACTCGACCAACCCTGGGGTGTTTTCTAGCACGCTGAACACGGTCTTGAACCAACCGCGGGTCTGATCGCGGCAGGCGTCTTCGCCGGGATCTGTTGTGTCGTCCTGACCTTCGAAGTTGACCTTGTAACGATCCGCGAAATCCTTGCGGCAGCGCCAGAACAACTCGGAGTTCCTGCCATGGGCTTTGCCGTGGCTAGGGGCGTCATAGCTGTAGTAGCCGCGGCCCTTGCGGGTTTTGAACCAGACGCAGCCCGGCTTGCCTTCCGTGTCGTCCGCATGGACGATTTCCAAGAGCGCGCGGGTCATGGCCTCGAAGTCTTCGCCGTCTTCCACGCCGGCGACACGCCAGCCATAGGGCTTGAACCAATCCTCGGGCCCGCCGTGCACCACAGTCGAGTTGGCGAAGGTATCGATCCCGTGATCGTTCCAGTCCAACAGGTAAATTAAGTTATCAAGGCCTAGACCAAAGGCGCTGTTCTTCACCTCGTGGTGCGCGCCGGCGCTGTGACCTCCCTCGCCTTCGAGAGCAAAGACCTTTGCTTTGGATCCCGAATGCTTGAGGGCCATGGCTTGACCCAAGGCCGCCGGAGCTCCGTGCCCCGAAGGGCCGGTGTTCGCTTTGAAAAAGAGGGTCTTGCCCTCCATCTCCGCGTGGCCGGGTAGTTGGCCGTGGTGCCGTAACTGCAGCAGGTCTTCCCAAACCAGTTGGCGGTTGTCGGCGTTGGGAACCAAGAAGCGATCGTCGCCAGTTTGCTTGTGCCGCAGGCGGAGCGCTTCGTTGTAGACCGCCAACATGGCGTAGACCGCGGGGTTCGCATGGCCCGCCACCAATACAAAACGATCTCCTGCGGGGTTTTCGGGCTGGCGAATATCAAACCGCATGCCCGCCCCAAGAGTCGCAGTCACCAGCATGGGGACCTTGGATCGGGAACCTCCGGGGTGCCCGCTTTGGCGCAGGTTGAGCATCAAGTCCACGCCCTGGTCGATCAGATCGGCGAGGACTTGCCAGTGGGGGAAGTGCTGGGAGAGCTCCTCAAGGGAGGGGCGGTCTTGGGTGGTGGTTTGCGTCATGGGGGAATTCCTAGGCAAGGAGGATACCGCTCTGGGAGGTTGTTTGGGGTGTGGTTTGACTGGGTATCCACAGGAACGCCTCCCCTCCGCCGTGATGGGCGAAGGGGAGGCGTTCCTTGTGGGCGCCCTTGGGGGGCGCGTGGGGCTCAGTCGGCGCTTGCGGTCAGCTCGTAGTGCACTGAAGCCTCGGCCTCGATTCCGCCGGCCATCTCTTGGCCGCCGGCGTCCATGTTGCCGGAAGCGTCAATGATCATGACGATGTCGATTTCCAAGGCCATGGCAACGAAGTGCCCGGCCTTTGCGTCCCAAGTGACTTCGCCCGTGGCCTCGGCGGCCATCTCAAGCACGACGGACATGTCGAGGGCCATTTCCGGGGGCATCTCAGCTTCGATGGCCTCAAGAATCATGTCGCTCAGGTCCAAGTTCGACTCGAACTCGCTGCTGAGTTCGATCACCATCAAGGAGCGGCCGTCCACTTCGCGGCTGCCTACATACGTGCACGTAAGCACCATGTCTTTGCTGATCATGTCGAGGGCTTCGTCGATTTCAATCGGCATGTCCCCCTCGCTGGCTTCTTCTTTGGCCTTGGCGAGGGCTTTGTTCACATCCATGCCGGGGGCGAGGATTGACATGAGGTTGGCGCCTCTCAAGGTCCAAGTGTCCCCTTCGGCGACGGAGCCGCTGGGCAACATGGAACGCAGGTCGAGATCCTCAGCAAAGAGCGCGACGTCCTCGGGATCAGCCTCGTTCTCTTCGTCCTTGACAGAAATCGTGTGGGCCTCTTCTTCGGCGTCCCACTTGAAGATCAGGGTCTGGCCCTCCATGGAGTTGCTCTCGCTACCAGAGTCGCCGGTGCCGGAGGAATACTCGCCAGCCATGGTTTCGACTGCCCGGTGCAATTCCATGGTCCGTGCGCCGTCCATCTTGATGTAGTCGTCTACAACGGACAGCACGTACCCGAAGGAGCCGTTGGCGTCAGCGAGATCAAACTCGCCACCAAGGGCGGCGGGATCGATTTCTTGTCCGTTGAAGTTCAACAGCACGTCGTCAACGCTGGCCTCCACGGTGATCTCGAAGTTCTTGCTCAGTGAGGAGCCTTCGGCGACAGAAAATTTGACTTCGTCCTTGGGGAGGGCAAAGGCGAGCAGGCCGGCGGTGGCGGCCAGGCAGGTGAGGGTGAATTTGGTGTTCATTACAGGTGTTTGGGTGGGGGCAAGTCTGGATGCAGACTCATGTGGGGCCCCATACGGTGATCCCCCCAGGATATTTCAAAGGTAGGGGGGTTAGGGTCTATTGTGCCCCGGGAGCCGCCCTGGGCTCACTCATCCCAGAATCGACGCAGGCCCTCCAGGGCGGCCCCGGCGTCGGTGGTCTCCCCGGGGGCGGCGTCTTCCAGGGCCAGAACGAGGGTTCGGACGGCGAGGGCTTCCGACGGGGTCGGAAGGGACGATTGGGACAGGGTTTTGCGGGCGCGTTCGTGAATATGGAGAAGGCCGCTCCCGTCGGCCGCCACATGGCCGCCGCTGGCTAAGAGGTTGACCGCTAGGGCGACTTGAACTTCGGGGTCCTTTTCCAACTCCAAGGCGCCGAGCAAGATCGCGCCCACTTCTGGGCTGGCGAGTTTCCAGGATCCACGCAGGGCGGCCAGGCGTACGCCTCGATTGGAGCTGGCCAATCGTGCGCGTAACCACTCACCGGGAACAGGCTCGGACAGAACGCGATTCAATCGTCGCTGGGCGTCTTGCACAGGATGCTCCCAGTCAAAAGCCGCGCGCCAGGTGTGCCAGTCGTCGCTGCGGGTTTCGCGCCAGAGATCAAACACCAAGGCCCAACCGATCAGGTGCGCCAACACATTTTCTCGGACTGAAGAGGTGCTCATGGAATCCAGTTCTAGGACGCTCTGCAGTTCCAATCCATCTGGGCGTCGGGCGCGGAGCTCGGCCCAGGGCCATGCTGAAAATCCATCGCGCACCCAGTGTTCCTCGAACATCAGTCCGTCAGATAAAAGGCACGCAATGCCCTCTTCAAACCACAGGGGCAACTCGTCCTCACCTTCCGCGAGTCGGGCATGGACGAGTTCATGCACCAGGGTCGGCAAGCTCGGATCGCGCACAAAAATGCCGCCTGCCTGCGCTGGGTCTGTGCCCTGCAGGTGATAGCCGCGCACTTCGGTTTGGCGCATTCCGGCCACGGGCTGGGAGGCTTCCGCCGCGTGCACCACGCCTCGGCCGTCTTCCGCGAGCCGTACGGGCCCAGCAAGGGCGTGGATCTGTACCGAGTCCTGAAAAGGCCCCAGCCAAGCCTCCACGGCCGCTTTTGCCGGTTCTACCTGGGCCCGCCAAAGGTCCTCTTGCACCGAGCCAGGGCTCTCTTCGTGCAGGGTCCAGCCCTCATATGAGCCCACCGTGCGCCAGGTGGCGCACCCGACGGTGGTGAGGATCAGAATTGTGAGGGGGCGCCAGGACATGGGGTTTCGATTGTAAATCCTCGGCACCGTCTACTACCCCGGGGATTCCCAGTAGCTCACTTTGGAACACGCTAGGGCCCCTCTGCGCTATCCTCTTAGGGTCAACCACTCACCCCGCGATACAAGAACCATGGCCACTTGGAAAGCAGAACTCGACCGTCCTAGCAGCATCGTCCTGATCGTCGTCACCGAAGACGACGGCAGCGATCATGATTATCAGTTTGATTTTGACCCCGCCACAGGTCGCTGGGAGTTCGCTGAGCGCGATCTCTTGGATCGCGATTTTGGCGAGGAGTGGGTCGACGAGATGGAAGAAGAGATCGAGCGCCTGATCGCGCTGGGCGTAGCGGGCCAGGACTAGTCGGCGTATGGGTTCTGCACGGCGCGTATTCTGTTTGGTGATTGATTCCCTGGGTGTTGGTGCTCTGCCCGACGCTGCCTCTTTTGGAGACACGGGGACGCACACCCTCGATCACCTTGTGGAAGCGTCCGGAGGATTGGACGCACCCCATTTAGGTGCGCTCGGTTTGGGCGCGATCGAAGGGGTCAAGAGTCTTCCGCCGAAGTCTCCCCCCACCGGTGCCTTTGGTCGCATGGCTGAGGTCTCTCCGGGTAAGGACACACCTACAGGCCATTGGGAAATGATGGGCTGTCCATTGGATGAAGCCTTTCCGCTGTTTCCCGAGGGCTTTGACCAAGGCCTTCTCGGACGCATTGCCGAGGCCGCCAAAATCCCCGGCTGGCTCGCAAACCACGCCGCTTCGGGAACAGAAGTGATTGAGCGCTATGGCGCCGAACACCAGGCCAGCGGCAAACCCATCCTTTACACAAGTGGGGACAGTGTTTTCCAAATCGCAGCCCACACCGAGCATTTTGGGCTGGAGCGACTTTATTCGGTTTGCGAGGTCGCTCGGGAAATGCTGAATGAAATCAACGTGGGGCGCGTGATCGCCCGGCCCTTCGAGGGCGAGGCCGGTAGCCTGCATCGCACCTATGACCGCAGGGATTGGTCCGTGCCCCCTCCCCGAACCACCAGCCTTGATCGCCTGCTGGAGGCGGGGGTTGAGGTTGTTGCAGTGGGCAAGATCGAAGACCTGTTCAGCGGTCGCGGTATCAGTCGCGCCATTCACACCGAGGGCAACGCACATGGCATGCAAGTGACCCTCGATTTGGCCAGGGATTTGGATGCGGGTTTTGTGTTCGTCAACCTGGTCGACTTCGACAGCTTGTATGGACATCGCCGGGACCCGCACGGGTATCGCGGAGCTCTTGAGTCGTTTGACCGGGAGCTCGGCCAGTTGCTGGGAGCCCTGCGTCCCAACGACCTTGTGTTCTTGACCGCCGACCACGGGAATGATCCGACCTTCACCAAGGGCACCGACCACACCCGGGAATATGTCCCGATCTTGATGACTGGACCGGGAGTCGCCGGAGGCATCGACTTGGGCACTCGCCGATCGTTCTCGGATTTGGGGGCGACCATTGAAGAGGCCTTTGGGCTGACCCCTGCGCCTCCTGGCAAGTCGTTCTTGCAGGAGGGCTTGAAGTGATGGACGCGGCGGCATTGGTGCGCATCAAGCGCGATGGGGGAGCTCTGAGTTCTGATCAGGTGCGGGCATTTGTCATGGGCTGTACGGACCACAGCATCGGCGAAGGACCCGCGGCGGCCATGCTGATGGCGATCCTGTTCCAAGGGCTCGATAACCGCGAGCTAGCGGTTTGGACCGAGGCCATGATTGACAGCGGCGACCGCTTGGACTTGCCCGACGGCCCTCCCCTGGTGGACAAGCACTCCACCGGCGGCGTGGGCGACAAGTTGTCTTTGGTGTTGGCCCCGGCCTTGGCTGCCGTGGGGGCCAGGGTTCCCATGATCAGTGGCCGAGCCCTCGGGCATACGGGCGGTACTCTTTGCAAGCTGGAGTCGATCCCCGGGTTTCAAGTGGAGCACGCGCCAGAAGACCTGGGCAAGCTATTGGGGGTAGCGGGTTTCTTCATCATCGCGCAGGGACCGACTCTGGTTCCCGGCGACCGGCTCTTTTATGGGCTTCGCAACGCGACCGCCACGGTGGAGTCCGTTCCATTGATAGCCTCGTCGATCCTTTCCAAAAAACATGCAGAAGGCCTTGCGGCATTGGTGTTGGACATCAAGGCTGGTTCCGGTTCTTCGTTCGTGGAAGAAGAGCAGTCCTTGGCCTTGGCAAAAGGCTTGGTTGGTTTGGGTGCCCAACTGGGCATTCGCACCGTTGGCATTCGCAGTGCCATGGACCAACCCCTTGGCCAAATGGTGGGCAATGCCCTTGAGGTTCAAGAATCCATCGATTGCCTCGAAGGTAGTGGCCCGGCGGATCTGCGTCAGTTGACTGTTGTCTTAGGGGGCGCCCTTTTGGCCGCGGCTGGCTTGGCAGATGATGATGCGGGGGGCGAGGCGCAGATTTCGAGGGTTCTGGACAGCGGGCAGGCCCGGGAAGTATTCGGGCGTGGAATCAGTGCCCAGGGTGGTCGACTGGAAGAGCTTGCCCTGGAAGCCAAAACCGAGGATTGGTGTTCGCCCGCTAGCGGCGTCCTGGGAATCCGGGACTGTCGAGAGATTTCCTATGCCAGCGCTGCCCTTGGGGGCTTGCGCGATGGCAACGGCACGCCGCCGGATCCGGCTGTGGGGATTGAGTGGTTGACCAGAGCGGGGGACGAGATCCAGGCGGGCCAGATTCTGGCGCGCATTCACCACCGGGAGAGTCGTGGCTTGAAAGAGGCCCGCGCACGCCTGGCCCAGGCGATTGATTTCGAGAACCCCAGCCCGCCCCTGCCGCTCATCATCGGGCGCCTTGATCCATGAGTCTCCTGCCCCTTGCTCTCGTGCTGTGCCAGTCGGTGCCCTTCGGCGCACCCGTGCCAAGCATGGACTCCTTAGCATTCGAGCCCCGGGAGCCCACCGCGCCCGAACTCTTATTGGTGGAGATGGGCTGGATCGACAGCCCGATCGGACCCGATCAGTTTCAACCGGATTCCGGAATGGTGCTGTTGTTGCACGGCATCGGCGATGGATCCAAGGCGGACCCGGTTAACTTGGAATACGCTCAAGCTTGGTTTGACACCGAAATGGATCGCGGTTTGGCTTTGGTGAGCGTGATTCAGGCAGCTCCAGGTTCCATAACTGCAGCCCAGTGGATCAAAAATTCCGGAGTGCGCCACCCCGTGGCCACCGTGCCCGTGGGCGACACCTGGAGTGACAGCACCCAAGAGGGCGTGCTGACTCTGGTCTCGCGGAGCGGCATTCTTCTTTGGCGTGGGACGGACCTTGAGGAGGCCATGTTCAAGTTGCAAACCGCGTACCTTTGGCCCGAAGCACCCAAGCCGGGGGGCATCCCGCCGCCGGTTTTGGGCGAAGCCTGGGCGCGTTATCATGACGGCCAATGGGCCGATGCCCGGGCCTTGGCAACTGAGGCGGGGGCTACTCCGTCGGTGGGTGAAGGGGTGGTGAGCCAAAGTGATTTATTGGCCTTGATCGACCGTCATGAGGGCAACCTCTTGGCACAGGTGCGTTCCCTCCCCGCCTCTCCTGAATTGCATGTTTTGGTGACCGCCGCGAAACTACGTGAGGCCTTGATGCGCGGATTTCCTGGGTCCAGCGCCACCAAGGAGGTCCTCACTTGGTTTGGATCTCAAAGGAAACGGGAGGGGGGTAGTGCCCGTTTGCGCCTTGTGGCGGACTGGGTCGCCATCGCACCCCAGCGCCCCTTGGGTTATCCTCGTCAGCAATTCTTGAATCGCGATGACCTCCGAACGCGCCTGCAAAGCATTATTCAACGGGCGAAAGGCACACCCCTCAGCCGTTACGCTGACGCCCTGCTCAAGATGCGGCCCTAGGGCCCGTTTTACTCGAACCTCTTTCCCCTCCTTCCGTTTCCCATGGCAATTCTCCGGGGCATTCTTGGCCTAGCCTTCTTTGTGCTGCTCGCGTGGCTCATGTCACGCGACCGAAAAAAGTTTCCTATGCGCGTGGTGATCGGCGGGCTTGCTCTGCAGGTCGTCTTGGCGGCTTTCTGCCTCAAGACCGAGGTTGGGATCGTTGTGTTCGAGGGCATGGCGCACTTTGTGACCAAGCTGATCTCTATGGCCAAACCAGGAACCGAACTGGTGTTCGGTGGTCTGGCCCGCGGTAATTTTGGTGACGGGGGCTGGGGTTATGCCTTTGCATTCGTGGGAGACGGGTTGCCCGTGATCATCTTCTTCAGCGCACTGATGGCGGTCCTCTATCACTTGGGAATCATGCAGTTCCTGATCCGGGGCATGGCACGCTTGATGTCAACGACTATGGGAGTCAGCGGAGCCGAATCCATGGCCATGGCGGCCAACGTTTTCGTGGGCCAAACCGAGGCGCCCTTGGTGGTCAAGCCCTACATCCCCACCATGACCAAGTCGGAGCTCAACGCGCTGATGACCGGAGGGTTCGCGACGGTCGCCGGTTCGGTCTTAGCGGTTTACTTGGGCCTCTTGGGTCCCGAGTTCGGGCCGCACCTCTTGGCAGCATCGGTCATGAGCGCTCCGGCGGCGTTCTTGATCGCGAAAATCATCCTGCCCGAGTCCGAAGTCCCCGTCACAGCCGGCGCAGAGGAGTACAAGATCGAGCGCACTTCAGCCAACGTGATCGAAGCGGCGGCTAACGGCACGACAGATGGGCTGAAGCTGTGGCTGAATGTGATCGCCATGCTGATTGCGTTCATGGGCCTGGTTCAATTGGTGGACTGGATATTGGCCTTTGCAGCTGACAACCCCCTTTGGACATTGGAAGGGGGCTTGTCCCTGGACATGATTCTAAGTCGCATCTTTGCGCCGGTGGCTTGGATGATTGGTGTGGACAATTGGCACGATTGTCAGTTGATGGGGTCTCTCTTGGGCACCAAGGTGGCGGTCAACGAGTTCATCGCATTTAACAGCATGGTGGAGCTCATCCAGTCGCCGGCTGGCGAAGGGTTCAGGGATCCGCGCACTGCGCAAATGGCGGCGTATGCCCTCTGCGGCTTTGCCAACTTTGCTTCCATCGGAATCCAAATTGGAGGCATCACACCTCTGGCCCCCGAACGACGGCCGTTGATTGCATCTTTGGCCTTGCGCGCCATGATCGGCGGTGCATTTGCTTCATGGATGACCGCAACCGTGGCGGGAATGTTCCTTTGAGCCAAGAACACGGGGACTTGGCCGCTTCTCTCGCGGCAGAGATGGCAGGCAAAGAGCTCGGCGGGGCAGAGATCTTGCTCGTGCTGGGCTCGGGTCTTGGGGCATTCATCGACCAGGTCGAGGATCCTCGGGTTTGCACCTTTGATGAGCTGCCAAATATGCCGCGCTCAAGCGTTCCGGGTCACAGCGGGCGTTTTGTTCGCGGGCGTGTGGCGGGGCATGAGGTCCTGTGCCAGGCGGGTCGCGTGCATCTCTACGAGGTCGACTCCCCGGAAGTCGTGACCCGCGCCGTAAGGGCCACTGCCTTGTTGGGCGTGCCCAGGGTGCTCTTGACCAACGCAGCCGGCGGCCTCGAAAGGGACTGGCCCGTGCCGTCCTTGATGCGCGCTACCGGGCACTTGAACATGACCCACCAGGTGGCGCCGGGGGCAGCCCCCGAGGGCGGGGGGAGCGTCTACTGTGCGGAAATGTCGAAAGCCCTCGTTGATGGCGCGGCGGAAGCTGGGGTCGTCATCGAGAGCGGGGTCTATGCGGGAATGGTAGGCCCTGGATATGAAACTGCGGCCGAGATCACCTGGCTCGCGGGCCTAGGGGCCAATGCGGTGGGCATGAGCACAGTCCTCGAGGCAGACGCGGCCCACGGGGCAGGAATGGGGGTTGGGGCGGTTTCTTGCATCACCAATCCCGCCGCGGGCATTTCCATGAGCGCCCTCAATCACGAAGAGGTGGTGCAGGCCGGAGCCCTCGCAGCCGAGTCCTTTGGGGCATTGATCACGGCCTTTGTGGGCAACTTGCCGGTGGACTTACTCGAAGGTTGACCCGGTGGCTCTTGAAGCGGGGCACGCGGAAGCGTAAACCTGCCTCTAGATGTTCACCGAGACTTGGAGAAGACGGTGGGGCCTGAGGCAGGCTCCTTTTGCTCATGAAGATGCGGATCACGATCCGCTTCTTGACCGCGTGGATTCCTGGGCGGTGCATCCAAGCTACGAGCGACTCGTGGATTTGAATGGGGGCCCGAGTTCTGCGGTCATTTTTGGCGAGCGTGGCAGCGGCAAAAGTGCTCTGCGGCGGAGCGTGGCCAAGGGCCTCAAGGCAGACGGCAAGAGTCTGACGGTGGAGGTCACTGATGTGGACCCGTGGCTGGAGATTTTCAAGCTCCAAGCGGGCCAGGGCAAGCAGCGCGCCAATGGGTTTGCTCGCCTCGATCGGGCCGACCTGATCGACCTCATGCTGTCCGCTGCGACCATGCGCCTAGGGGAATCACTCAAGGCGGAGCCCAGCCGCTTGAAGAAACTCTCTTCAAGTCAGCGCGCCGAGCTATGCCTGCTGGTGGCTGCCTATCACGCAGACTTTGAAGGGGATCGCGAGGAGCAAGTGTCCCACCTGCTATCGGCGAGCCGTCCTTGGTGGAAGTCAGCTGGGCGGGCGGTCTTCGCCCTCTTAGGAGCGGCGGGTTGCCTTGTGCCCCTTGTGCAATTGGGAGGTCGAATTTCAATCGAGCCTTCAGCAACTATGCCTGTGGCCCTCGTTGGCGCAGGAATGTTGGGGCTCATGGCTGCCCATTCCCTTTGGCGCACCTTGATGGCCCGCCGGGCCATGGGACGAATTACGGCTGAGATGCGAATCACCGCACCGGACCGAAGGTTGATGCGTAGGGCGCTAACAGTGCTCCCTAGGAGCAGCGCGCCGGTGCTCACCCAAGGGGCGGAAACTCGCGAGGACGGGCGCTACCGTCTGCTTCAGGGGTTGATTCAGCTTGTACGCGAAATGGGCTGGTCGGGCCTTGAGCTGCTGGTGGATCGCATCGATGAATCTACCCTGTTGCAAGCTCGGGTGGATTGTATGGGGTCTTTCATCGATCCTGTCCTAGAACACAAACTGCTGCAGCTTGATGGCTTGGGCTTGAAGTTGTTCTTGCCCGTAGAGTTGACTCCCATGGTGCGCGGGGCTGGCCCTGATCGCTTGCGTCGCATGCGCCTCGACAAGGCGACCCTGGTGGATGAAATGCGCTGGAGCGGCCAAGAGCTACTCGAGTTAGCGGATCGTCGCTTGGTTGCAGCCTCTAATGGACCGGCGACTTGTCTGGGGGAGTTGTTGGGCGAGGACCTGGATTTGGTCGAGATGAAGGACGCCCTGCACACCCTCGGCACTCCGCGTTTGGCGTTTGCCTTCTTGCGCGACCTCTTCGAAGACCATGCCCGCGAGCTGCCCGATGACCTCCCTCGGGACTCTGCTGATTGGCGCGTGAGTCGCGGCGCCTTTGAACGGCAAAGAGCCGCATCGAGTGACCGGGCTCGAACCCTGCGGCGCGTGATGCGGCAGACTTCGGTGATTCGCGGGACTGTGGAGTCCTAAGGGGCGGGCTGCGGGCCCTCAACTGGCTGCGCAGGCGTCGCAGGGCTGACTCGTTCGAGCGCCCCTCTTGAATGGCTTCCCAGAAGGGATCGATCAGTCACTGTCGCCCGACTCAACGCATTCATTGGTATCGACTGCAGCTTCTAGCACGCGTTCCACTTGGATCTGCGGCATGGTTGCCGGATCGAGAATTGCACCGCCAAGGGGCCCCGCTTGGGGAATCACCGGCAGCTTGGGCTCGTCGGCTTCCATGGGCACGATCAAGAGATCGGGCTCGGTGGCGCCGTACTCCAGGGACAGCTCCTCGATCTTGGAAGTAGCAACCCCAGCGCGCTCCTTGAGGGTCGAAAGGTGCGCGAGGATGCGCCGTTGTTCCAGCAGGCGCCGCACGAGCTCGTTCACCTTCAACTCGAGCTCCTTGTCGCGCTTGGCGAGGGAATCGTGCAGGGCTTCGATGGCTGCAGCGCGGTAGCTGCCCACAACTTGTTCCTGCAGATGCTGCACGGTTTCGTGGAAGAAACGACTCTTGAACACATCGACCTTCCGCACGAGGGCAGCCCGGGCATCGGGGCCCAAGCGCTTTTGTTTGATGTCCACGGGGATGCGCAGCGCGGGGCAATCAGGATCTCCGAGCAGGTTGCGCCGTACCTTTTCTAGGGGGCGCAGAAGGATCCAGTCAAAGAACCCGCGCTTGATGGGAAGCTGACTCGTGCTCAGAGGGACATCGATGGCGCGCCGGATGTTGCTTTCGGCCAATCCGCTTACTACTTCGCGGCCGATGAAGTTGATGTCGACGCCGGCGGTGTAAAGATCACTGGCGGTGTCGGTGGTCAGCAAGACGCCGGCTGTGCCAGAGAGAACTTCTTGGCTCAGGATTTTCCGTACATGGCTCGCGAGCTCTGCCTGATAGCGATCGAACGCCGGCACAAGGTCATCTTCGATCAGGGACTGGAAGCTGGCCGGGGTGGCAAACCAACGGGCCAAAATGGCATCGAGGTTCCGTTCGGTTTCGCTGGAAGCCAAACGTGCTTGCTCCCGAATGCTGGGGGCGAGGCGCTCGGTCAATTCGCCGAAGACAACTGCCCAATCGGTGGAATCAAGGCGCTCGATGGCCTGCCGCCGACGGTTGACGTCTTGGCGCCTTGATTCGAGGTCTTCGACCATGTTTTCGAGCTTGGACACCTCAGGGTGTCCGAGTAGCCGGCCCGCTTCATCAAGCAGGGTCTGCGCACGGCGCAAGCTGTCCCCGAGGAACGCAACCAAGTACTCGGTCGAGTTCAGGTAATCGCTCAGGTCTCGCTGGAACGCTTCGAAGTCAATTTGGCCTTGGACGGCCTCAGGAGCGTCATCCCCAGCGAGGCGAGCGCTTGCGGCGCGCAAGAGGTCCACCGGATAGATTCTTAGTCGCCCTTCATCGGCGGCACGCTTGAGGGGCGCGCTCATGGCGAGGTTTTCAAAGGCATCGATGATGCGTAGGGGATCTTCTTGTTCAAGGCTCGGGACCAACCGTCCGTCGGGGGCCAGGTCGCGCTTGGCGGAGTCCAAGTTGACCACCAGGAAGATGCGGCTGAAGAGGTCCAGCAACTCTTCGAATTCTTCGAAGACCTGCTCGAGGAACAAGTTGTCTGACTTGACCACGAAAATTGCGCAGCTCGCTGCATCGCGGAAGTCACGGGTCATTTGGCTGTAGCCGAAACGCATGCGCGCATAGAGTCCCGGGGTATCCACTAGGACCGCGCCGGATTCAGCTAGTTCTTCTGCGGGCAGGCGCACATCTACTCTGCGGATTGCCTCGGGGTAGTGCAGTGCGGGATCGAAGACTTCGCCTTCTTCTTCGGCAGAGCGAATACGGTCAGCAAGCTCGGTGTGGGCGCGATTGATGAACAGGTGCAACGCCGTGGGGTCAGTGAATCGCTCGCTGCGACCGGAATAGCGGGTCACATCAAAGGAGCGTGTTTCCCCGTGGGAAACGAAAACCATGCAGGGGTATGCGGGCAGGCTCGAAACCTCGCTCACATAAGACCGTGCGATGCCATTCATCAGGGTGGACTTGCCGCTTTTCAAGGGGCCGAACAGCAGCACATAGGCTTGTTGTTCGCTGACCTTTCTCACCAACGCATCAAACTGGTGCTGCAAGTCGAGCAGGTCTGCGCGGACCGCCTTTCCGGGCATGTCGGGGCCGGCCTTGAGCAGAGCCTCTGCACTTTCGTTCAAGGGGTCGAGGAGAGGGCGGATGACCTCGTCGAAGGAATTACAGAACTGACTGAGCAGGGTGCGCATGGAATAACTTTGGTTGGGTGTCCCGCCCACTCCACCCTGAAGCGGGCGACTTGGAACGGAGGACGATGATCCCGGGTGCTATCCCACAGATCCGAGCAGGTGATCTCAAGGATTCCGTGGGGGTTCTCTTTCCTGGGCGCGTTCAGGATGGGTTCGGGCCCCATGGGGAGGATCTTGGATCTCGGCTCTTCTCGTGGGCCCTGGGGTGGCATAAACTGGCGTTGATGATCGACGAGGCCACAATCCGCACCATTGCACGCCGTGCGGCGGGACGGGTAGCAAGTCCCAGCTCTGGGCCCACCGAGATGCCCGCGGAAGTGACGGTCCTGGAGGCCCCGCGCCCCGTTTCCGGTGCGGCCGAGACCCCCAAGCGTCTCGAGCCCCCCTTGATCACCGAGGCCTGCCTAAAGGACGTTCCCGATGGGGGCATCTTCACCGTCTCCCCAAGGGCACAATTCACCCTTGCGGCCGAGGAAGAAGCCCATCGCCGGGGCATCCGGTTCAGTGAAGGGGTGCCCGCCGCTGGGGGCGGCCTGAGGCGTACGCGCGGTACAGCTCGGGTTGCGGTTTCCAGCGACCACGGGGGCTTTGCCCTCAAGGGTTCGATTTTGGAATCCTTGCGAGAGTTAGGCCACTTTGGAATGGATCTTGGCCCCGCGGACAATCGTCCCTGCGATTGGCCCGAGCGCGCTCACGAAGTCGCCGAGGCCGTGGCACAGGGGCGCGCAGATTTGGGCGTGGTCATCGACACGGTGGGGATTGGATCGGCCATGGCCGCCAACAAGGTTCCCGGTGCTCGCGCCGCAAACTGCTGGGACGTAGCCGTGGCGCGCAACGCCCGCGAACACAATCACGCCAACGTACTGGTCTTGGGATCCCGTCACCTGACGGCGTCCTCGGCACACGACATTTTGGCGGCCTTTTGCAGCACCGAGCCGGGCGCTGGGCGGCATGCGCGGCGTGCGGGAATGCTCGACGAAATCGAGGCACGCCATGGGGCTCAAACACGGACATTGCGATGAACGATGAAACACGACTCGAGGAATTGCTGGTGGAAGTGGGCCGGCGTTTGGTGGCCGCCGGGGTGACTTCCCTGGACGACCTCGACGGAGGCCGATGCGTGGATCTGGCCCTCCGGATCTGCCCTGAGGACCTCCAGGAGGTCATTCAGGCCGGTGCTTGCCGATTGGGCATGTGCGGCTCGGACCCCGCCCGGGTGGGCAATATGGCCAGCCACATTGACCACACCTTGCTCAAGACCGACGCCACGGCGGCCGAGATTGACGCCCTGTGCGGCGAAGCGTTGGACAACAACTTTGCGTCGGTTTGCGTGAACAGTTCTTGGGTCCGGCGTTGCTCTGAAATCCTTGGCGGATCGCCCGTGCTGGTTTGCACGGTGGTTGGTTTTCCATTGGGCGCGTGCAGTCCTGAGACCAAAGCCTATGAGGCTCGACGAGCCATCGAGGACGGTGCTTGCGAGGTAGACATGGTGCTCGCGGTGGGTGCCCTTAAGTCAGGAGATGACGGGTTTGTGCGGCGCGACATCAGTGGCGTGGCCGAGACTTGTCACCGTTTGGGAGCGCGGCTCAAGGTCATCCTTGAGACCTGCCTCTTGAGTCCCGACGAGATCGTGCGCGCCTCCCGTTTGGCGCGTGAGGCGGGGGCCGATTTCGTCAAGACCTCCACAGGTTTCTCCAGCGGCGGAGCGACCGTGGAAGACGTGGAATTGATGCGGCAAACCGTGGGGCCGACCATGGGCGTCAAAGCATCCGGCGGGGTGCGTGACCGGGCCACTGCCGAGGCCATGATTGCAGCCGGGGCAACCAGGATCGGCGCTTCGGCGTCCGTGGCCATTGTGCGCGGCGGCCGGGCAAGCGGAACTTACTGAGTTTTTTGGCCTATGGGCCCCTCGCCGTGCCGACCTGAGGGGGCCTAAACCCGTTGAAAAGCGTGACCCCAGCCCTCCTAGTAGAGGTTTGAGTGGAAAAACGGACCAAAAGAACCTCTCGGGCCCAAGGAATAGCCCCCTGGAGGGAACTGGCAGCTGATTTACTGCGTCTTTGGGATCAGGGTCGTTGCCAAAAAACACAGCAGCTATTTGGCACTTCACCTATTCTTAGGCTCTTGCCAGCTGTAGCGGCAGGAACCTCTCCTTCAAAACTCCCCCCAAACTTTCATCAACTCTCCTATGGGACTGTTCAAAAACCTGCGTTTGCACGTGGGTCCCGTTACGGCAATTTGCGTCACACTTCTCGCATCCTTTGGCTCCGTTCAAGCCCTGCTAGCACCAAGTGAGAAGGGGCTCTTGGCCCCCCGGCCAGAAGCCAAATTGGTTGACCTGCCGGCTGCGTCTAGCTCTCTCACCAATGGCGTGATTGGATCCGGACCCCTTCATAAGGTTTGGGTTCGGAGGGATCGTCAGGAGCAGTTGTTCGAGTTGCTGTCCCAAGGTGCGGTGGTTCGCCATCACGCCTACGAGGCTTTCTCGTTGGTCGTGGTGGACGATCGGCGGATCGGGGGAATCCCAGGCCTCTTGAGTCGGGGACTCACCGTCCGGGATGACATGGATCTGGTGCTGCTCAACGGTCTGCCTCTCGATGGGCGCCGGCCCGAGGCGACCTTGGCCGCACTTGACTCCATGGAGCGCTTTGGTGCGCCGACGGACCTATCCCTTGACCCTCGCTCAGGGTTGTATGTGGTTCAGTTCGATGGGCCCGTCAAGGACGAGTGGTTGGAGGGTTTGAGAGGCCTTGGGACCACATTTATGCAGTTCGTGCCGTCGAACGCTTATGTGGTGCGCCTCCCCTCCGCGCGGGTCGCTGACCTGGAAGCCTTCGCAGCTGCACAGGAGTTTGTTCAGTATGTGGGCAACTATGAGCCCGCTTTCCGCATCCACCCGAACCTGCGCTCGGTATTGCGCGCGGGTCAAGGTCGGGCGCAAAAGGTCATTGTTCAGTTGGTCAATGACGGGCGCGTGAGGGATTCGATCGAGGAGTTGCGCTCACTTGCGGATGAAATCCGCAGCACAAACGTGGTCGGCCCTTACATCAACGTTCGCGCAACCATTCACCCGTCCGCTTGGCAGACGATTGCCAGCAATGACCGGGTCTTTCAGATCGAGCCCGAGGGCGAACTGCAGCGATATGCAGCCGATGAACGTCAAGGCCAGATTGTGGCCGGTAATGTGACTGGCAACTCCCCCTCAGGGCCGGACTACCTCGCTTGGCTTTCAAGCGTGGGCTTCAATTCCACTCAGTTTGGCAGTTTCTCTGTCAACGTCGTGGACGATGCTTACTCCTTGACCGGGCACCCTGACTTGCCCAATAGTCGCGTGGCCTTCGAGCTCAACCCGACGGGACAAAGTGGATCCCAAGGCGGTCACGGCTTCTTGAACTCGCACATTGTTGGCGGGTTTAACAATGGCACAGGAACGGCTCTTGAGGATACCGGGGGCTATAACTACGGCCTGGGTATCGCGCCCTGGGCGCAGGTTGGGGTCACCGCAATCTTTGGCCCTGGAGGCATGAACGCCTCAAGCTTCGAGAGCCAGGCCTATGGGCTCGGAGCACGCATCAGCACGAACTCCTGGGGTTTCACTAACTCCTATACCTACACTTCCAGTGCTCAGGAATATGACTTCTTGACCCGCGACGTGCAGAGCACAGTTGGCGGCAATCAAGAGTACCTGGTGATTTTCGCTGCGGGCAACGATGGATCCGGCAGTGGTACTGTTGGGTCGCCCGGGGTCGCGAAGAACGTTCTGACCGTGGCTGCCGGTGAAAACGTGCGCCAAACAGGAACCGATGGCTGCGCGATTTCGAACGCGGGTGCGGATAGCTGGCGGGACATTATTAGTTTTTCGAGTCGTGGTCCGGTGAACAGCGCCGGCGGCGATGGCCGTTGGAAGCCTGAGGTCACAGCTCCCGGAACCCACGTTGAAGCGGGCGTCCCCCAGAGTAACTACACGGGAACGAGTGTTTGCAACCAGTACTGGCCTGCGGGCCAGACCCTGTATGGTTGGTCTTCGGGCACGAGCCACTCCACGCCGGGTGTTGCTGGCGGTGCTGCCTTGGTGCGCCAGTGGTTCCTCAATCAGGGTCTCGCTGTGCCCAGTCCAGCGTTGCTCAAGGCCGTGCTTGTGGCCACCGCTGAATACATGTCAGGAACTGGCGCGGGTGGTTCTTTGCCCAGCAACTCTCAGGGTTCCGGCAGCATGCACTTGGGCCGCGCCTTTGATGGCTTGGCCACGATTCGCGAAGATCAAAGTCAGCTGCTGACTGCCACGGGCCAGACCTATCAGGTCAGCGGCGCCGTTGTGGATGGCGCTCAACCCGTGCGCATCGCTCTGGTTTGGACGGATGCACCGGGACCCACGACTGGAGCGCCCTATGTGAACGACCTCAACCTAGAGGTCAGCCTTGGGGGCAACACCTATCTTGGAAACGTGTTTTCAGGGGCTACCTCCACCACCGGCGGTTCCGCTGATGTGCGTAACAACACCGAGATCGTGTTCTTGCCTGCGGGAACCACCGGGGCATTCACGGTTACGGTGACTGCCGCGTCCATAGGCGGCGACGGCGTTCCAGGGAATGGGGACAGTACTGACCAGGACTTCGCCCTGCTGATTTACAACGGATCGAGTGGTCCGCCGCCCTTTGCCGCGAGCTTCAGTGGTACGCCGACGACGGGTCTGCATCCCCTGACCGTTGCGTTCACCGATCACTCCACCGGTGGACCCACCGGCTGGGATTGGAACTTTGGCGATGGAACGACCTCGACCCTGCAGAGCCCAAGCCACACCTACAACGTCGCCGGCCAGTACAGCGTGTCCTTGACCATCACCGGATCCGGTGGCCCGGACACGATGACGCGCAGTAACTACATCACCGTGACGGATCCTCCGCCCCCCGGATTTAGCGACGGCAGTTTCGAGTTGCAGACTCCGGGCGCAGCGCCCAGCGGTGGATGGCCGGTGGGGCTGGGAACAGCCAACTTGATCTTGCCTTCTGGTGCAACGACTTCCGACGGTGGGCTGCCGACCCATGGGGCCAATTGGCTCGAGGTTTCTGGCGACGGCTCTAATGCTACAACGCCTCCATCGAACCCCGGTGGCGCAGGTTCGCCCCCCGTTGGCGGCGCAGGCGTCTCGACGACATTCAACTATGCGGCCGGTGCCACAGAGTTGACTTTTGATGCTGCTTTCATGCGCGCTGAAACTGCGGGCGCCCAGTGGAACGACTGGATGAGCGTGGACATCACAGATGGGGCCAGCTGGTTCAACCTGTATTACGCGGACACGAATACGCCCACGCCCCAGACCTCGTCGCGCAACGGTTTCCCCATGACGGCGGTTTCCAATGTGACTGTGGATCTTGCGACGATCTTCCCCGGGTCGAGTGCATCAACCGTATTCACCTTGACGGTGGAAGTGGGCAACCTGCTCGACGGCATTCAGTCTTCGGTTGGTTACGCGGATAACTTTGCCCTGGGCGGAGCCCTACCTGCACCGGTGGCTGATTTCAGTGGCACTCCCTTGAGCGGGACAGCGCCTCTGGCGGTGGCTTTCAGTGATGGAACCACGGGATCGGTTTCGAGCTGGGCTTGGGACTTTGGCGATGGGGGAACCTCCACCACACAGAGCCCGGCGCACACCTACACCGTTGCTGGTACTTACACCGTGAGCTTGACGGCGACCGGGCCTGGCGGTTCGGACACTAGGGTTCGCGCCTCTTATATCAGCGTTTCGGAGCCTCCTCCGGTTGCGGACTTCAGCGGCACGCCCACCAGCGGCGTGATTCCCCTGAACGTTTCGTTTAGCGATGCTTCCACCGGTGCCGTGGCCAGCTGGGCCTGGACCTTTGGGGATGGGGGCACATCGACCCTTCAGAGCCCGGCCCACACCTATGTGGCCGCCGGCACCTACAGCGTGACCTTGTCGGTCACGAGCGCGGGGGGCACGGATGCCCTCACCCGCACGGACTACATCGTGGTCAGCGAGCCGCCCCCGGTGGCCTCGTTTAGTGGTACGCCAACTAGCGGCACATTCCCGTTGACCGTCACCTTTGCGGACGGTTCCACGGGCCCGATATCGAGTTGGTCATGGACATTCGGTGATGGCGGGACCTCAACTCTGCAAAACCCGAGTCATGTTTATTCGGCCGTGGGAACCTATAGCGTGAGCTTGACGGTTACCGGACCGGGCGGGTCAGACATCTCGACCCTTACGAATTACATCGATGTGACCGATCCTCCCCCGGTTGCCGACTTCAGCGGCACACCGACCAGCGGCACGGCTCCTTTGGCTGTTGCTTTCAGCGACGCCTCAACGGGCGTGATGTCTGGCTGGGCCTGGGACTTTGGTGACGGCGGTACATCCACGCTCCAAAACCCAAACCACACCTACACGACAGCAGGAAGTTACACCGTCGCCATGACCGTGACCGGTCCGGGCGGCTCGGACACCTTGACCCGTAGCGCTTATGTGGTCGTTGTGGATCCGCCCCCCGTGGCGTCCTTCACGGGCACGCCCACCAGTGGGGTGAGCCCGTTGACTGTCAGCTTTGCGGATGGCTCAACCGGCCCCGTGTCCAGCTGGGCTTGGTCTTTTGGGGATGGAGGCACTTCCACTCTGCAAAACCCGAGTCATGTTTATTCGGCCGTGGGCACCTATAGCGTGAGCTTGACGGTTACCGGACCGGGCGGGTCAGACATCTCGACCCTCACGAACTACATTGTGGTCAGCGAGCCGCCCCCGGTTGCGGCCTTCAGCGGAACGCCCACGAATGGAACGATTCCCCTGGATGTAGCTTTTGCTGATGGCTCAACCGGCTTGGTTACGAGCTGGTCATGGGATTTTGGAGACGGTGGAACCTCCGCCCTTCAAAACCCAAGCCACACCTATACGGTCGCGGGTGTTTACTCGGTGGCTCTGACGGTGACGGGCCCGGGTGGCTCAGACACCCAGGTGCGCACGAACTACATAGTGGCAGGTGTGCCCGCGCCGGTTGCGGCCTTTGACGGCACTCCGGTCTCGGGGATTGCCCCGTTGAATGTTCTATTCACTGATGCTTCGGCGGGCTCCATAAGCAGTTGGGCCTGGGACTTTGGAGACGGCGGTACATCCACGCTTCAAAACCCGAGCCACACCTATTCGTCAGCCGGACTTTTCTCGGTTGCCTTGACGGTGACTGGCCCGGGTGGGTCCGACACCATGACCCGGACGAACTACATCAACGTGGGGGACCCCCCGCCCGTTGCTGATTTCAGCGGCACGCCGACCAGTGGAACCATTCCATTGACGGTGGCATTCAATGATGCCTCTACTGGCGCAGCGAACGCTTGGTCCTGGGACTTTGGAGATGGCGGTGCCTCAGCGCTGCAAAACCCGAGTCACGTTTACACGGGGTTGGGGACGTACACCGTCAGCCTGACCGTGACCGGCCCGGGCGGCTCTGACCTGATGGTTCGCACGAACTACATCACGGTGAATGATGCCCCGCCGGCAGAAATCAGTGACGGCAGTTTCGAGGCCCAGACCGCAGGGACTGCTCCAGCGACTCCTTGGACCGTGGACGCCGGGGTCACTCACCTGGTTCTTCCCGCAGGCGGTACCACCAGCGATGGTGGCTTGCCCACGGACGGAGTTAACTGGCTTGAACTTTCGGCTAATGGCTCCAATGGGGCGACCGGCCCGTCGAACCCAGGCGGTGCAGGCAACGCACCGGTGGGGGGCACCGGAGTTTCCACCGTCTTTAACATGGGCGCCAACCAGACCGAGCTGTCCTTCGATGCGGCCTTCATGCGCAACGAAACCGCTAACTCCAACTTCAATGATTGGATGAGCGTCGATGTGACCGATGGCGCGACCACGGTCAATGTCTATTACGCGGATACGGGAACGCCTACGCCTCAGACCTCTCAGCGCAACGGCTTCCCCATGACCGCCGTGTCGAACGTCACGGTTGATTTGGCCGTGTTGTTCCCGACCGCAACTACCGCGACAGTCTTTACCTTGACCTCGCAGGTGGGCAACGCCGTGGATAGCATCCAGTCCTCCCTTGGCTATGTGGACAACTTCGCCCTCGGCGGCCCGCTTCCTGCGCCCGCCGCTGACTTTACTGGCACCCCCTTGAGTGGGGTCGCCCCCTTGAACGTGGTCTTCAGCGATGCCTCCACAGGCACGGTGGATACTTGGGCCTGGGACTTTGGCGATGGCTTTACTTCTACAGCGCAGAACCCCAGCCACCTCTACACGGCTGCGGGCAGTTACAGCGTGAGTTTGACGGTCAACGGTCCGGGAGGATCGGACACCCTGACTCGTGCGGCATATGTGGACGTCACTGAGCCGGCCCCCGTGGCCGACTTTGTGGGTACCCCGACCAGCGGAGCTTCGCCGCTTACAGTCAGCTTTGCGGACGCTTCCATTGGCGCCGTGTCCAGCTGGGCATGGAACTTTGGCGACGGTGGCACTGCGACGGTTCAAAACCCCAGCCACGTTTATGCGGCGGTGGGTAGTTACACCGTGAGCTTGACGGTTACCGGGGCGGGGGGTTCGGACCTCTTGACGCGTGTTGCGTACATTGATGTAACCGAGCCCGCCCCAGTCGCTGGCTTCAGCGGAGTGCCAACCACTGGCACAGCTCCCTTGACGGCGACCTTTGCTGATAGTTCCACCGGCGTGGTATCAAGCTATGCCTGGAACTTTGGCGATGGTGGCACCTCAACCCTCCAAAACCCGAGTCACCTGTACTCGGCGGTTGGAACTTATAGCGTGAGCTTGACGGTAACTGGACCTGGCGGTTCGGACGTTTTGACGCGAACGAACTACATCGACGTGACAGAGCCGGCGCCGATCTCGAACTTCAGCGGCGCGCCAACCAGCGGCGTTTCGCCCCTGACGGTTGGATTCTCCGATCTATCGTCTGGCGCGGTTTCGAGCTACGCCTGGACCTTTGGCGATGGCGGCACCTCGACCCTTCAAAACCCGAGTCATGTGTATTCGGCGGTCGGCACCTATAGCGTGAGCTTGGCGGTGACTGGACCTGGCGGTTCGGACACCTTGACGCGCACGGACTACATCGACGTGGCTGAGCCCGCCCCGGTTGCGGACTTCATTGGGTCGCCGACCAGTGGCACCTCGCCGCTAACGGTTGGGTTTACGGATGCTTCCACCGGTGCGGTTTCCAGCTATGCCTGGACCTTCGGTGATGGTGGTACTTCGACCCTCCAAAACCCGAGCCATGTGTACTCGGCGGTTGGTGTCTATAGCGTGAGCTTGACGGTGACTGGAGTCGGCGGTTCGGACGCCTTGACCCGCACCAATTACATCGACGTGACTGAACCGGCCCCGGTTGCTGGCTTCAGTGGATCACCGACCAGTGGCATTTCGCCGCTGACAGTTGGTTTCACTGATTCCTCGACTGGCGCGGTTTCGAGTTACGCCTGGAGCTTCGGCGATGGCGGAACCTCAACCCTCCAAAACCCGAGTCACCTGTACTCGGCCGCTGGAACTTACAGCGTGAGCCTAACCGTAACCGGACCTGGAGGTTCGGACGTCTTGACTCGCACCAACTACATCGACGTCGCTGAGCCCGCGCCTGTGGCTGGATTCAGTGGGTCGCCGACCAGTGGCACCTCGCCCCTGACGGTTGGTTTTGCTGACGCTTCTACCGGTGCGGTTTCCAGCTATGCCTGGAGCTTCGGCGATGGTGGTACCTCGACCCTCCAAAACCCGAGTCACCTGTACTCGGCCGCTGGAACTTACAGCGTGAGCCTAACCGTAACCGGACCTGGAGGTTCGGACGTCTTGACTCGCACCAACTACATCGATGTCACTGAACCGGCGCCTGTGGCCGACTTCAGTGGTTCGCCGACCAGTGGCACCTCGCCTCTGACGGTTGGCTTCGCTGACGCTTCTACCGGTGCGGTTTCAAGTTACGCCTGGAGCTTCGGCGACGGCGGGACCTCGACCCTTCAAAACCCGAGTCACCTGTACTCGGCGGTTGGAACTTACAGCGTGAGCTTGACCGTGACTGGACCGGGTGGTTCTGACACGCTGATGCGCACCAACTACATCGACGTGACCGAACCGGCACCCGTGGCGGATTTCAGCGGTACGCCGACCAGCGGAACGTCTCCTCTAACGGTTGCCTACAGCGATGCCTCCACCGGGGCAGCCTCAAGTTGGGCGTGGACTTTTGGTGATGGGGGAACATCGGCTCTTCAAAACCCGAGCCATATCTATCTCGACGCTGGCACCTACAGCGTGAGCCTGACAGTCACTGGCCCGGGCGGTTCCGACACAAGGACTCGCGCGGGTTACATCACTGTGGCAGAACCGCCTCCGGTTGCGAACTTGTCCGGCACGCCGACAAGTGGCTCAGCTCCCCTCATGGTCGCATTTGCCGACGTGTCCTCCGGGGCTACGGGCAGTTGGGCCTGGGATTTTGGGGACGGCACGACCTCCACGCTCCAACACCCCAACCACACCTTCTTGGCTGTGGGCACCTATACGGTGAGCTTGACTGTGACTGGGCCCGGCGGTTCGGACACGATGACGCGGACGAACTACATCGACGTCACTGAGCCTGCGCCCGTTGCAGGCTTCAGTGGTTCGCCAACCAGCGGCACTTCGCCGCTAACCGTCGGCTTCGCCGATTCCTCGACCGGTGCGGTATCAAGTTATGCCTGGACCTTCGGCGATGGCGGCACTTCGACCCTCCAAAACCCGAGCCACCTGTACTCGGCCGCTGGAACTTACAGCGTGAGCCTGACTGTGACCGGCCCTGGCGGCTCGGACACCTTGACGCGAACCAACTACATCGACG
>CALEMP010000157.1 GCA_937910685.1 uncultured bacterium
TACTCGGCGGTTGGCGCCTACAGCGTGAGCTTGACGGTGACCGGCCCTGGCGGCTCGGACACCTTGACGCGCACCAACTACATCGACGTGACTGAGCCCGCCCCTGTGGCGGAATTCAGCGGCACCCCGACGAGTGGCGCGGTTCCCTTGGTCGTGGCCTTTGCTGATGGCTCGACCGGCGCGGTTTCCAGCTACGCCTGGGACTTTGGCGATGGTGGCACTTCGACCCTTCAGAGTCCGGGGCACACGTACTCGGCCGTTGGGGTCTATACGGTGAGCCTGACCGTGACCGGCCCGGGCGGCTCGGACACGCGCACTCGCTTGGATTACATTTCGGTGGGGGCTGCGGTCCCGGCGGCTGATTTTGATGGTGTGCCCACGAGCGGCACGGCGCCTCTGAACGTCACCTTTAGCGACACCTCAATTGGCACAATTACCACTTGGAGTTGGAACTTCGGTGATGGTGGGACATCGAGCCTGCAGGACCCGAGTCACGTATACAGCGCGGCTGGATCCTACACGGTGAGCCTCACCGTCACTGGGCCTGGTGGCGCCGACACAGCGACGAAGCTCGACTATGTTGTTGTGACCGAACCTGCCCCGGTTGCTGACTTTAGTGGCACCCCCACAAGCGGTACGGCACCATTGAGCGTGGCCTTCAGTGACGCTTCAACTGGAGCGGTGAGCAGCTGGGCATGGGACTTTGGCGATGGCACGACTTCGACGCTTCAAAGCCCAAGTCACATCTACACGGTTGTTGGCACCTATAGCGTGAGCTTGACGGTCACCGGCCCCGGTGGCTCGGACACCATGGCGCGTTTGAGTTACATCGACGTGACGGAGCCCGCCCCGGTGGCGGACTTCAGTGGTACACCCACTAGCGGCACTTCTCCCTTGACGGTTGTCTTCAGTGACGCCTCGACTGGAGCCCTTAGCAGCTGGGCATGGGACTTTGGTGATGGCTCAACTTCGGCGTTGCAGAACCCGAGCCATGTGTACTTGGCCGTTGGAACTTACAGCGTGAGCTTGACCGTGACTGGACCTGGCGGTTCAGACGCCTTGGCTCGCACCAACTACATCAACGTGACCGAGCCGGCCCCCGTAGCCAGCTTCAGCGGCACACCCACCAGTGGCACTTCGCCCCTGGACGTGGCGTTTACGGACAGTTCGATTGGCGCAGCCAGCGGTTGGGCTTGGGACTTTGGCGACGGCGGGAGCTCGACCCTACAGAACCCCAGTCACACCTTTGTCGGAGCTGGCGTCTATACGGTCAGCTTGACCGTAACTGGCCCTGGCGGGAGCGACACGGCGATTGAGGTGGACTACATCACCGTCACCGATCCTCCCGGGGGCGGCCCCTTGCACTACATGACCTTCGTGTCGAACACGGCTGTCCCCGGCGTGGGCACCGTGAGTGACGAGGATGTGGTGACCTATGACCCGTCCACTGATTCTTGGGCTCTGTACTTTGACGGTTCGGACATGGGCATTGGGGCGGTCGATGTGGATGCGATCCATGTGCGAGGCAACGGCGAAATCATCATGTCGTTCCAGGCGGCCCTTAACACGGTGCCTAATTTGATCGGTGGTCCAAACGGAGTCTCGGTCACGGACAAGGACTTGGTGGTTTTCACGCCCACCTCGACTGGGTCCAACACGGCGGGGTCCTTCACCTTCCTGTTTGATGGATCAGACATGGACCTTGGGAGTTCGAAGGAAGATATCGACGGCGTTCATGAGTTCGCCGATGGCAGCCTTGCCCTGTCTTTCCGTGGCTCCACCAATGTGAGTCTGGGGAGCTTCCCGGACGAGGACATCTTGCTCTTCACTCCCACAACCCTGGGGACGAATACCACAGGCACGTGGTCTTGGCTCTTCGATGGTTCGGATGTGGGAATGAGCAATGGTGGAGACGAGGACTTGAGCGCGGTCAGCTTTGATGCCGCAGGAGACCTGTGGTTCTCGACGGTGGGCGACTTTGTAAGCGGCAGCGCTGCGGGTACGGATGAGGACTTGGTGCGCTTTAGCGGCACCTTCGGGCCCGCCACCTCTGGCGCGGTCACGGTCGAACTACGCCTCGCCTCGTTCGGGATTGCATCCGGCGCAGACGTGGATGGCCTGAGTGTGCACTAGGGTCATTGAATAGTTACGGGAGGCCCAAGGCCTCCCGTAATGAATGAACGGAGCGCTGTTTCCAGCGGTTAGCACATGTTCCAGTCGGAGAGTTGCCGCACGATGAGGAACTCGTCGGGGAAGGTGCCGTCATTGTCTGCACCGAGCGAGACTTCAGTGCGGTCAATGCCTGGGGTGTTCTTTGCCACCTGGTAGAGGTTGATCACGTCGAGCACTCGGTCGGCGAGTCGGCGACCTGCCGGCTCTTGCATCACGAATTCCGCTTGGTCGTGGCGAAGGGTGGACTCGTCGATCTCGGGCAGGTCTGCCGGGCCGCAGTTTCGGATTCGCGTGGAGACGGGTCCACTGCTGGCGCTGGGGCGAGCATAAAGTCCCCATAGTCTGGCACCGTCGTGAGCTCGTATTTGGAACTCGACAACGGTGCGTTCGTCGCTCGACAGGTCGGGCCGGGGTGTAACGAGGGGTGCCTCCGGTTCTGGGGGCAATCCCTGCAGACGGTCCTTCCACCAAGAGCGTTGAAGTAGCAGGCGGGAGGTCTGAGGGTCGTAAGGTGGCATTCCGGTCCAGAGAGCCATGGGGGGGCCAGAACCGAACTAATTTCACCGGAAATTCAGTTGAAATGTCCCATTCTGGGCCCCTGGAGCCTGGTTTTGGGGGCTCAGGGTTCCTGAGGTGGGGCCTGGGAAAGCCCCTCTAGGCGGCCCTAATTGGGGGCTCATTCACGACTTTACGAACTGGGGCCTTTCACCAGAGGTCCAAGGTTCGTGCAATAGGGGTGTCTCCCGGGTCAGAGCCTGGGTTCACGAGCCCTGCACAGGGGGAAGGCGCATGGAATTGCCCCGGCCCTCGTGCTTGACTGAAACAGACGACCCCTCAACACAGATGCACATCGACACTCAACCCTCACGGCGAGGGACCCTGACGGCGTTGCTTGCTCCGGCTCTTCTCGCTTGGGCTCCAACCATCAGCGCCCAGGAACCAGCGGACCCTCCCGCTGAAACGCAAATCTTCATCAAGGCCGAGCGCGTGATCGTTCAGCCAGGAAAGGAACTCAAGGATGCCCAGGTCTTGGTTCAAGGGGGCAAGGTGCTTGCAGTGGGGACAGATTTGGTGGCCCCCGAAGGCGCCAGAGTTCTTGAGGCCAAGGTTGTCTGCGCGGGCTTCATTGACCCCTGGTCGACCCTTGGCTTGGACTCGGCTTCTGCCAGCCTTGCAGATACCAACATCCTAACCAGGGCTGTTGATGCGCTTGATCCGTTCGGGAGTGCCGTCCATCTACAGGCCGCACTTCGGGCTGGCATCACCGGCTACGGTGTGGCTCTTGGGGGTAAGGCATCGGTCAAAGGCCTCGGCGCATTCGTGTGCACCACAAATCGTGCGGATGGCGGCCTGGACGTCCTCTTGAAGGACTCTTTCATCGGGGCAACGGTGGGCAGCTCGGGCGATGCATTTGACCGGATCGGATATGCGGAGCGCTTGGTCAAGGACATCAAGGCGGGGGAGGAATATCGCGTGGATCAGGTGGAGTACACCCACGAGATCACCAAGTGGCGAACCGAGATCGCCGAATCTGAGGCCAAGCTCGAGAAGGACTTCAAGAAGGCTAAGAAGTCTCGAGACAAAGAGATCAAAGAGGCCAAGGAGGACGACAAGAAGTTCAAGGAAGAGAGCTACAAGGAAGACCGGCAGCCCAGAAAGCCGCGCTTCGACGCCGAGAAAGAGGCTTGGGCCCGGGTTGCTGAAGGCACCCTGCCCCTAGTTGTTGAGGCACACCGCTACGTGGAGCTGAGCGCCCTGCTCGACGGAACCAAAGGCTTTGATCGTTTGCGCCTGGTGATCGCCGGTGGTACCGAGGTCCTGCCCCTAGCGGCGACCCTGGTCGAGCGTTCGATCCCGGTCATTGTTTGGCCCACACCCCTAGGCTCGCAGCGTCCCGCGGGGATGCAGGCCCATGACCTTTCCCTGGCCGGTGCCCTCGCCGAAAAAGACGTGCGGGTCTTGCTCGGCAGTGGCGGAACTTCAGGTACCCGGGACTTGCCCCTGCTCGCTGCGATTGCTGTGGGGCATGGCCTTGAACCAGAAAAGGCCCTCGCGGCACTGACCACAGAGGCCGCACGGGCCTTGGATATGGGGAACATCCTGGGCAAGGTGCGAGCGGGTTACCGCGCGGACCTCTTGCTTTTGGACGGAGACCCAATTTCGACCACAACCAGTATCCGGCAGGTCATTTCCGCCGGCAAAATAGCCTTCAACGTGGAAGGTGGACAGTGATGAATATTCTGATTGCTCCTATCCTAAGTGCGCTTTGCGCTGTTTCCGGCGACACCGGTTCTCTTGTTCTGCAAGCCGAAGTCGTCCACGGTCCCGACGGTCCCATCGAGGATGGACGTATCCTGATTCGCGATGGCAAGATTGAAGCCATCGGTGCGGGGCTTGAGCTCCCCGAGGACGGACACCTGATTGAGGTGGAAGGCCACCTTTCAGCGGGCTTGGTTGCCATGGGCGACCAGACCGGGCTTAAGGGCGAGGCCCTCGACAGCACTCGACAGATCATGGATGGTGCGGATCTTGCATTCGGCTATGACAAGACTGATGACGGTTGGGGTGCGTTCTTGGAAGCGGGCGTGACCGCGGTCCTCCTGACTCCCAAGCCGGGTGCATTGGTTGGCGGCCGCACTGCAGTTGTTAAGCCGGCGGGCGCGATGGTTCAGCGCCGCGCGCACTTGCATGTGTGTTTCTCAAATGCCGCCTTCAAGAGCGGTGTTGCCCCTACAAGTTACCCCGGTGCTATCTCTATGCTCGAGCAGCGAATGGAAACGCCCACGGGTGGATTTGCTCTCCTAGGAAAAGGCCTCGGGGTCTTGTTGGCCGCAAAGACCAGAGCCGAAGGCTTGAGGGCCGTGGCATTTGCCAAGCGGCACGGTTTGACGGGCGCATTGACCGGGGTTTCCCGAGCGGGCGATCTCGCTGACGAGCTTCACGACGCAGGCCTTGGCGTGATCTTGCCGCCCATCGGCGCTGCCGCAGATCCCCGAGTGGCCGCTTCAGCTGCGATCCTAGGCAAGAAGGACATCCCTCTGGCCTTCTCCCTGGGGGCGACCAATCGCTCACCCCACGCACTTCGGATTTCCGCACTGCGTTGCATGAAAGCCGGTCTGGCACGTGACGCGGCCTGGAAAGCACTTACCTCGGGAGCCGGCGAAATTGCCAATGCTCCGGTGGGGTCTCTAGCAGTGGGCCGCGCAGCGGACATGGTGCTTTGGTCCGGCGATCCGCTGGACCTGACCAGCCAGGTAGAGCGCGTGTGGATTGAAGGCAAGCAAGTTCACGGAGATGACGACCAATGATTTACCCCGGCTTTTTGATTTCCTGTGTGCTCTTCGCGCTGGCATCGCCCGCTCCGGAGGCTCCCAAGCCAGTGGACCTGACGGTGCATGCGGAATATCTGCACGTTGCGCCTGGCGAGGTCGTGCGTAATGCCCTAATCCAAATCCAGGAAGGCAAAATTGCTTCGGTGCTGCCGGGGCGCAGCGCTCCCGATGGCGCCCTAAGCGTCCACTCGATCATGGCGGGAATGATTGATGCAAGCGCCCGGGTCACCCCCGGTCTTGTGGCCGTGGAACAATCCAAGGAGGTCATCACCAACTTGTCTGTCACGGATTCGCTGGACTTCTTCAATCCCGCCTGGGACCGTCTTGCGCGCACCGGCGTGACCACGGCCTTAATTGCCCCGCCCGACTACAACGTGGTTGGCGGCTTTTCCGTGGTGGTTAAAACCAGCGGTCCCAAGCGAGTCGAGGCTCGGGTGGTTAACGGCGCATCGATCTTGCGCGGCGCCATAGGTGACCTCCCGAGTGCTGGGAACTCCCCCGCCTTTGGCCGACCCACTAACTTCTATGCCCGTCGCCCCACGACCCGCATGGGTGTGGAATGGGAATGGCGTAAGGCGTTTTTTGACGCAGCCCACTCAGAGCGGTTTCCGGATGCGGAATTCGAGGGCGCAGATGTCTTGCGCGCTTGTCTTGCGGGCGACGTGCGGATCTTCATTCAAGCCTGGACCACCGCAGACATCCGTACCGCGGTCTATCTGGACGAAGAAATGCAAGCCGAGGGATATGGAGACCTGGACATCGTGATCGATGCGGGGGCCGAAGCTTGGAAAGAGCCGGCCTTCCTGGTCCGAACCGGGACGCCTGTTGTCCTGCCACCATTCCCCGCAACGGGCCGTCTTGGCGAGCGAGCTTTCATGCCCTGGGACACGGGACGCAAGTTGATTGACTTGGGAATCATGATTGCCCTTTCCGCCCACGGGGAAACTGGCCTCAAGGAGCGCCTTTCGGCCCAAGCCGGCTATGCCATTCGCGGCGGCCTGACATTCGACGAGGCACTTGCCTGCGTTACCACGACTCCCGCCCGATTGCTTGGCGTTGAAAAGCAAGTTGGCGCGGTCAAGTCTGGAATGGACGCTGACCTTGTGCTCTGGAATGGAGCCCCCTTCTCTGCCACCAGCAACATCGTTGGCGTGGTGGCCTCTGGCGAAGTCGTTTTGACCCCCCGCTGATCCTCCCCCTCAAGCCTACGCCTACCGCCCACACCCTATTGAACACATGAACATTTCATCTATCACACGTCTTACCGCTGCCCTTGCGCTTACCTCTGCCGTCGCTTTTGGCGGGGACAGCCATGCGATCAAGGTTGGCAAGGTCATCACCATGGCGGGCGAACCGATTGAGAACGGCATCGTTCTGATCGAGAGCGGCCGCATCACTGCGGTGGGGCCGGCTTCTGAAATCCAAATCCCATGGGATGCTGAGGTTTTTGAGGCTCCCAACCTGGTGGCCTTCCCGGGCCAGGTCGAGGCTTGTACGTCTCAAGGCATGGACCGCGCTAACGAGTCCATTGACGTGGCGCCCTTCCTAAACGTGGTGGATTCAGTCGACCCGGTGAACTTCTTCTATGAAGAAATGCTCCGAGCAGGCATCACGACCTTGAACGTTCAGCAGGGCAATTCAACTGTTATCGCCGGGCGCGGCATGATCGTGAAGCCTAGCGGAATGACCGTGGCGGCCATGACCGTGCGCCCGGAGGCAGGCATCAAGATCGCGATCACTCCCAATCGGGGTAAGTCTCGAGCCGTCCAGCTGATGATTCTGCGCGAGGCCTTTGCAGGGTTGCGCCGAACCCTGGAGGGCCTGGTCCAAGAGGCCAACGACGGCAATGATCACGCACGCCGCGAAGCATTGGCCCAGGGCCGTGACTTTGAAGCGGAGGACGGCAAGGGCCGAGCCATGACTGGTAGCGGCTGGATCGTAGAAGGCCTCGAGGCGGTGCCCCGGGCGTCAATCGATTCCAAGATCTTGCCTCTCTTGGCAATCGTCGAAGGTCGTATCTCGGTTTACATGGCCTGCAGCACACCTATGGATGTGCTACACGGCCTGGAAATCGCCAAGGAGAACGGCTTCTTGGCTCAAACCGTGCTGCTGCTCGGCCCGACCTGCTGGAAGGTTTCCGACGAGATCAAAGCTGCTGGCGTGCGAGGTGTGATCTTGTCCTCGACCCTTGAGCACACGGAACGCGCGCCCTTTGCTGAAGAGGACACGGTGACCGTGCTGCCCACCCACTTTGCCGAGAAGGGCATCCCCTTCGCGTTGGCATCGCAAAACAGCACCACTGAGTCCCTTTGGTTCCAGGCAGCCCGCTGCGTCGCTTTGGGAGTCGACCGGGAAGTCGCTCTTGCTGCGATCACTTCCGGCCCGGCTGAAGTGATTGGCCTCAGCTCAGAAGTAGGCACCATTGAGAAAGGCAAGCACGGCAACTTGGTGTTGCTTAGTGGCGACCCACTCAGCCTCCAGACCCAAGTGCGCTACGTCTTCATTGAAGGCAAGCTGACTTATGACCGCACGACCGACACACGCCTCCAGCATTTGATGGATGGCGTGCAGCCGGAAGGCACCTCCGCGGATGAACCCGTGGTGGAAGATATCCACGAAGAAGAACGAACCGCTGGCGACAAGTGAGCCTCCAAGGGAAATCAACATGCTGAGTCTTCTTACATTTTTGCTTCTCGCGGCCCCCGGAGGGGACGCTGTGGTCCTGCGTGCGGGAACCATTCACCTTGTTCAAGACGGCCAAGTGCTGACGGACTCCGCCATTTTGGTGAAGGACGGCAAAATCGTGGCCATCGGAGCTGACCTCAAAACGCCGCTTGGTGTGCGCGAAGTGGACTACGGTCCCGACGCGACCATCGTGCCCGGGTTTGTTGCGGCTGACAGTCCTTATGGGGCTGGCGGGTCTGCCGAACGCAGTGCCGCTCCCATGTTGCGAGCGATTGATAATTTCGATCCCTACTCGCGCTACACCTCAGCCCTCTCGGGCGGCGTCACAACCTGCTATCTGAATCCCGGCGTGGATCGTTTGATTGCTGGCCTGGGCGGCGTGGTCAAGATGAAAGGCCATGAATCAGAGGACTATCTCCTACTGGGAGCATCGTCGATCCAAGGCAGTATTTCGTCCTCGGCGAGAAACACTACCGCCTTCTGGGAACCCCCCCTGCCCGCCACGGTGGACGTGGGGCTCGGCGTTGCCCAGCCTCAACTACCTCACTCAACCATGGGTGCGATTGTGGGTCTGCAGGAATTGTTCGACTTTGCTGGAGGGGATCAATCTCAAGAATCCGAATGGGGCGCGGCCGCTGGCCCTGCATTGGCCAGGGTAATTTCCGACGGACTGGGTTGGCGCATGGCCGTGGATGACTCACGCCAAACCACCGCCTTGTTGACTTTTTTCGGCGGCGTGAATCAGCCCCTCGTGCTGGAAGGAAACGCGGGGTTTGTTGATGTGGCCGATGAATTGGGGGCAGCCGGAGTTTCGGTAATCTTCAAGCCGGGCAAGAGCGCTTCCTCTGGAGGCCCCAGTCCTTTCATGTTTGGTGGAGGATTTAATTCATTCATGACCAGTTCCCAGTCCGGCGGGGAAGATGCCGAGGCTGACCTGGGCCAACAGTGGCGTTCCGCTTCCAAGTTGATGGAAGCTGGAGTGACTGTCGCGGTTGCTACGCCCCGCGGGAGACCAATCAGTGAGTTGCTCTTGCGCACCAGCCTTGCCCGCCGTGGGGGAATGTCTGCGGAAAATGCCCTGCGAGCAATCACCCTTAACGCAGCGGAGGTATTGGGCGTCGCCGATAGGGTGGGCAGTTTGGTTGTGGGCAAGGACGCAGACTTTGCCATCCTTAATGGCGCGCCGATCAATCATGAAACCCGGGTGCTTGCCACTTGGGTTGACGGAGAACTGGCTTGGGAGTCCTCCAAATCTTCCGCAACAATCATCGCGGTGGACGAGCTGCATCTTGGGGACGGAACTGTCCTAACCCCCGGCGAAGTCTTGATGCAGGCGGGTCGTATTGTCGAGGTCGGGCGCCACGTGGCTCGACCCGCTGGCGCCAAGGTGGTCCGCGGCGCAGCGGCCATGCCGGGCGCTATCGACGCTTGGGGTCACTTGGGCCTCGAAGGGTCCAGTAAAGGCTTCAGCACGAGCTTCGATTTGTCGCGCCTCGTGGCACCTGGCAATGATGAAGATCAAAGGGTTGCTGCCGCTGGGGTGACCACCGTCAACATGGCTCCCAAGAGCGCATCCCACGGGACGCCCTTCATGCCCTACAAGCCGGTGGGAACGAACCCGGGCTCCATGGTTCTACGTAACCCGGCTGGTGTGCGTTTGATATGGGATAATCCGATCCCATCCATGGCGGGCGCTTCTGTTCGCGCCACCCTTGGCCAGGCCGCCGAATACAAGAAAAAGTGGGAGGAGTACGAAGCTGAGTTGGCCGCATGGACGCCGCCTGCGCCTGAGGCGGATGACGAAGAAGATGAGGACGAGGACGAGAAAGGCGAAGACGGCGACGGCGACGGCGACGACGGCGACGGCGACGGCGACGAGGACAAGAAAAAAAAGAAACCCAAGAAAAAACCCGACGCCATAAGCAGTACGGGGACATGGGAAACCGACGGGGCACGCCTGCGGTTGACCGAGACCGGAGGGTCTCTTGAGGGCTACCTGCGCCTTAAAGGGGTCCAGGACTTGATCACGCTGACCGGGTCACGCGAGGAATACGTCGCCACCCTGAACGGGGAAGCCGGAACCGACTCGATCAGTTTGACTCTGACCCAGGAATTCGAAGACAACTTCGTGGCCCAGGCGCGCTTCGAAGGCACCTATACACTTGGTGATGCTGAACCTGTTGATGTGAATTGGCCTCGCACCGGTACCGACTATCCCATGGCCTCCATGCCCGAGCGGCGCAAGGTGGCAGAGGCTAAGGCCCCCAAAGGAACCCCTAAGTCACCCGGCATCAATCCCGGTCTGGAGCCCATCCGCCAAGCCATGCTTGGCAACAGCATGGTCTTGGTCAACATCAACAATGCGGAACAGCTTGGTACCTGCCTCGCAGTGTTCAAGGAGTACGGCATCCGGCCAGTGCTGGAAGGTGGCGCGCAGCCTAGTTCAAGCCAGGCGGGCCTAATTTCGGGTGTGCTGCTTGGCAGCGCCTCATCCACGCCTCCACCCGCGGGCATTCCCTTCATGGTGCGTACCAACGAAGAAGGGGACGCGGCGCAGTTGCTCGATGACATTGCCATTGCCGTGGGCAAAGGTCTATCTCCTTCATCCGCAGTGCGCGGCTTGACTGGTTATCCGGCAGAAATGCTCGGCATCTCCCATCGCGTGGGCCTTCTGAGGGCCGGCCGCGATGCTGATCTCATTCTCTTTGACGGTCCGCCCCTGTTGCCTTCAAGCCAAGTCTTGAAGGTTTGGGTAAGCGGCAAGGAGGTATCCCGCTAGGGGCAAATTCCATGACTTTCACCAAATCAATTCTGACCGGACTGGTCATCTCTTCTCTGGTTGCGTCAGCAAGCGCCCTAGCCATTGACACAAAGCGAGCAGACGAACAAGCCGCCGCCACCCTTCGGATTGCCAGCGATGGCGAAGTGGATCCCGGTGCAGTAGGTGGGCGCGGGCTTGCTATTTTCTCCAAGAAGCTCGTCCTTTGCGAATGGCAAGGCCGTGATGTGATCAACAACGGTGTGATCATGATCCGTGATGGCAAGATCGAAGCGGTGGGCAAGCGCGGCGAATTGCTCCCCCCTCCGGACTATGCCCTGATGGACGTTGGCGATCAGTGGGTCACCCCCGGCTTGGTCGAGATGCACTGCCACGTGGCAGGGCGTTTTGGTCTGAACGACATGGTCTATCTTGCGAACCCGGGTATCCGGGCTTCCGCTGACGTGTTCGCCGGAAACTCTCAGTTGGACCTGGCAGTGGCAGGTGGCGTGACCACGGTGCTGTACATCCCCGGCTCAGGAACAAACGTGGGAGGTCAGGGTGTACTGGTGCGTACGGGCTTTGACACTTACGAGGCTTCGGTCATCAAGAACCCCGGCTCCCTCAAGTTGGCCCAGGCGGGCAACCCGGAGCGTTGGCTCACCAGGCCGAACCGTTCATTCATGAACTGGAACACGCGCCTGACCTTCAAGAAGGGTGTGGCCTATGCCCAGGAGTGGGAAGCCTATGAGCGCGATGGCGGCGTCATGCCGCGCAAGGATCCCCAGTGGGAAGTGTTCCGCAACCTCCGTAAGCGCGACATTCACATTTCGACTCACACGCAGATCTATCAGGTTGTGCTGATGACGATCACCCTGGTACACGACGAGCTGGGCTTGCCCTTCTTCATCGACCACGGAACGTTTGATTCCTATCGAGTCGCCGAGGAAGCCGAGAAGCGAGGCATTTTTGCCTGTCTTGGCCCGCGTAACATTGACGTGCCCAGTGCTAGCTTCCGAGGTTTTGCTGGCTCGAACCCCGAGCGTATCCAAGGTGTGGCCGCTGGTTATCAAGAGCGCGGCTTCACCCGCATCGGATTCAACACTGACTCACCGGTGATCCCTCAGGAAGAGCTGCAGCTGCAAGCCTCCATGGCTGTTCGCTATGGCTTTGACGAGTCCAAGATGGGCACCCTGCGAGGGCTGACCATTGTCCCCGCCATGGCGGGTGGTATCGGGGACCAGGTAGGCAGCTTGGAGGTTGGCAAGTTCGCCGACATCTTGATCACATCCGGTGACATCACGGACCCGCGCCATACGGTCGAGCTTGCCCTTCAGCAGGGTCAGGTTATTTATGACGCGGTCAACCAGAAGCGACGCTGGTAGAAGACAAAAAGCGAACACCCCATGACTCGTTCCCTGTACCCACGACTGTTGACCTTTGCGCTCTTGAGCGCCGGGGTGACGGTGCGTGCAGACATCCCGGCGGGAGAGCCGGGAGGGGTCGGGCTTGCGATCTTGACACAGAAGGCGCTTGTGGTTCCTCTTGAAGGTACCCAGGTGATCAACCATGCAATGATCCTGGTGCGCGACGGGCTGATTGAAGCGGTCGGCCCGCAGAGCGAAATGGTCGTGCCTTCGGACTATGAGATTCTGGACGTGGGCAGCTATTGGGTATGCCCGGGTTTCATTGATCTGCACTGCCACATCGCCGGCACTTATGGTCTCAACGACACGGTCTATCAAACGAACCCGGGCTTACGGATCTCGCCCGAAACGGTCCCTGGCAATCCGCGGTTGAAGCTGGCTGTTGCGGGCGGAGTGTCCACGGTCCTGTTCCTTCCCGGGTCTGGCTCCAACATGGGCGGACAAGGGGTGCTCTTAAAGACTGGCCTTGATGAGTATGAGGCCATGGAGATTCGAAACCCCGGGTCTCTGAAGATTGCCCAGGGCGATAACCCCAAACGATGGGCCTATGGCATGGGCCGCATCATGATGGCTTGGAACCTGCGCGAGGATTTGTCGCGGGGCAAGGCGTATGCGGCCAAGTGGGAAGTTTATGAGCGTGACGGCGGGGTAAGGCCGAAGCGTGACATTCGCCTCGATGTGTTCCGCGATCTTGCTTCACGCAAAACTCAGATTTCCACCCACACCCAGTACTACCGACTGGTGTTGACCACGATCATCATGCTGGCCAAGGAGTTTGGCTTTGCTACTTACATTGATCATGGCTCGTTCGATAGTTATCTGGCTACCCCCCTGGCCATCGACGCTGGGGTCGCCGCGATTCTGGGCCCGCGCCAAGTCATGTGGCCTCGGCCACCCCGCTTCGACACGGACGGCCAAGTTCATGGCAGCGCTTGGGGTTTCCAAAAGCTCGGACATAAGCGTATTGGCTTCAATACGGATGCGCCGGTTGTGCCCGAAGAAGAGCTATCCCTTCAAGCCGCCATGGGTGTGCGCTATGGCATGGATGATTCCAACGCCGACGGTGTCCGCGGCTTGACTTGCATTCCCGCCGTGACCAGCGGGCTTGAAAACAAGATCGGCAGCATCGAGCCTGGCCTCGACGCCGACTTGCTGATCGTCACCGGAGACCCGGTGGACCCTCGAACCAGCGTGGAGGCCGTCTACCAAGATGGCCGCCGCATCTATGACACTCAGACCAGCAGGAGACGTTGGTAATGCTCTCATTGACTGTTCCCTTGACCCCCCGAACCCGCTCCATTTCCGCGCGGATAGGAAGACTTATGATTCTCACAACACTGTTGATGGCCGCTGCCCCAGCCCTGGCCGCGCCCCCGGGTGACTTGCTGGCGATTCGTGCCAGGCACCTGATGACTGGCTCTGGCGAGACCCTTGAACACGTGGTCCTGTTGGTAGAAAACGGCAAGATCATAACCATCGGTGAAGATTTACCGATCGAGCGCGGGATTCCGGTGCTTGAACTGGCTGACGACCAATGGGTCGTGCCTGGTTTGGTGAACTGCTACACGCGATACGGCATGAGCGCATCGGGTTACAGTGATTTGCGCCCTAACATGAAGGCCGTGGATGAACTGAGCCCCAGGACCCGGGCCAGTGTCTCGGGAATGCTCGGCTATGGTGTCACGACTGCGGGATTGTATCCCGCTGGTCGTGGAATCCCTGGCCAGGCTGCTGTGGTCAGCACCGTGTCCGGCCCGCTCTCTGAAATGGTCATGCGCGACGTCGCGTACTTGAAGGCGATCGTAGGCAACACTTCCACGGGCAAGATTTACCTGCGCGACGGCTTCAAGGAAGCGGATAGTTGGCTGGACAAAGAGGCCAAGAACCGCGAGAAGTACGACAAGGGCAAGGAAAAGGCTGATAAGGAAAAGGACAAGGACAAGAAAAAGGAGATGTTGGCCAAGCTTGGTGACTACAAGCCGTTGGCTCCCAGTGAGAAGGGCCAAGCCTTTCTTGATATGCGGGACCACAAGATAAGCCTCTTGGCCTCCATTGGAAAATCAGCCGACTACCTACATTTCCTCGATGCTCTCGGTGATGAGGACGTGAAATGGGACTTGCGCCTGCCGCTTTCCAGCGAGTGTGACATTTATCACGTCAAGGATAAGATCGCAGAGTCCGGCGCGCGAATCATTGTCGAACCCATGATCACCTTGCAGAGGGCGACCCTGCGCCAACGCAACTTGCCCGCGGAGTTGCACCGCGCGGGAGCCAAGCTTGTACTGGTCCCTCGGCAGGACTCCGCAATGAAAGACTGGTTCCGCGATGTGGGCGTGATGGTCGGGGCCGGCCTTGACCGGGACGCGGCCCTGAGAGCCATGACCCTTGAGCCGGCAGGTCTTCTTGGCGTAGCAGATCAAGTTGGCAGTCTTGAGGTTGGAAAGGAAGCGAACCTGATCGTTCTGTCCGGCGACCCTTTCGAAGCGGCTACCGAAATAGTGGCCGTCATGGCCCGAGGCAAGATCGCCCATGGCGAGGATGAACTGTGATGCTGAAAAACAAAAAGCTAATTATGGGCCTCGGAGCCCTTTGGTCCTTGTCCCTGATGTTGGCCCCCAGTTGGTCCTATGCGGCGCCACTCATTGATGACGACAAGGAGTCGACCGATTCAGAAGAGGAAAAAGAAGAGGAGGAGGAGGAGACTTGGGTCTACTTGGCTGGGGGCGATGTTTACACCGGCACTGGCGCATTCTTGCGAGGTGCTGGAATCCTCTGCCACGATGACAAGATCGAAGCCATAGGCTTCGATATCGTTGTGCCCGAAGACGCCGAAGTCTTGAACATCGAAGGCTACTCTGTCTATCCAGGACTCATCGCATTAAGTTCTCGTGGCCTGTTCGGCGGTAACGGAGATCTGGAGTATTCGGTGGATCCATTCTCGGACAACATGCTCTTGGCCGTAGCCGGTGGAATCACCGTTGCAGTGCAAGGCACTGAGATCGGGCGTTTGAACCGCGGGCGGATCGAGGACGTCGTGGTGGGTAAGCAGCAATTTACCAGCCTGAGCTATTCCCTGTCGAACCCTGGCGGTCGCAAGACCCTGCGGGAAAAGTTCGACGCGGCGGAGACCTATCTGCGTGCCTATCGCACCTGGGAGGGGGCGGTTCGTTCAAATAAGGAGCTTAAGGAGCCCAAGAAGACAGGGGTGGATTCCCACGCCCTGGCCGTTCTGCGGGGCACCGAAAAAGGGGTCTTCCGAGCGGACATTCAGCAGGATCTCTTAGCCATTGCGCGCTTGGCCCAGCGCTACGGATTCCGTCCGGTGATCCAAGGGTGCCGCGAGGGTTGGCTCGTTGCGGCTGAGTTGGGTCGCGCCGGGGCAACAGCTATCGTGGAAGCCCGCGATCGCCGGAACAAGAGCGAGAACCTCGTGCGCCCCGGTGGCTCGTCCATCGAAAACGCAGCGATCCTTCATCGTCATGGGGTTCAAGTGGCGGTTGCGCCGGGCTCTGGTGGTATCAGCATGGACGGCATTGTTGGCCGCGACATCATGCACATGCCCGTTGAGGCAGCGTTCGCCGTGCGTGGCGGCCTGGCCGAGGACGTGGCAATCGCGTCCATGACTGTGGTGCCTGCCCGTTTGCTGGGCCTCGAGCATCGTCTGGGCACGATTGAAGTGGGCAAGGATGCAGACCTGATCATCACCGATGGCGACATCCTGCACTACAAGACCTTCGTTCAGTGGTCGGTGATCGGTGGTCGAGTCGTGTATGACAAGGAGGCCGAGCTCTACCTGGCACACATTCGACCGCGGCCCGTTGAAGAGCTTGCTCCTGAAGTACCGGTCGTCCCTGGCGAGCGTGACGAAGAAATCATCGAGGCCCCGAAGGAGGAGACCGAAACTCCGGTCGAAAACCCGGAGGAGGCGCCTGTTGAGGAACCCGCCCCCGTTGACGACGGTGGGGAGGGGCCGCCGCCGGCCCCCGAAGAACCCCCCGTTGTGCCCCCCGTGGATCCGCCCGTAGATCCGCCCCAGGAAGGGTCGGGAGACGGCTGAGGCCAGACCTCAACCTCTGCCTAGGGGCAGGATTTGAAGGGCATCCAAGCGACCGGTGAGGCATCGAGCCACGCCGGTCGCTACACTTTCATCCATGCCCCTGCGCCATCTGCTACGTATCCTCGGCGACGAGCCAAAGGAATCCCGTCCCCTGACCAAGGAGGAGGCCTTCCGCGCCATGACCTCCATTCTCTCTGGAGGAGAAAGCGAAATCACGGTGGGTGCCTTCCTGATTGCCCTCCGCTGGAAAGGGGTAACGGTGGAAGAACTCACCGGGTTTGCCCTGGCCGCGCGTGGCGTTGCGCGGATTCCATGCCAAGGGATGGACGGACTGGTGTGTGTGTGTCCGCCCCATGACGGGCAGGTTCACCACCCACCCCTAGATGCGCTCAGCTCCTTGATCGCTGCCGGGGCTGGCGCGCGAGTCCTCATGATCACCGACCAGGGCGTCCCGCCTTTGCGCGGACTGACTGCTCCGAATATTCTGGCGGGCTTGGGTTTGCAAATGACTTGGGATCCGACAGAGGCAGAGGACTGGGTTGCCAAGGGCCGCTTCGCGGTGCTCTCCGCCACGGGAATGCTGCCGGGGCTCTTGCATACACGCCGTGCAAGAAAAGGAGTTGTGTTGCGAACGCCCCTTTCTACCCTTGAGAAACTCCTCGCACCCTCCCACGCCTCAGTTGTGCTTGGTGCTATGCACGGCCCGGTGTTGGGTACAGCGGTTGAAGTCATCCAAGGCCTTGGGCATCCACGTGGCACTGCTTTGCAGGGAGTCGACGGCGGTGTCGTCCCCTGGGTTTCCCGGCGCACCCGTGGCATTGCCCTGGATGGGGGACACCTCGTCCCTCTTGTTGTGGATCCTACGGACTTTGGGTTGGGGCATGATTCAGAACCCGAGTTACCCATGTACGGGCCTCCTGAAGAAGAAGAGGGAGCCTGCGACAATCCTCAATTGATCAAAGACGCTCAAAACGTCTGCGACGAAGTCCTCAAGGGAGTCCGAAACTCCGCCCGTGACGCTGCCCTGATGGGCGCTGGGGTAATCCTGAAAACCGTGGGACTCTCCATGACCCTAGCGGAGGGCGTGGACCTTGCGTCCCAGGCCCTTGATGGGGGCGCGGTGACCGAGCGCATTGCCCACCTTGGGGACCTATCGCACCAGTGAGCCCATCTATCGAAGAGACTCAACCAGCTTCGAGTTCACTTGCAGCGGTTGATTTGGGATCCAATAGTTTCCACATGGTGGTGGCCCGCGAGAGCGAAGGCCAACCGGTCCTGATCGACCGTTTGCGCGATCGCGTTGGACTGGCCGAGGGCCTGCGCAAGGACGGTGGGATTGAGAAGAAGTTCAAGGACCGGGCGATCGACTGCCTCGAACGATTCGGTCAAAGAATCGCGGGTATCCCAGCGGCCCGGGTACGCGCAGTAGGCACGGCCACTTTTCGCGCCGCCCATGGCGTCTCTGACTTTCATGCGCATGCAGAGAAGGCCCTAGGTCATCGCATTGAAATTCTCGGGGGCCGCGAGGAGGCCAGGCTCATTTATCTAGGGGTCGCCCATGGTCTAGCAGGTGATGGAGAGCGGCGGCTAGTCATTGATATTGGTGGCGCCAGCACCGAGTGCATCATTGGCGTGGGATTCAAGTCCCAGGTGGAAGAGAGCCTCAAGATGGGTTGTGTGACCTTTTCCCGGCAATACTTCCCAGATGGGCACATCACCAAAAAGGCATTCAATGAGGCCACCATGGAAGCGCGCCGCCAACTTGAGCCGATCGCCAACGTTCTTCGGAACCGTGGGTGGGAGCAAGCCGTGGGCTCGTCGGGGACCGTACACGCAACCGCTCAAATCTTGGCGCAAAACGGTTGGGGGGAAGGGACGATCACCGTGGATGGCTTGGGGTCCCTGGTGGATGAGATCGTTAAGCAAAAGTCCGTTGACGAGTTGGACTTATCTGGGCTCAAAGATGACCGCCGGAAGGTTTTACCGGGTGGCATCGCAATCGTGAAAGCGCTGTTCAAGGAATTGCGCCTCGAAGAACTGCACACTTCACCGGGAGCCCTGCGGGAAGGCCTGCTGCATGACTTGCTCGGCAGGCTGCATCAGGAGGATGTGCGCAGCGGGTCGGTGGTTGCCTTTGGTGCACGCCTTGGTGTGGATGAAGCCCAGGCTTCACGGGTCATGAGCATGGCAACTGAGCTGTTTGATGTGGTCCAGGGTGGATGGGACTTGAGCAGCGAACACCGGGATCTTCTTTTGTGGGCGGCATCGTTGCACGCGGTTGGATTGTCCGTGTCCTATTCCGGCTATCACCACCACGGCGCTTACCTGGTGGAAAACGCAGATTTGACCGGCTTCTCCAAGGAAGATCAGCGGAGAGTTGCAGAGTTGGTGCATCTGCATCGTAGGCGCTTCCGGATGGCCTACTTAGAGCGCGAAACAGAACCCTGGCAACTCATTCTGCGGAGGTTGGCTCTTCTGCTACGCCTTGGGGTTGCCTTGCACCGGGGACGGGGAGCGGGGGAAATTGAACGGCCCAGCGTTAGCTTGGGCAAGACGAAGGAGCACCTCAAAGTGACCTTCTCCGAAGGCTGGCTGGATGCGCATCCCTTGACCCGGGCGGATCTGGAACTCGAGTCAGACCTGGCCCGGGAGGCCGGTTTCATCCTCAGCGTCGGGTGAGCCGCATATCTTCTGGAGCAAGAGATCCTGAGGATGGGGAAGCCTTTGGTCCTGGCTTTGATCGCTGCGCTCGTAGGTGCCATCCGAGCGCATCTCCCAAATCTGAATGTCATCATTCAGGAAGTCGAACAGGTCCTCTTGGGTGAGGCGCGCACGAAGGGCTTCGTCTTCAATTGGAAAGCAAGTCTCGACCCGACGCTTCAAGTTGCGGCTCATCCAGTCGGCGCTGGATGCGAATAGTTCTTGTGCGCCCTGTGCGTGGAACCAATAGAGGCGACTGTGCTCGAGGAATCGACCGAGGACGGAGCGCACGCGAATGTTTTCGGAAAGGCCTTGGACCCCGGGTCGCAGGCAACAGGCACCGCGCACGATCAAATCCACCTTCACGCCAGCCTGGGAAGCCCTGTAAAGCGCTTGGATCACCTTGGGCTCGGTCAACGCATTCATCTTGGCCACAATCCTTGCCTCTTGGCCGTTTCGGGCGGCATCGGCTTCGGCATTGATGCGTTCAATCAGGGCGCTTCGCAGGGTGAAGGGGCTTTGGAGGATGCGGTGAAGGGTCTGTTCTTCGCCAAGGCCGGTTAGCTCAAGGAATACCCGGTGCACGTCCTCACCCAGCTCAGGGCGCGAGGTTAGGTAGCTGATGTCGGTGTATGCACGCGCGGTTCCCGAGTGATAGTTCCCCGTCCCAAGATGACAGTAGCGTCGCAGCTCGCCACGCTCTCGGCGGATCACCATCAACATCTTTGCGTGGGTCTTGTAGCCGACAATTCCGTACACGACGCTGGCGCCCACTTCTTGCAACTGGGTAGCGAGGCCGATGTTGCGTGCCTCGTCGAAACGAGCTCGCAGTTCGACCACGGCGGTGACTTGCTTTCCCGCGCGTGCTGCCGCCATCAGGGCAGCAACGACGGGCGAGTCCGCGCCTGTGCGATACAGCGTTTGCTTGATGGCCAACACGTCGGGGTCCTCAGATGCCCGTCGTAGAAACTCGACCACCGGTCCGAAGGACTCATAGGGATGGTGCAGCAAAACATCGCCCGCTCGAAGGGTGGCGAAAATGTCGTCGTCAGGTCCCACGCCCTTTGGGGTGCGCGGGATGAACGGAGGGTACTTGAGCTCCGGACGGTCGACCATGTCCAGCAGTGCGCTGAGCCGGTGTAGGTTGACCGGGCCATCAACTCGGTAGAGCTCATCCTCGGTTAGATCGAAGCGTTGCAACAGGAATTGTGCCAGCTCATCCGGGCAGTCGTTCGCCAGTTCGAGGCGTACAGCGTCGGCAAACTGGCGTTCGGGGAGTTCTCCCCGAAGGGCCTGCAGCAAGTTCTCGACCTCTTCCTCATCGACCCATAGGTCTCCGTTGCGGGTCACCCGAAACTGGTGGCAACCATTGACCGTCATGCCCCCAAAGAGCTCGCCCACATGTGCGTGGATGATGGACGAGAGCATGGTTAGGTGCATGCCCTTGTCGGAGGTGGCGCCAGGAATGCGCAGTACCCGGGGGAGCGCCCGGGGAACTTGAACAATGGCAATGTTCGCATCGCGGCCAAAGGCATCGTCCCCCTCAAGCACCACGATGAAGTTGAGCGACTTGTTGAGAATGCGGGGGAAGGGGTGCGCCGGATCCAAGCCAATAGGGGTCAAGACCGGAAGGACCTGACTGCGAAAGTGATTGAGGGCCCATTCGGCTTGTTCCGCGGTCCACTGGGAACGGCGCACGAGGCGGATGCCCTCATCGGCGAGGGCAGGCAGGATCACATGGTTGAGGGCGGCATATTGATCCTGGATCAAGACCCGGGCGACCTCAGAAATGGCGGTGAGGGTCTGTTCTGGTGTGCGTCCATCGAGCGTGAGCCGGGATGCTCCATGGATGGATGCTTCACGGTGAGAGGCTGCGCGCACCTCGAAGAACTCGTCAAGGTTAGAGGACGAGATCGTCAAGAAGCGCAAGCGTTCTAAGAGAGGAACGCTCACATCAAGGGCCTGGGCCAAGACCCTACGGTTGAACTCTAGTAGTGAGACGTCCCTGTTTACGAAGAGCTGGGGATCGCCGTAAGCGAGGTTTCTGTTTTGGGCGGGGGTGGGTGCCACGGTAGTTGCCTTGTTAGAGGAAGCTAGGCTCCTAGGCCTTTGCCTGCGTGTTGATTATCCGGTGGTGACGAACCGGGTCCCCAACGATTCCGGTCAAACGTGACACGGTGGGGTTTACGAATGTGAACCCCATACTGGATCCAATTGCTTCAAAGACGGGCAATTCCTCGTCGGAGGTGGTCAGGATCGCCTTTGGGGCGAGCCCTCCCAGGGCCAGCCGCACGAGGGTTTCAACCCTGATACGTTCAGCCTTGGGATGGCCCCCAGCCACTTGCAGGGGGCCTCCCTGGCGCCCGTAGAGCTTATTGTGCATGGCCGGAAAGGCATCGGGGTCGGTCAAGACCGAGACAAACCACAGGTGATCCACCTGGCCGGTTTCCGCGGGACGCATGGGGGCGGTAGTGACTCGCGGAGCGAGGCCACCAGTGACCTCCGCTACTGATGCCATAGCTGCCTTCAGGAGGTCCAGCTCGATGCCCTCTAATCCGTGAACCGTCACCTTGCGATTCAGCATGGTGGCCTCAAAGACCAACGGCGCAAGCTCGGCGACTCCGGCCCCCACATACAAGCTGCGGCCGTTTGGGCTCAAGTGTTGGCCCAGGTCACCGGCGAACAACAACCCGGCGTTGCGTGCCGCATCGATTGCCTCCGGAGAAAAAAAGCCCTTACCATCACCCGAGCAATAGACGCTTTCTAGGGCTTGCCAATCAATGGCTCCTTCTGCGGCATCGAGGGCTGCGGCAAATTGTGCGGGGTCGTTCATTGTCCTAGGTTACGTTTGGTGCGTTACTCAAGCCGAGTTGCTTGCGAATCGTATTGAGGGCTTGGGGTTCCCCGAAAAGAAGCAGCCGGTCCCCTTTTTCAAGGCGAGTTGCGCCCCGAGGAATCATGGTTTTGTTGCGGCGGCGGATGGCAGCTACTAGGCAGCCATCGGGAAGCCCCAGTTCGAATAGTTGCTGATCAATCCAGGGCTCGGATTCCGATCCCGGCGTCAGGCGCAGGGAGAGGTACCGGTCATCTCGCAAGAATACCTCGCGAAGGGACATTTCGTTGGGAGCAGAACGCCAAGCGGTGTCAAAGTCGTCGCGATCGATGCGATTGGCTAGTTGCGCCAACATCCGCAAGTGGCGGCTCGGGTCACCTTTCGGGCTGACAAGGAAAAAGGCCGCGTGGACAGCGTCCGTCAGCTGGGTTTTGCCAAAGACGTCGCCCGTAAGAATCTGGAAGTCCTTGATAGACCGAACCAACACCAAGAGGGGCTGCTCGATGTCCGGAAGATACATGTGGGGGAGGGCGACGCCCTTCGCGACGGGCGTGGCGCCCATCTTTGTTCCTTCGCGGAAACCGCCTATGAATACTTCTCTTGGGCCACCAGTTCGTTCCGCAAGGGCCTCGGCCACTTGCTCGATCAGTCGATCGAAATCAGGAACCGTCTCCACCTCGATGACTTGCGCCCCTAGGACCACCTCCTCAAAGGGGTCCTCATCACGCAGGCCCTTTTCTTTGAGAATCGTGCGCAACTCCACATCGAGCGCCTCATGTCTGGAGCGCCCAAGGCGCTCAAACACATGGTAGATCGCCCCCGTTCGCTTGACCCTAGAGGAGCCATAGAACTGGAACCAGGCGATTCCCGCGGCGATCAAGCCTAGGCTGAAAGCCGTGGGCAGCCAGCCCATTTGAATGATCAGGAAGAACGGCGAGAGGATGCCGAAGATGGGAATCCAAGGGTAGAGCGGCGTGCGGTAGCCGGGGTCATAGCTGGCAAGTCCGCTCTCACGCATAATGATCACGGCTAGACAAAGCAGAGCGAACATCATCAACTGGAAAGCACTGGCCAGCTTGGCAATCTTGATTGGGTCGAAGAACAAGATCACGCTAATGATCAGGGCGACAGTGACCATAATCGACACCAGCGGCGTCCCGTTCTTATCGAGCTTCGAGAGAGCGGGGGGCACAAGATCGTCACGCCCCATGGCGAGCGGGTAACGGGAGGCGGCCATGATCCCGGCGTTGGCAACCGAGAAGAAGGCTAGAACCGCACCCACAGAAACCAGGATCATTCCCGTGCGACCACCGATGATATGGGCGGCGCTGGACATGGGCGTCATGTTGCCCGCCAGCTCGGCCGGGGGCATGACGCCCACCATGACCGCGGTGGCGAGTCCATAGATCAAGAGCGCCGTAATCAGGGACAGGAAAATGCCCCGGGGTAGGTTGCGCTCTGGGTCGGAGACCTCTTCTGAAACGCTCGCCACTTTGGTGACGCCCACATAGCTGATGTAGACCAGGCCTGCGGTGGCCAAGATTGATTCGCTCCCAGCGTCCAGGAACCCCCCGAAGTGTTCGACCCGCATCTCGGGTAACCCAACGGCAAGGAAAACCGTGAGGATCGATAGCAGTAGGACCACAAGGATTTTTTGGAGCCCCCCCGAGTGCCGGGCGCCCATGGCATTCAAGCCAGCGAAGAGAACCGCAAAACCGATTGCCAGGGGTTTGAGCAACCATGGGTTCGGTTCGAACAACAGCGAAACCGTCGCCGCCAAGCCAACAAGTGCGAAACTCGTCTTGAGCGCAATGGCAAGCCATGTGCCAAAGCCACCAATTGTCCCCAGCAGGGGGCCGAGACTGCGTTCGAGGAAGTAGTAAGACCCCCCCGCTCTGGGCATGGCGGTGGAGAGTTCGACGATGCAGAGCATGGCCGGAATCAAGGGTACGGCGGCGAGCAGGTAGCAGAGGACGACCGCTGGCCCTACCTGCTGTGCGGCAAGTCCGGGCAAAAGAAACAGCCCCGCGCTGAGGGTCGCGCCAGTTGCGATGGCGTAGACGCTGCCGAGGCCCAGTTGTTTCTTTAGTTGTGTGTTGGAGGTGTCGCCCATCGTGTGTTGCGCGGCGCTCAAGCCGCGCCGTGGTTACTTGTCGTCGAGACCGCGCCCTTCACGCAGGGTGTGATAGGCGCCCGTTGCGAGAGCGTCAAACTTCTCCACAATTCCCGAGGGCCAGCGCACGGTAATGCCTTCGATCTCGGCGGAAGTGCCGAGGCCGAAATGTGCCCTGGGATCATTGCTGGCAAGGTAGCTATAGGCCGGGTCCGCAAGGCGCCAAGCAGTCTTGCCTTGGTGGGTCACACCGACCACCGCGCCGGGGACTTCGTCTCCCCGCTTGTCGAGCATCCGGAAACCAATCCAGTGCCCCTTTGCGTTGTTCATCAGCAGCTTGGTGCGGCCATCGCGGTCCATGTAGACCACGTCCACATCCCCATCGTTATCAAGGTCACCGAAAGCCGCGCCACGGCTCGTACCCACGGACTGATTGGCTTCACCGCCGCCAGCGACCGGAGCAAAGCGTGTGCCGCCCTGGCCCTGGTAAAGGTGATTGGGTTCCGCGTAAGGATCTGCGGCAAAAACTTCCTCGTGGCGCCATGCCTGTACCGCACCGTTGACCACATAGAGGTCAAGCTGACCATCAAGATCGTAGTCATGGAAACCCATGCCAAAACCCGTGTACTTCAAGCTGGTGGCATTCATGCCAGTCGCGTTGGTTTTGTCCGTGAAACGACCGCGGCGGTTCATGTAGAAGGTGTTGGTTTCCCGGCGCAGGTGGGTCATGAACAGGTCGAGGTCCCCGTCTTGGTCCACGTCCACCCACTGAACCCCCATGCCGGCTTCTGGCGTTCCATTGCCATTGACAGCGCAACCGAGCAGGAGGCCCTTGTCGGCGTACTTGCCCCGGCCCTGGTTGTGCCAAAGGTTGTTCGGGGTCGCGTCGTTAGCCACATAGAGATCCATGTGGCCGTCCTGATCGTAGTCGGCCGGGGCAACCCCAAGGCCGTTTCCGAACGCTGCGTCTAAGCCAGAGGTGGGCGTCCAATCTTGAAAGCGGGAGCGGCCCATGACGAATAAGGCATCGGGGCTGGCCGCGTTGTAGTTGTTGGGACTGCAGTAGTCGCGCTCGGAGAAGTAATTGAAACAGGGGGTCTCGGTCGATGCGTGCCAGAGCAGGTTATTGACCACATAAAGGTCGAGGTCTCGGTCTCCGTCTACATCAACAAACGCAGCGCTGGTTGCCCAGCGCACATCTTCGGTGCCGGAGGTTTTGGTGATGTCCTTGAAGCGCACAATCCCTTGCTCGTCAGGTCCTTCGTTGCGGAACAAGATGTTCACGCCCACATTGGTGACGAACAGATCCATGTCCCCGTCGCGGTCATAGTCACCACAGGCCACGCCCATGCCGTAGCTGGTGTCGCCTGTGCCGGTAAGTTCGGTGACATCCTCAAAACGGGGCTGGCCGGTACCCTCGTCCACGCCTAGGTTGCGGAACAATTGGTTCGGCGGGCTGTCAGGTCCTTCGTTTTCGGCATCCTTGAGGAAACCCGACTGGACACAGTAGATGTCCAGCAGTCCGTCTCCGTCATAGTCGAGCAGGGCTACGCCGCCACCCATAATTTCGGGGAACCAGTATTCACCCCGGGCCCCGCTGACATGGGAGAACTCGATGCCTGCAGCTTCGCCGATTTCGGTGAACCAGGGGGTGGGCGTAGTGTCTTGGGGGGCTCCCAGGACAGATAGAAGAAGGATAGAAAGTTGCACGGTGATCAATGCCCAGCCTGCTTGAGGGTGTTTTCGAGTTGTTGCTGGAAGGCGGCGATCTCAGGATCATTTCCTGAAACGGTCGTCGCGTGTTGGGCGGCTTGTCGGGCGCCGTCCCATTTTTCCATGGTGTATCGGACCCGCGCCAGGAAAACCCATGCCATAGGGTTCTCTGGGGAATGGGCCGTGTGGGCCATGGCGAATTTTTCCATTTCCCGGTGCTTGCCCTGACTGGCGTAGAGTTGGGCAAGGAATTCATAGAGCTGGGGTTCGGTGCAACCAAGCATGTGCGCTCGTTGCATGTTAGCCATAGTGATCTTGCCCTTCGCTTGTGCCCCCTCGGGGTCGTTGGGGTCGATGCTGACCTGCTCCACCAGGCCTCGGTAGTACCAGGTCCTCCCGATGTGCGGCGCCATTTGAATGGCCGCGTCGGCGGCGGTGCGCGCACGGGCGATGAGGTCCACGCGTTGGGCCGCATTGGCGGGGTTCGAGGACATGTTGAGCAGTACCACGGCCATGTCAATCTGCGTGGCGTAGGCCTTGGGGTCGATCAGTGCGCTCTCGTCCAACAACTTGAGGGCCTGTTCAAGGTCCCCGAGTTGCTGATAGGCACGGGACATTATGTTGAGGACCTGCATGTCCGGGCCGCGCTCGGCTCGGATGACCTCGAGGGCCGCAAGTGCACCCTGGGGGTCACCGCCGGCGAGCCTGTTCTCGATGGCACCCATGCGCTTGCCAAACCCGGCGGCCCATTTGGTCAGTAACGGCTGGTGGGGATCCGGCGGGAAAATCGGGAAGGCGTTGAGCCCGCGCTTTAGCTCGAAGGCCGACTGGAGATCATCGCCTAACTCAGCCAGAACCAGGCCCAAGAGATAGTGTGCGTGGGTGTAGGCGGGGTTGATGGTCAGGGCTTCGCGCAGGAGATCCGCGGCCTCTTGCCAGGATTCCTTTTCGATCATCACTTGGGCTAGGCCCACTCGGTTCTCGGGAAACTTGACTGCACCGCCAAGCCCCGCTTCCGATGCAATCGCCTGCTGCCAGGCAGCTTCAGCTTGGTCGATGAACCCCATGCTGAGCGCTGTGTCTCCCAGCCGCGCTTGGACCACCGCCGTGTTCTTAAGCCTCGGCGCAACCGCGCGAAAGGACTCAAAGGCTGCGATCAGATCGCCCCCCGCATGCTGGCAAACGCCCAGGCGGTAAACCCATTCCGGTTTTTCTGGCATCAGGCTGATGGCTTGGGCATAACAACCCAAAGCCAGAGACCACATGGTGTTGGCCTCGTAGGCCAGTCCAAGTTGAGACCAGGCTTGGCCCCGTGCGCTCAGATCTTCGGGTGCTGCGCTGGCGTGTTCGAGATTTGCTTTGAGCACTCCCTGGAACGCCCGATCCAAGGTGGCGACCACCTCGGGGTCCATGCGCGAGGTGTTCTCGATAATTGGCGGCGAGGGAAGATCGGCGGCTTGGACACCAGAGTCGATGTGGACCGCAAAGGCCAGCAAGAAGGGTAGGTAGGGCATAGGTGGCTCCCGTTGGGGCAGGCGGATTATACTGGCAACCGGACGGGGTCAGGACATGCGCCGCCGAGTGGTGGGAGCGGCCTTTCTACGGGCGCCGATGGGGTGTGTGGGCGGGGAGTTGGAGGGCTGGGAGGGCACCGGGCGCAGACCGGAGAAATCGGCCAGCGGGGATTCTCGATTGTGAATGCCGGGCGGGAGTCAAGCCCCTACAATCACCGCCCTCAAGAGAGGAGTATCTGCGTGCAATTAGGATTTGTCATCGATCACACACGCTGCATCGGCTGCCATGCCTGCAGTATTGCTTGCAAGTCTGAAAACGACGTGCCGCTGGGGAGCTACCGCACCTGGGTCAAGTACACCGAAGAGGGTGAATTTCCCTCGGTTCGCCGGGGCTATTCCGTTCTCCGCTGCAACCAGTGCGAGGAACCGCCCTGCGTCGATATCTGCCCGACTTCAGCTCTGGGCAAGGGATTCAACGGCGTGGTGGAAATTGACCCCAAGAGTTGCATTGGCTGCAAATCCTGCATGCAGGCCTGCCCCTACGACGCCCTGTACATCAACCCCGAATCGGGTTTGGCTGAGAAATGCCACTTTTGCGCGCACCGCACCGAGGTCGGCTTGGCTCCAGCCTGCGCCGTGGTCTGTCCCACTGAAGCGATCATCCCCGGGGACTTTGACGATCCCGACAGCTATGTATCGCGCTTCAAGAACGAGCACCAGCTAGAGGTGCGCAAGCCAGAGGCTGGAACCAAGCCCAACGTTTTCTATCGCGAGGTGACTCCCGCGGGAATCGACCCGGGCCTGACCAACCAGTCCCATGGTTCGATTTGGTCCGACAGCCCCACCGGAGACCGAGCTGCCGCAGAGGCCTACCGGGCCGCCGAGGCAAAAGCCTCCGAGCAGTCCAGCGCCCGCACGGTTTATGACGTGCCGCGGAAAATGATCTGGGGCTGGAAGATCACCGGCTATTTGTGGACCAAGTCGATTGCCTCGGGGGTTTTCCCCTTGGCCCTGATAGCGGCCTGGATTGGGGCTGATTCCAACACAGGGGATTTCGTGGGTGCCACGGGCCTTGGGGCGGTTTTCATTTCCCTGGTGTTCCTGGCCCTGACCGGCTTGTTGCTGGTGCTAGACCTCAAGCGTCCCGAGCGATTCCTGTACATCCTGTTGCGCCCCAACTGGAAATCCTGGCTTGTACGGGGCAGTTACATCATTGGCGCCTTTGGAGGCCTGCTGTCCTTGCCGGTGGTGTTCCGCATGGCAGGCATCGGCTTCGGCGGCATGGCGGCGTCCATCTTTACAGTGGTATGTGTGCTGTTGGGGGCCGCAACCGCAGGGTACACGGGCTTCCTGTTCAGCCAAGCGAAGGGCCGCGTGCTTTGGATGCGCAGGGGCATGTGGGCGCACCTGATTTTGCAGGCCGCAGTTGCCGGATCGAGTTGCCTGTTGATTGCCCATACGGTGGGCTTGACCCTGTCGGACAAAGGCTACGACTTCATGCGCCTCGCCCTCGGGGTTTCACTGGCACTGCACTTGGCGATGACTTTGCTCGAAGGCAAGTTGGCACCTAAGAATCGCGAAGCCGAATATCATCGTACCGCGCGCTTAATCACCCATGGGCCCTACAAGGTCACCCACTGGGGCGTTGGCATAGTTGCGGGAATCCTGCTGCCCGTGGCACTTCTCTCTAGTGGCCCCGTGGCGGTGGCCGGAGTGCTCGCCCTCGTGGGTCTTTGGGCCGAGAAAGACCTACTCGTTCGCGCTGGCCAAGCGTTGCCTATCTCCTGACCGCTCTTCCATCATGACCGAATCCGTATCTCAATCAGGTTCATTCGAACGCAAGTCCCCCTGGGAGTTGGCCGTGGGGCCTTCGCCCGAGCATTGGCACGATTGGGTCGAGCTCGACCCAAAAGCCTGGCCCGAGCGCAAAGAAACACACTTCGCCTGCATTCCGACCATCTGCTTCAACTGCGAATCCGCCTGCGGCTTGTTGGCCTTTGTGGACAAGAAAGACGGCCAGATCAAAAAGTTCGAGGGCAATCCGATCCACCCGGGATCCCGGGGGCGGACCTGCGCCAAAGGACCGGCCACCATCAACCAGGTGCAGGACGAAGAGCGCATCACCGCGCCTCTCAAGCGCGTGGGACCCCGAGGTTCGGGCAAGTTTGAAGAGGCCACTTGGGAAGAGGCCCTGACCGATATTGGCGGCCGCATCGGCAAGGCCCTGCGCGAAGATCGCCACGAAGAAATCATGTACCACGTGGGGCGTCCCGGCGAAGATCACTTCGTCCTGCGCATGCTCGAAGCCTGGGGCATCGACGGCCACAACAGTCACACCAACGTGTGCAGTGCATCCGCGCGTTTGGGTTACACCCTTTGGTTTGGGGCCGATCGTCCTTCGCCGGACTACGCCAACGCCAAATTCGTGTTGTTGCTCTCCGCGCATTTGGAAACCGGCCACTACTTCAATCCCCACGCCCAGCGCATCATTTCCGCCAAGGAAGAAGGTGCGAAAATCGCCGTCGTGGACACGCGGCTTTCCAACACCACTACCCACGCGGATCGCTGGATCTCCCCCTGGCCGGGAACCGAGGCCGCCATGCTGCTCGGCGTTACGAGGGAGCTCTTGCGCCGGGATGCGATCAACAAGCCCTTTGTTAAGGATTGGCTGAATTGGAAGGCTTGGCTGGATGTGAGTGACCCCGGTGGCCCGGGGACTCTCGAACGCTTTCTGGAAAAGCTCAGCGAGCAGTACGATTCATACACCCCGGAATTCGTTGCCAACGAGTGCAAAATTCCGGCAGATACGGTCGAGTATCTGGCGGACGAGATCATTGCGGCAGGCACCCATTTTGCTAGCCATCTTTGGCGGAACACGGCGGCAGGCAACGAGGGCGGTTGGCAAACAACCCGCGCTCTGTTCTTGCTGCATGCCTTGACCGGTTCGGTGGGGACCCCCGGTGGCTTGAACCCAAACTCTTGGGACAAGGCGCACCCGAAACCCTCTCAGAATCCCCCCAAGCACAAGCGCTGGAGCGAGGTGCTCTTCCCCAAGGAATACCCCCTCGCGCACTACGAGATGAGTTTCCTGTTGCCGCACCTATTGCAGCGCCAGGATGCGAAACTCGACGTGTATTTCACCCGGGTTTACAATCCGGTATGGACCAATCCCGATGGTTGTTCGTGGATCGAGATGTTCGAAGAAGCGGGTCGCATCGGCTGCCATGTTGCGCTGACTCCCACGTGGAACGAGACAGCTCAATGGGCTGATTGGGTTTTGCCCATGGGGCTTGGCCCTGAGCGGCACGACCTGATGAGCCAGGAAACCCACGCGGGCAATTGGATCGGCTTCCGCCAGCCGGTTGGACGTGAGTACGCCCGCTTGCAGGGCAAAGAGAGTTCTACGACCCTCGGTACCAACCCCGGACAAGTTTGGGAGGAGGCGGAATTTTGGATCGCCCTGACCTGGAAGATTGACCCTGATGGCAGCATGGGAATTCGCAAGTGGTTCGAGTCCCAAGAGACTCCGGGCCAGCCCGTGTCCATGGACGAGTACTGGGGTGACATTTTTGATCACTCGGTTCCGGGCCTGCCGGAAGCGGCCGCCAAGGAAGACCTTAAGCCCTTGGAATACATGCGGCGTAAGGGTGCTTTTGCCGTCCCCTATGCGGGTCAACGGCGCTACGACGATCCCGGGGATCAGGTTGAGCTGGACGATGGACGCAAAGTCAAAGGGTTCGACACCCGTTCGGGCCTGTTGGAGTTCTTCGCGGATTTCATGGATGACTGGGGCTTTGGGGATCAGGCTACTCCTGGCTACATCCGCTCCCAAGTGCACCATGAAGGACTGGACCTAGACGCGGGCCAAAGGGTTCTGTTACCCACCTTCCGTTTGCCGACTCTGATTCACACGCGGTCCGCCAACGCTAAGTGGTTGCAAGAAATTAGTCACACGAACCCTCTTTGGGTGCATCCAAGCGACGCTAAGGATCTAGGTCTTGAGCAAGGTGGCTTGGCGCGCATCAACACGGAGATTGGCTACTTTGTGGCCCGGGTTTGGGTCACCGAAGGCATTCACCCCGGTATTGTTGCTTGTTCTCACCATGTGGGACGTTGGCGCATGCACCGCAAGGTGGGCGGGCAAATCATGTCGTCGGCGCGGGTCAAGCTGGAGCGCGACGGATCGAATTTCCTTTTCCGTCAGACCAAGTTGCCTGGCCCCTTCGAGTCCAAAGACCCCGACATGGCGCAGGTCCACTGGAAGGAAGTGGGCGTCAACCAAAACATGACTTTCCCGGTGCAGCCCGATCCCGCCAGTGGCATGCACTGTTGGCATCAAAAGGTGCGCGTGGAACCGGGGCATCCCGGCGATACCTACGGAGACATCAGCGTGGACACCGCCAAGAGTCGGGCGGCCTTCGAGAAGTGGCTTGAGAAGGCGCATCCCGCAAGCGGTGATTTGCGGCGACCCATGCACCTCAAGCGGCCGAACCGCCCGGTGGATGAGGCCTACAAGTTTTAGGACCACGCCCCTTCTAGGGCGACCTAAGACTTGTCCTCATCGTTGCACGTGCTGACTGCTGTCGGGGGCTTCGAAGTGCGCCTCAGGCGCCCCGATGGGATCCATAAACAGGGCCCGTTGAGGGACGCAGTCCAGGTAAGTGCCGGCACTCCGGCCAACGACTTCAGCCCCCTTCTTCCAGGCTCGGCCCCGTTTCGTTCAGTTTTGGTACGTGGCTGTGGACCGGGCGGAAAACCAAAGCACACCCCGTCGGGTTTGGATCACTCTTGGCCGAGACCGTGGAATCACGACCCGCTGACCACTGGCGATCACATGTCGCGCATGCCCAAGAAGCCCGCGGGAAGATCGGAGGCCCCGTCGAGGGCAAGGTCCGATAGCACTTGCCCCAGGGCCGGGGTCAACTTGAACCCGTGCCCGGACAGGCCCGCGGCGAACCAGGTGCGTTCCATCCCCGGGGCGCGATCCACTAGGAAATTTCCGTCTCGGGTCATGGTGTACATGCAAACCTTGAGTCTGGAGACCGTGGCCGCGAGGCGTGGCATCCAGCGCTTGGCCAAGGCTTGGAATTCCTGCCGCTCCCCGGGAGACACGGTGCGCGTCAAGGTGTCGGGGTCCGCTTCTTCGGAGCGCCCATGGACCGCGAGCTTCGCTGCGGGGGTTCCCTTGGCCAGGGGATCTGCGGGGATTCCGTAAAGCGCAGGCTCATCGTCGCGCGCCAGGAACCAGGTAGGGAGTCGCTCCGGTTGGATCACTTCGGAGTTGCGGGGAGTGATCCAGGCTTGGATCTGGCGGGTCACCTGCAACATGCTTTGCAGTTGGGGGATGAGCTTTTGGCTCCAAGCACCTGCGCAAACCACCAGCCGTTCGCAGTGAATTTCACCCTGGTTGGTGGTGAGGTGCACGCCGCTCTTGTCCTCGCGAATGGACTGTACTGTGGTTCTGGTTCGCAATTCGGCGCCTAGGCGTCGAGCGTCGCTGACCGCTGCCTCGATGGCCGCTTCGGGTCTGACGAAGCCGCCACCCGGCTCCAACAGGCCGACGTAGTCATTGGGCAAATCAAATTGAGGATAGCGGGCGCGTAATTCTCCAGCATTCAGGGAGCGCACCAGTAGGCGATGTTCATCGGAGGCTTGGCGCGCCCCAGACAGTTCTTTGGAATCCTTGCGTCCCAGGAGCAACGTCCCGCAACGAACCATCAAGGGTCGATCGGAGAGTTCCTGCAGTTCTCCAAAAGCCGCAGAGGAGTGCAGCAGCAAGGGAACGTAGTCGGGGTGCTCAAAATATGCGTGTCGGTAGACGCGCGTGCCCCCGTGGCTGGAACCCAAATCGTGGCCGGGAACAAACTGCTCGATGCCGAGAGGCTTGACTCCTTGTTGCGCCAGGGCACGCAGGGCAAATGCACCCACGCCTCCAATGCCTAACACTACAACTTCGACTTTCATCGGTAGTATGGTACTCGGCTCGGGGGCGCAGCTGGGGCGCGGGGCTGCCCGGTTTCAGATTAAGCAACGGCGCTGACGTGAGCCCAAGGGCTCGTTTCCCGGAGGCTATTTCCAGCGCCTAGTAGTTCTTCGCGAACAGCACTCTTCGAGCGCTGGGCTCGCCGGTCTTGATGCACTTGCCGGGAGAGGCATCGTAGCCTTCGCTGTCCAGTGGGATGCAGCGGACGGTGGCTTTGGTTGCTTCCTTGATGGCCAGCTCGGTTTCGGTGGTGCCATCCCAGTGGGCCCAGACGAACTTGGATTGACCATCCGCGAAGATCGTTTTGAAATCTTCCCAGGTGTCCACCTCCACTTCGTTTTCCTTGCGGAAGGTGAGGGCGCGCTGAAGCAGGAAATCCTGAAAGTCATCCAGGCGCTTGCCCACCTCGACTCCGAGGGTATCCCAGGAGAGCAGCTCTTTTTTCCCGCGACCGCGCTCGTCCAGTTCAGCAATACGCATCTTGCACATGACTGCTTTTCCTTCGAGGTCCCGGGGCCCCAATTCCAAGCGCATAGGCACGCCCTTACGTTCCCAGTCAAAGTACTTAGCGCCCGGCTTCATACCCTCGCGCTTATCGACCTCTACGGTCAGGCCATCGCTGCGTAGCTCACCCGCAATCCTGTCGGCGGCTTCGAAGACAGCATCACGCTCGTCGTCCTTGCGGAAAATCGGGACGATAACCACGTGGATCGGGGCCACCTTGGGCGGCAGCACGAGGCCGTCGTCGTCGGAGTGGGTCATGATCAAGGCGCCAATCAAGCGCGTGGAAACACCCCAAGATGTTTGCCAGACGTACTCGCGCACGCCTTCTTCATTTTGGAACATCACATCAAAGGCCTTGCCGAAATTCTGGCCAAGGTCGTGGCTCGTTCCGCACTGCAGCGCTTTGCCGTCCTGCATCATGCCTTCCACCGTTTGGGTTTCGAGGGCCCCGGCAAAGCGTTCATGGGCGCTCTTGACGCCGCAGATCACGGGCACCGCCAACACATCCCACATGTGGTCGCGGTAGACACCCAGCATGCGCGAGACTTCTTCGTTGGCCTCTTCGTGTGTCGAGTGCGCGGTGTGGCCTTCTTGCCAAAGGAACTCGCTGGTGCGCAAGAAGAGGCGCGTGCGTAGTTCCCAACGCATGACATTGGCCCACTGGTTGATCAAGAGCGGCAGGTCCCGGTGGGAGTCAATCCAACGGCTGAAAAAGTGACCGACGATCGTCTCCGAAGTGGGGCGGATCACATAGGGCTCTTCCAGTTTTTTGCCCCCTGCGTGGGTGACCACCGCCAGCTCCGGCGCAAAGCCCTCCACGTGCTCGGCTTCCTTCTCGATGAAGCTCATGGGAATCAGCATGGGGAAGCAGGCGTTCTTGTGCCCGGTGGCTTTGAAGCGCCGGTCGAGGTCCTGTTGGATGGCTTCCCAAATCGCGTAGCCGTGGGGCCGGATGACCATGCAGCCTTTGACGACGCCGGCAACTTCCGCTAGCTGGGCATGGGCGATGACGTCCTGGAACCACTGGGCGTAGTCCTCGGCGCGGGGAGTGATCGGTGATTTGGCCATGGTGCTTTTGGGGAGGGGTTGCTTGCGGGCCCAGGAGGGGGCATGCGGCAAGAGAGTAGTCGGCGGGGACGGGGGAGCGGGGGCTTGAGCCCTGCACAAGGGCGCAGATAGGTTAGAATTGCTCCTGATCCCAAGCCTCTTTGAGGCCCCGAAACACCATGCCTGATCTCGATATCCGACCCGAAATGACGATGGAGGAAATCCTCACCGTCGCCCCCGCTGCCCAACGTGCGCTCTTCCAGCGTTATCACGTGGGGGGCTGCAGCGCTTGCGCCTTCCAACCCGAAGACACCCTCGCCCAGGTGGCCAAAGACCACAACATCCTGGATATCAAGGACCTCATCAATACCATCGTCACCGCCCAGGAATTGGACGGCACGATCCAGGTTCCGCCGGCGGACGTGCGCGCCTGGAGGAAGGCAGCGGAAGAGTTTACTCTGGTGGACGTGCGCACCCCCGACGAGCGCGGGGATGATGTGATCGAAGATGCCGAGATCCTCGATTACTCAGACTCTGGCAAGTACATGGGACAGCCCAAGGAGACCAAGTTGGTCTTCATGTGCACCGACGGGGGGCGCTCCCTCGACGTGGCTAGCTATTTCATCGGCCACCAATTCACCCGGGTCTTCTGCGTCGAAGGAGGCGTAGAGGCCTGGAAAGCCTGATTTCCGTGCCAAAGGGCTATCCTGCTCGATTTGTGCCTTCGGGGGCTTTACAGATTTCCGAATCTCGCATAGGCTCTTGAACATCGGACCTCGGTCCGTACCAAAACCACTCCTGGTTTTGGCGCCCCCCTCACCGCGGGGTGACGGCCGCCGACGCCCCTGCCCTATAGTCGGAGGCCACCCCGGGAGGACGCAAGTTCTCCCACTCCGCTCCAACGGGATCCCGCCCTCCGGAGCGAAGACTGGAGCCGCCCCCTTGCCCGGGGGCGGCTCCTCCTTTTTTATCAAAAGGGTCAGTGGGCGAACCCTCCACTCCTCGTGGAAGCGGCTCGTGGTATGGCAGAAATGCGACCTGTTGGGCCTGTGCGGCAGGAACAAGGCTGCGCTACCCATGGATTTTCACGGGAACATGGCTCGACCCCTTGTGAGGGGTCCTGAGACCAAACTAGTTCGAAGAGGAAATTTTCACGCCGCCCGAGCCGTCGGCGATGCTGATCACCCGCACCTCGTCCTTGAAGGCGAGTTCGATCTGCGCGCTCCAAAGGCATTCTCCCATGCGCCCAAAGGCCACAGCATTCGAGCCTTGGAAGCTTGTTCGTCGCACTTGAACGCCGCGGAAGACCGCGTCGATGTCATAGCGCCGCGTGAAAGTTCCGGGTCCAACCGGAGACCGTAGGGCCCGTCCCTTTGCGGTCACTGCGTCGTAGCCGCCTCCACTGATGTCGAATCGAACTTCGAGGCGTTCGTTGCGTAGAGCAGCACGGTTTTGCACGTCTTGCAGATCGTCCGCCAGTAACTGGGCGGCGGCTTCAAGGGTGACGTCGGCCCGCCCGAACCACCAGGGCACACCCACCACGGAAAGGACAGTGACCCCCGAAAGAAGGAGGATCAGGCCGAGGAAGGTGAAGCGAGGAGTAGAGGTCCGCTGGTGCATGGTGTGGGCTCCGGGGAGCACCTATGTTTTCGTCCGGTGGGGCCAAATCTCTTGAGCCGCTGGGCCAAAACTCCTTCCCTGGGCTCCAGAGGCCACATTTATGCGGCTGATGCCTAGATGGGCTTGGACGAGTCAGAAGGATAGAATGCCCCCATGGCAACACAAAAATCATCCCGAAGGGGCCTATTGAAGGCGGGCTTGGCAGGCGGTGCGGTGGGTGCGATTAGCTCATGCGAACCATGTGGTGGGCTGTCGGGCCCTGCGATTCATACGGGGCAGCGGGTGCGCTGGCGCCTTGCGAGTTCCTTTCCGGGGTCCCTCGATACGATTTTTGGTTCGGCGACTCATTTGTCAGAAACCGTGAGCGCCATGACCGAGGGGAACTTCACCATCGAAGTTTATGAGGCGGGGGAGTTAGTTCCGGGCTTGCAGGTTTTGGACGCCGCCCAGAAGGGATCCTGTGAAGTGGGGCACACCGCTGGGTACTACTACGTGGGCAAGGACCCCGCCTTGGCTTTTGACACATGCATGCCCTTTGGGCTGAGCAGTCGTCAGCAGACCGCTTGGCTGTACGAGGGAGGGGGGCTTGAGTTGGTGCGCGAGGTCTATGCGGATTTCAGCGTGATTAGTTTCCCTTGTGGAAACACCGGCGCGCAGATGGGGGGCTGGTTTCGGAAACCCATGCGCTCGGCGGCTGATCTCAAGGGCCTCAAGATGCGGATCCCGGGCCTTGGCGGGCGCGTGATGGATGCCCTTGGGGTGAACGTGCAAAACATCGCAGGAGGCGACATCTACCCGGCGCTGGAGCGCGGCGTGATCGATGCCACCGATTGGGTCGGACCCTATGACGACGAGATGCTTGGCTTCTATCAGGTTGCCAAGATCTACCACTATCCGGGTTGGTGGGAACCGGGACCGTCCCTCTCGTTCGTGGTCAATCAGGATGCCTGGGCGTCCCTGTCCAAAAGCTATCAAGCGGTCTTTGAGGCTGCGTCCCGGGGGGCAGCTCTGGCCATGCAGGCCGCCTACGATGCCAAGAACCCCCCAGCCCTCAAGCGATTGGTGGCCCATGGGGTGCAGCTGACGCGTTTTCCTGAGGACTTGATGAGCGCGGCCCGTGAGGCCAGTCAGCAATTGTTGAGCGACCAAGCTGCGGCGGATCCTCGCAGTGCCCGGATCCTCCAGAACTGGGAGAAGTTCCGGAGCGGGGCCTTTGAGTGGTTTGGAACCGCCGAGCGGGCCTACATGGAGTCCATGGGGCCCGGCTAGCGAGTCAGGCTGGCGGCGATGCGCTTGCGCACGGCGCTGGTCACGTCAGTGATCTCGGAACCATCCCGACGTTTGATTTGCTTCCAAATCGAACAGTGTCCACTGACCGTGAGCTCCTCTTTGCAGGCATCGAGAACGCGCTTGCGTGCTGCCGCCATGAGGCGTGCCCCTTCGGCACTTGAGGGCGCGATTTTCTCTGCACGTATTTTGCTGATCTCGGGGGTGATCTCCAGCAAGGCACCATAGTCAACCCGAGCCGGGTCGGACAACTGCCGGGCTTCGCTGAGTCCGCACAGGTTGGCGTTGGCCTTGAACGAGAACGCCGACCCACGGCCATCATCAGCAACAGGGTTCGCCCCGAGCATCCCCATCAGCAACAAGCCGAGGCAGACAGCGAAAAGAGCGCGCAAGGGCTCGATCGTGGATGCTTGGCTGGGGGCTTGGATGGTAGATGTGGGGGGTTGCATGATTCTCTTCGGTAGGTGGTCTGGTGTGCGTCATTGGCAAGGCTGTAATCAAATCTGGATTCCCATTCTTGGGGTTAGGACCTGTTGACAGCCAAACGGTTGACATTCGTGTGTGTTCAGGGAAAGGTACGGGCGGCGGCGGTTCGGGGTTCAGTTGATTCTTTGTTGGGGCACCCCGTCGTGCCGCTTCAGGGTTTCCCTTAGCACCCATTCCTGCGTTGGCGGCGCTCCAGCGGACAAGAAGTTGTCAAATAAGCCAACTTCGTGTGGGAAGCCGCCTAGGGGCAGAAGGTGATCTCGAGGGCGTCGGACAGGTTTGAACCTGGCGGACCCGAGGCTGAATCCCGGTACCAGAGCTGGAAACCCCAAGTGGACCCCACCTGGATTTGCGCTCCGGTGAGGGGCGGCTGGCCAATATCCAAAGCAAAGGACGCGAAGCCGCTGTTGTCGGTTTGGATTACCCCATAGCGAGCAAAGCTGTGAGCCATGCACAGCCACCCAGACCCCAAGGGGTTTTGAGCCCGGTCTTGCCCCTGGAAAAAGAGGGCAAACTGATTTTGCGGAGCACCCTGGGTTTCGAGGACCAAGTCATTGCTCGACACGCTGATCGATCCCGAGTGGCTCATGTGGGCGCCGGCCCCCACGGAATTCGGTGCGCTCACGCAATAGATCTCGGTGGAGCAACTTGCGGGAAAGTCATAGAGCAGATCAATCGTGGCCAGGGACGAGGTTCCGTTGGAGTTCGTCACTCGAAAGGTCAGGCTATCGCTACCGCTTGCACTGGAGTCTGGCCTAAAAGTCTGCCAGGCGGCGGAAGTGTTCGAGAGGCGCGTGGCTTGGGCAAGTTCGCTCACCACTTGCCAGCTGGCGCTACTTGGGTCTTGATCCATGTCTCCCGGAAGTTCCAACAGGAATGGCGCATTAGAAGTGATCGTGCGTGAATAGGAAATTGCCGTGGGCGCTGCTTGTCCCGCACCCGAAGACTGGTCGGTGATGTTCAAGACCATCGGCGTGTCCAACAGGGTTTCCCCGTTGGGGAAGTGGACCTCTACCTGAACCTGGGCCGGTCCAGCCCCCAGCATGTGTCCATGGACCTTAAGCGAACCCGTCAGGCCGGGGTCTTGGGCGACCACCCGATCCAGGTGGCGTAGAACCACTCGGTCCGGTGCGCTCGGGCCCCAGGATCCCCACTGCACATCGAATTCTGTGTCCAAGTCACCGGCGGGAATGGGGATCAAGGTGAGCACGCCATTGGGCAGGTTGTTCACGATGATCTCTGCCTTCCAGCGTCCCCGCGCCCGTTGGAGGTGGGCGGTTTCAGCAATGACCCGTAACTCGTGCCAGCCATCGTCAAGCAAAGTGGTGTCTAGCTGGAAAGTCGTGCCTAAGGGGCCCGCGTCCACCATGACTCCATCCACATGGAGCTCCAAGCCGTCTATACCGTCTGCTGGATCCCATGAACTAGCGCTGGGAGTCAGGTTCAAGGTGCCGCTGACCACGCCGGGAACAAACCCGGGCACGTCCACGCTTGGGGTCTCTTCGTAGGCGCGGGTCAGGGGGTCGCCGAGGAGCAGGTTTTGGAATGGTTCATAGGCCACGCTGCGGAACCAGGCTTCGCCCAGGGTCAGTCCCTTTCGGTAAGCCACATGCAGCCGTGCGTGGGGGAACTTGCCCGCATAGTTGCAGGGTTCTTCCACTGCGCCCGCGGTTGCACTGGCCCCGGCGCTGATCCAAAGGCTCATCTTGCTTTGGGATGAGGTCCCAAAATGTCCCGCGTAACTGGTCAGGTGATCGCCAAAGGAACCGGGCAGCATGCTAAATCCGCCGCCCGCAATATCTGCGCTGGCGATGCCGGTCATGACGCCCATGCAGTCGAAATTTCCAAGGGGCAGAACCGCTTGCAGGTGTTGGGCCTGACCGCCAGCGCCGATCAGGCGCGTGACCGCTTCGGGATAGGCACCGTCTCGCGGGCCGCTGCGCGCAGCATCCGTGGTCTCCATGTAATAGACCGTGCCGGATGGATGGCTGCCGTCCGCGCCAGCGCTGCGCTGAATCATGTCAATCACTTCGCTGAGTGTGTTGCCATTGGCGCCGGTGTATCCCAGGAGACTCGAGATAAAGTACCTCCTCGCGTTTTGGTTGCCAGAGGGCTGGCCGCCAAACCAGGTGGTGACGGAATCAAAACCGGGAGCTGCCCACCCCGTTCGCGAGTATCCATTGCTGCGGGAAAGGGGCAGATTACCCAGCAGGATTTGCTCGCGATCTCGTGCCAGAATATAGGGGGCCGTGATCGAGAAGTGATTGATGGGCGCGCAGGAATCGTTCACCAAGCCTGCGGCAGCTGTGCGGTACATGGAACCGGGCGCGAGCACCACAAAGTCGATCTGTTCATCAAGGCCCCTTTGCCGTAGCTCGCCGAGGAACCCTTCGATCTGCACCCCGGCGGTGGTGGCGTATTGGCTGGACACGGGCGTTTGCATCAGGAAATGCCCAGTGGGAATATCCCTTGCCGCGCGATAGTGATTGGCCGCGGTCAGAGCGTCGTGTTGGGTTGGGTCAACAACTACCAAAACATCCTCTTCGCCGCCGCCCCATGTCAGGGGGCTTGCGATGAGGATTGGGCAGATCATCACTGCCGAGATCAGGATGCCCAGAACTCGGGTTGAATGGCGGAAACGCATATAAACCCTATTGTACACCGCTTCAAAAGAGGCAGCGGGAAAAACCGTCTTGGCGTTCTGAGCCCTTAGGCAGGCTTTAGCGCCAAGCGAGGCATAGGCGCGAAGCGCGAGCGGCCTGCTCTGGGCTCAGGGTCTTGCGCAATTTTGCGAGGGCTGAACTTGCCCCCTCGTGCCTAGCGTTGGCTGCGAGCTCGAACCACATTGCCGCTTGGACCGGATCAGGGCCTGGGAAACCGCGACCATCGCGCAGTAGAAGGGCGAGGTTGAAGCGGCCTTGGTGAAAGCGCTGGTCGGCGGCTTTGCGAAAAAGGCGTGCTGCGGCCACGTCGTTTTGCTCGCAACCACGGCCCCGGCTCAGCATCCAACCCAGGTGATCCTGGGCCGGGGCATAGTCCTTGTCCGCCGCCTGTTGGAACCAGTGCACTGCCGTTGTGTCATTCGCCTCAACCCCTCGGCCCTCGCGGTAGCGCGTCCCCATCCGGATCAACGCCTCAAGGGATCCTCCTGCCGCCGCCCGGCGATCAAAGGTGAGAGAGTCCTCATCCTTGGCCTGTTCAAACGCGCGCTTTTCTTGTTCGTGGGCTTGGTATGCCTTGTTCATGGGGGCGGGCCATGCAAATGTCGGGGCTAATGCCGGATTCCAAGTCTTGAGATGTGGCCGACTCGATGAGGGCTTTTCGAATCGCCAAGGGTCGGCTCCGAAAACTTCGACACACAGGGCAAATAATGGAGGGTCGTGTTCTTCCAGCTCCCCGGGGGTGTCCACGGGCCCGTGCTGGTCATCATCAGAGCGGTTGGTATGAAAGAAACTCTGCACGCCCTCGGCCCAATACTCAAACCGATTGGTGGCGGCGTAAGTGCTCTTCCAGCGCCCTTTTGTCATGGCCTCTTGGTAACTGGCCGCGAGCCGCCCATCAAAGCTAGGGTCCACTTGATTGAGACCCATCTGGTGAATCGCATGGGCGAACTCATGGATCAAGATGTTCTCGGTGGAGTAGGGGTCGCCGGGGAAGGCCAAGAGGTTCTCCTCGCCACAACTCACGCTGGGTCGGCGGGGTGTAGCACCCAGCCCCCGGGCACGACGGTCCCAATAGCGCGCGGGATAAAGACTCGAATGCTCGGGTACATCGGTGGTCCACTCATCACAGGCCATGATCGTGAAGCGCACCTTTTGATCTGCCATGGACTTAAAAATGTCCGGACGCTTACCGATCATCTTGACCATCAGCCAGCGTGCTTCGAGCAGGGCTTCGTCATGTACCCGCGAAGAGGCCACGATTGGCAAGCCGAAGGCATCGACCCACTTCGCATAAAATCCGGTCAGCTGGAAAGCTTCACGCAGCTCGGGGCTGGGGGCAGCGACAACCGGTTCGGGATTGTCCAGCAGCGGAATGCAGCAACACAGGCTGAGAAGGGCGGAGTACATCATTGGCTTAGTCGATCATCGAGGTAACGAGCTCTGGAAATGCAATCACTAACCCTAGGGTCAAAAGCTGCACTCCGATGAAGGGCACAATTCCACGATAGATCTGACTTGTGGGGATGGATTTTGGTGTGACGCTGCGCAAGTAAAACAGGGAGAACCCAAAGGGCGGTGTCAGGAACGAGGTCTGCAGGTTCATGGCCAACATCACTCCAAACCAAACCATGTCGGGCCCTTCCAAGCCCATGGATCTGGCCGCTGGCACGAACAGGGGCAAGACAATGAATGCGATCTCGAAAAAGTCGATGAAGAACCCGAGAATAAAGACCGTTAGGTTCGCAGCGATCAGCAGTCCGATTAAACCACCGGGAAGGTTCGTCAAGAGATGTTCTATTTCTCGATCGCCCCCCAGGCCCCGGAACACCAGGGTGAAGGCTGTCGAGCCGATCAGCAAGAACATCACCATGGTCGATAGGCGCAGGGTCTCTTGGGCGGTGCTGCTCACCGCAGACCGGCTCATGCGGCCGCGCAGACTAGCCAACACAAAGGCACCCAGCGCCCCAAGGGCTCCAGCTTCCGTCGGCGTGGCGATGCCGGCGAAAATCGATCCCAGCACAATGAAGACCAGCATCAGGGGCGGGATCATCACGCGCACGGTTTGCCGAAGCAGTTCGGCCCGACTTGCGGGCCGGTCCTCTTCGGGGATGGGTGGCGCGCTGGATGGCTTGAAGTGCGCGATGAGCATCACCGTCATGGCCAGCAAGGTAGCGAGCAAGACGCCGGGCAGGAGCGCCCCGCGGAAAAGGTCGCCAACGCTTTCGCCCATTTGATCCGCCAAGACCACCAGCACAATGGAAGGGGGAATGATTTGGCCCAGTGTTCCCGATGCACAAATGGTTCCTGTGGCAAGGGTCGGCGCATACCCGTAGCGCAGCATGATCGGCAGGGAGATCAAGCCCATCGAGACCACGGATGCACCCACGACGCCCGTGGCTGCTGCCAGTAGGGAGCCCACCAGCACAACGGATAGGGCAAGGCCCCCGGGTCGGCGCCCAAAGAGTTGGGCCATGGTGCGCAAGAGATCCTCCGCCAAGCCGCTGCGTTGCAGGAGGGTGCCCATGAAGATGAAAAAGGGCACCGCCAACAACACCTGGTTGGACATGACCCCGAATAAGCGCTCCGGGAACAGTTCCAAATATGCCGCGGGGAAGAAGCCGCAGTGAATGCCTAAGCCCCCGAAGATTACCGCCGCGCCGCCCAAGGAGAAGGCCACGGGATAACCCAAGAAGATCAACGCAAAGGTTGCCACAAAGAGCACGAGCCAAAGCCACTCAAGCATCTTGCGGGCCCTCCTCAATCATCGGTATGGCCCCGGGTATTCCGCGCAAGGCAGCTATCCGGCGTAGAACCTCGGAGATTGCCTGCAACAGAAGCAGTCCAAAGGCAATGGGAACCACCAATTTTAAAGGCCAACGGGCAAGCCCACCCGGGTCTGGGGAGACCTCCATGGTGCTTACGCTGTCCACCACGAACTCATACGAGGTGATCAGGGCGAACAGGCAGAAGGGGATCAACAAGACGAGGCCGCCAACTAGATCGACAATCAATCTTGTGCGCTCACTGCAGCGTTCCAGCCACACATCCACTCGCACATGACCACCCCGCCGCAGGGCGTGGGGCGCACCCAGCAGGAAAACCAAACTGAACAAATACCACTGGGCTTCAAGCCAAGCATTGGAGGAAAGACTCGTGCCCGTTGCCTTGCCCAGGTAACGGGCAATCGCATTGCCCGCAGCGATCAACACCATCAGCACGGTCAACCAAGCTGCTCCGCGCGCCACCCGGCGGTTGAAGTTGTCGATCAAGTCGCAGATGTCCAAGGTCTTTTTCATGAGCGGATCAAGTGCTGTCTGTGCGCCGCAAACGGCTGGTAGCCAAGCTGGCTAGGATTACCAATATGGTGGAGGTCATCAAGCAGGCTAACAGCCCGTTCAGTCCAAGTCCCGCATATTGGAAAACCCAACCGGAGAGAAGCGTTCCCATCAGGCGTCCGAGGGCATTGGCGGCGTAGTAAAAGCCCACGCGCAAGGAAACCTCGTCTTCTTTCGCGTACTGCACGATCAAGTAGGAGTGGATCGTGCTGCTGGTAGCGAAAATGACTCCGAAAATCGCAAGGGCTACTACCAAGGTCGGGATCGGGGGCGCACCGAGGTACAGGCTCGCGCTGAGGGCGATCAGGGGCAGGGCCAAGAGTCCGGTCCACTTACCCAAGAGCCGCGGACCGGGGGGTTTAGTGTTGCCCTTCGAGGCCCCGCCCACCCAATTGGGTGCGCTAACCTGGGCCAGGCCATAGCCGATCACCCAAATCGCCAAAAATGCGCCGATAGCGGTGTGGGACCAACCTCCTTCCGTGGCCAGATAAACCGGCAGGGCCACCACAAACCAAGCGTCCCTTGAGCCAAACAAAAACACCCGCGCCGCGCTCAGCCAGTTGATGCGCGGGTCATTGGAAATCAGGTGCTTGAGTTGAACCTTTGGCTTGGAATGGTTTTGGGCACTAGGCAAGATTAAGGCGGTGGCGATCAAGGCGATCAAGATTCCGATGCCTAAGACTGCACAAGCCCATTGGAAACCAAAGTGGGCCAGGAGCAGCGCACCCAAAAAGAAACCCACTCCCTTGAGGGCGTTCTTGGAGCCAGTCAATATCGCGACCCAACGCATCAACTTGCCCGCCTCGTCCGCTGGCACCACCATTCGCACATAGCTCTTGGCGCTCATTTTGGTTAGGTCTTTGGCGATACCGCTGGCGGTTTGAGCGGTGATCAGACTCGAAACCCGAAGCCATGCCCCAGGCCCGGTCAAAATGCCCAAGACCAACGTTTGCAGCCCAAGGCCCGTGAGCAGGGTGGTGCGCAACCCGAAGCGTGCCCCGATCCAACCGCCACCGAGATTGGTGACGACCCCTGCGGCCTCATAAAAAAGAAACAGGGTGGCAAGCTTGATGGGCGACATCCCGCGGCTGTGCAGTTCCAGCAGAATGATCATGCGCAGGGCGCCGTCACTGAGGGTGAATGCCCAATAGGCCGCAGTGACCACAAGGTAGTCGCGCAGATTGCGGCGGGGCTTGTCCATGTTCAGTTGCTTTCCAAGAATCCGGCCACGCGATCCACAAGCTCAACCATGCGGTTTGCATAGCCCCACTCGTTGTCATAGAAGGCAAGGACCTTGACCAAGGTGCCGTCGGTCACCCGTGTGGAAAGGGCGTCCACGATGGATGAACGGGGATCCCCCGCATAGTCACAGGAGACCAGGGGGCGTTGCTCGAAGCCCAGGATTCCTAGCAAGGGGCCCGACTCCGCCGCCGCGCGCAAAAGACCATTGACCTCTTCGATGCTGGTCTTGCGTTCCATCTCGAAGACGGCATCTACCAGGGAAGCATTCATCACCGGCACCCGTACGGCGATCGAATCGAGCTTGCCCTTGAGCTCCGGCAACACCCGGGTCACCGCCTGGGCGGAATTGGTGCTGGTGGGGATTAGGTTGACGAGGGCCGAGCGAGCTCGGCGTGGATCCGCCAAGGGCTGATCATGGACGGACTGCGTATTGGTGGGGGCGTGCAAGGTTGTCACCATCCCGTGCACGATGCCGAGGCCCTCTTGCAACGTGGCCACGATGGGGGCCAGGGCGTTGGTGGTGCAGGAGGCAGCGCTCGAGATGGGGGCGGTGGCGAGGCCGGGGTGCTCGTGATTGACCCCCATGACGATCTCCACAACCCCTGGAACCGGGGCTGAAACCACCACCCTGCGGGCACCCTGGTCTAGGTGGGGCTGGAGCAACTCGGACGTGCGGAACTGCCCGCTGCAATCAATTACGATATCGCAATCGACCTCGGCCCAGGGGATTTTGCCTGGGGAGGTTTCCTCGAAGCGACGGATGGGCCGGCCCTTCAGCACAAGGCCCTGGTGATCTCCGTGGCAATCGACATTCCACGTTCCCTGTTGGGAGTCTTGGGTGGTCAAGAGGGCCAGGGTCTCGTTGGACCCGATGGGTTCGTTGATGGCCACCACTTCGAGGCCTTTCTTGGCATCGAGGGCGCGCAGGGCAAGGCGCCCCATGCGGCCAAAGCCGTTAATTGTCACACGCATCATGGTTGCTTCCTGTTCTGGGAGTTGCGATCCTAAGGTCTTCACCCTGGGGTGACTCCTGCCGACTGAAATTCATGGCAGGTTCTTGCCCCAAAGACCTCCTCTTCTACGGACTCGGTCTGAGCCCACCAGCACACCTCAGGCCCTCCCCAATTGGTCTAGCCCAGTATTAGTCACTGGTTTATGCTTCCCATGCAATACGCCCCAGGATCCACGGTTGATCCGCGCCCCACAATTCATCTCGACCGAGAAGCCTGTCTCCGTATCGAACGCGCCCAACACCGGGAGTGGATCGAGGCGGATGGGCTCGGGGGCTTTGCCTCGTCCACCGTTCACCTGTGCGGAACGCGTCGGTATCACGGGCTGCTCAGCGGGCACCTGCCGGACGGAGGGAAGCGTCACATGTTCTTGGCGCGGCTTGAAGAGGAACTGATCGGTGGCGAGCGCGCCTTTCCCATTTCCACCTGCCGTTACCCCGACACCTTTCACCCCGAGGGTTGGACTTCGATTGAGTCCTTCGAGCTGAACCCTCATCCCTGTTGGACCTATCGTCTTGGCTTGGCTACCTTGCGGCGTGAGATCTTGGTGCCCCGCGGACAACAAGCCGTCCTGATTCGTTGGACCCTAAGCGGCGAACGAACCGGCCTCAAGCTGCGCGTTCGTCCCCTGTTTGCTGTGCGCGCTCTCGATGCCCTGCAACTTGAGAACGTGGACCTCAATACTCGGGCGCACCGGAATGGCCGCGGCATTGACTATCAACCCTACGAGGGCTTGCCGACCACCCACTTGGTTTGGTCCGTGGACAAGCCTGCTTTTTCTGCGGATCCCCTTTGGTACCGCCAAATCGAGTACAGCCAAGACATTGCTCGCGGCTATGACGGCCACGAGGACCAATTTGCACCGGGGCGCTTCGATTTAGACTTGGAGCTAGGACAGAGCGTGACCCTTGCCGCCTCCCTCGGGGGCGAAGTGGAAGATCCGAGCGCACTCTTTGACCAAGAGGTCGCCCGGCGCAGGGCCTTTCCTGCCACGAACCTGGTGGAGCAGCTAGGGGAAGCGGGCGAGAAGTTCCTGTACAAGGACAGCGCGGGGAGGCCCGGCATCTTGGCGGGCTTTCCTTGGTTCGAGGAGTGGGGCCGCGACACGTTCATTGCTCTGCCGGGCTTGACTCTCTCTCGGGGGGATCTAGAGGGCTGCAGGGCCGTTTTGGCAGGTGCGTTGCCTTTCCTGAAAAATGGCCTCTTGCCAAACATCTATGGGCGGGATGTGGCCAGCAGCCACTATGGCTCGGCGGATGCGGCCCTTTGGTTTAGCCGCGCCGTGCGTTTGTACATGCAAGCTGGCGGGGACCAGGGTTTCATCAAGGGAGAGTTACTGCCCGCGCTGATTTCGATAGCTGAGGCGTACTTGCGGGGAACAGATTTGGGTTTGCGGGTGGACGACGAGGGCCTCTTGTTCGCCGGATCGGAAGAGCTCAACGCTACTTGGATGGATGCTCAGTACGGCGGCGAGCCCGTGACCCCCCGCGCCGGTGCGCCGGTGGAACTCAATGCCCTTTGGTATGCCTTGCTGGGGTCTTTGGAAGAGCTCCACGAGGGCGAGGCTATGCGCGAAGAAGCTCGGCGTTGGCGTCAGCAAGCGGACAAGACCGCCGAGTCCTTCCTGCGACGTTTTTGGTTGCCCGATCAGCGGCATCTGGCAGACGTGTGGGATGGAGAACGCGCTGATGGGACCTTGCGCCCCAACCAGATTTTGGCGGCGGCCATGGATCTGTCTCCCCTGTCGATTGGCAAGCGAACGGATGTGGTTGCGGCGGTGGAGTCCGTTCTCTTGACACCGAGAGGCCTGCGGACCCTTGACCCCCGGGACGAACGCTATGTGGGTTGCTACCAAGGGGATTCGAAAGCGCGGGATTTAGCCTATCACCAGGGAACGGTCTGGCCGTGGCTCCTGGGAATGTTCACCGAGGCCAGCCTGCGTGTTCGGCCCGTGGACTCGGTGCATGTGCGCTCCTTGGCCGAGATTTTGAATGACTTTGCGGACCATATAACCGAGCACGGCCTTGGTTCGGTAGCCGAAGTTTTTGATGGGGATCCACCCCACCGTCCCGCCGGTTGCCCGGCCCAGGCATGGAGTGTGGCGGAAGTTCTGCGCTCGCTGGTTCTCTTGGAGGAGCACGGTATATGCGGGTCTTGATGTTGGGCTGGGAATTGCCGCCGCACATTTCGGGTGGCTTAGGCACTGCCTGTCAGGGCCTTGTGGAGGGCCTCGATTCCGCGGGTGTGGAGGTCGTCTTTGTGGTGCCGCGTGCCTACGGGGACGAGCAGGCCGGCCGCGCCAAGGTGATTGGCGGACATGGGGTGCAACTGGATCAAGCTCCTGGGCAGCCGGGATTCCAAGAAGAACCCGACGAGGGGGTGATCTCGGAGTCCAGGGCAAAACCTGTTCCGGTGCTGGCTGGAGTGGGCGCCAGAGCTCTGGACGAAGTCGCCCCGCACGATGTAAGTCCTGGTCCCGCAGATCAACTCCATGTGTCCGACCAGCGCCCCGGCGCGCCCGTTCCCGGAGTGCGCACGGTCTTGGTGGAAAGTCCCCTGCGCCCTTACCAGGATTCAGAGTCCTACTTGGAGCTAGTCCAGAGCCTAGAGGCCAATGGCGAAAGCTCCTCTTCCGCCGGGACAACGTTCCTTGGGCGCCAACTCAACGAGCAACTGAGCGCCGGCCAAGCCGAGCCTTTCGAGGGGGCTGCCATTACGGACCCCGCCGCCTGGGAAGCACTCGCGCACACGGCCGCTAAGATCGCCAAGGAGCGTTTCCTGCGGGGAGAGAACGCCCCTGAAGAGGCTCGCTTCACCGGGGGCTATGGTCCGGACCTTTTTGGCGAAGTGGCACGCTATGCCCAGGTCGTGGCAGAAATTGCCCTGCGCGAAAAGGTCGATCTGGTGCACGCCCATGATTGGATGACCTATCCCGCGGGGATCGCTGCGGCGAAAGCCCTCGGTGTCCCGCTCTTGATTCACGTGCACGCCACCGAGTTTGATCGCAGCGGTGAAAACCCCGATCCCCGTGTTTATGCCCTTGAGTGCATGGGTATCCATGCGGCAGATCGCATCGTTTGCGTTTCCCATTTCACCGGGCGCACGGTGCGCTACAAGCACGGGGCGGACCCGGAAAAGATTCGCGTGTTGCACAACGCGGTGACCCAAAAGGAACAGCGGGCACAATGGCACACGGGGCGCACCTTAAAAGGCCCAATCGTCCTGTACCTCGGGCGCGTGACCATGCAAAAGGGCCCGGACTATTTCCTCCAGGCCGCAGCTAAGGTGGCGAAGCTGCGACCGGACGTGAACTTTGTGCTCTCGGGAAGCGGCGACATGTTGCCGAGCATGATGATGCAATCCGCGCGACTTGGTCTGGCGCGCAATGTGTTCTTCACGGGTTTTTTGCGGGGCAAAGAGGTCGAGCGCATGTACTCCATGGCGGATTTGTACGTTATGCCTAGTGTTAGCGAGCCGTTTGGCATCACCCCCCTCGAGGCTATGGCGCTGGACGTTCCGGTGATCGTTTCTAAGCAGAGCGGCGTCTCGGAAATCGTGGCCAATGCGCTCAAGGTTGACTATTGGGATGTGGACGAGCTAGCCAACAAGATGCTGGCGGTGATCACCTATGCGCCCCTGCGGAAACAGTTGATTGACCAAGGCCGGGACGAAGTGGGGCGCATGCGTTGGGATGTGCGCGGCGAGTTGCTGCGGACCTACTACGAGGAGCTAGTGGCATGACCGCGGTCACTTTTTACTTCCAGATCCACCAGCCATATCGATTGCGGCAGTACAGCTTCTTCGATGTGGGCCGGCGTCATGACTACTTTGATGATCTGGAAAACAAGCGTATTCTGAAGCGGGTGGCGGACAAGTGCTATCGGCCCATGACGCTTCTGTTGGAGGAACTAGTCGACCGTCACGAGGGCCGCTTCAAGTGCAGCTTCTCGGTTTCCGGCACGGCCCTCGACCAGTTGGCCCGCTGGGCCCCCGATGTGATTGAGACCTTCCGGCGCATGGCGAAAACCGGCTGCGTGGAATTTCTTTGCGAGACCACTCACCACAGCCTGGCGGCCCTGGTGGATGAAAAGGAGTTTCGCGATCAGGTCCGTTGCCAGAAAGCACGGATTGCAGCGCTCACCGGCCGCACGCCCACCACCTTCCGTAACACAGAGTTGGTCTACTCGAACCAGATTGCGCGCATGGCCGAGCAGTGTGGATTCAACACGATCATGGCCGAAGGTGCAGATCACCTAATTGGGTGGCGCAGCCCGCACCACCTCTATCGGCCAGAAGGTACAGAGTCGATCTTGACCATGCTGCGTTCGTACAAGCTGTCCGATGACATCGCCTTCAGGTTTTCCAACCGCGGTTGGGACGAGTGGCCCATGGACGCCAAAAAGTTCACCAAGTGGGTGATGGACTTGCCCGAGAGCGATGACGTGGTGGGCCTGTTTATGGACTTTGAAACATTTGGCGAGCACCAGTGGGAGGACACGGGAATCTTTGATTTCATGCGTCACCTGCCCAGCGCCATTCTGGAAGAGGAGCGCTTGAGCTTTGCCCTTCCTTCCGAGATTGCAGCGGAGGTCGACCCCATCGCGCGCCTCGATGCACCTCTGCCGGTTTCTTGGGCTGATGCGGAACGGGACCTGACCGCTTGGTTGGGCAACCCCATGCAGCGGGCCGCCCACGAGGCGCTCTATGATCTCGGCCCCCATGTGAGGGGCACCGGGGATCCAGCCCTCCTCGAAACCTGGCGAAAACTGACCACCTCGGACCACTTCTATTACATGTGCGTCAAGTTCTTCTCTGACGGTGATGTACACAAGTACTTCAGTCCGTATTCTTCTCCCTACGATGCCTATATTGCCCTCATGAATGTGATGGGCGACCTCCGCCAGCGCATAGATGCTCCTGCTGGTTTGACCTCTCCCCAATAGCAGTTCATGAGTCATACCCTCTTCGAGGTTTCCTGGGAAGTCGCCAACAAAGTTGGCGGCATTCACACCGTTGTATCCAGCAAGGCTCGGACCCTTGTGGACCGGTTTGGCGACGATTATGTGGCCCTCGGCCCGATGCTGTTGCAAGACGACACGAACTCGCCGGCCTTCGAGGACGAATCGGGGTTTGAGGATCTCAAGCTAGCATGCCGCCAAAGAGGTGTCACCGTTCGCGTGGGACGTTGGGCTGTGCTTGGGGATCCGCGGGTGATTCTGGTGGGTTTCAGTGGGCTCTTCGAGAAGAAGGACACGATCCTCTCGGGTCTTTGGGAAAGGTACAAGGTCGATTCACTTTTAGGCGAATGGGACTACGTGGAGCCCGTCGTGTTTGGTCACGCATCGGCTATCGTGATTGAAGAGTGGTATCGGCTGTACACCGAGCCCAGCGGCCAAGGGGCAGTGGCGCAATTCCACGAATGGATGACCGGCAGCGGCTTGTTGCAACTGCGTCAGAGTTTGCCCCAGGTGGGCACGATTTTCACGACCCATGCGACCATGCTGGGCCGCGCCCTGTCGGCCACAGGCAAACCGCCCGCCGAGGCCCTTGCCGGACGCACTCCCGCGGAAATGGCATCGGAGATTGGCGTCTCTGCCAAGCACTCCATCGAGGGTACTTGCGCTCGGGAAGCCGACGTGTTCACCACGGTCAGCGGTATCACCGCCGCCGAGGCAGAACTCTTGCACGCAAGGCGACCGGATCCCTTGCTGCCTAACGGGCTGGACCTGGAATGGATCCAGGAACTCGCCTCGCGACCCGGTCCGGCGGAAGCCCGCAAGCGGCTGGAAGCGGTGGTCGAAGCGGTGACCGGCGAACCGGTGGGGGATGCGGCATTGATTTGCACCTCCGGGCGCTATGAATTTCACAACAAGGGCATTGATGTGTTGCTCGATGCCCTCGCGATGATGGAGGGCAGTGAGGGCCGCAATGTTGTGCTGCTGGCTCTCGTGCCTGCCGGCACCGCTGGCCTGCGTCGTGCCTTGCGTGGGCGGCTTGCGGGGACGGAGGCCACCGAAGGTTCCATAGGTCGTCTGACCCATGAGCTGTTCGATCCGGAGGGCGACCCCATTCGCCAACGTTGCATCGAGCGCGGCCTGAACAATGCTGCTGGCTCGCGCGTCAAGGTGGTGCATGTACCCGTGTACTTGCCCAGTTCGGAACCTTTCGACATGGAATATGAAGCGGCCCTCGCCGCCTGTGACCTGTCCTGTTTTGCCAGCTTTTATGAGCCCTGGGGCTATACACCCCCGGAGTCCATCGCTCTTGGGGTGCCCACGGTGACCACCGACTGCGCGGGCTTTGGTGCCTGGGCGCGTGAACGCAATCTGGGCGATAGCGATGGTGTCTTGCTGCTCGATCGAGTTGGTAAGGACCTCAGTCAAGTGGCGAGGGAGCTCGCCACTATGCTTGAGGGCGCAATCGACGGCGCGCCTCCCGCAACCCACGAAGCATGCCTTGCCACCTCCCGTCAGCTCTCCTGGGCATCTCTGATCGAGCCTTACATCGAGTCTTTCGATCGCGCCCTGGAAATAGGCACCGCCCGTGGACTGAGCAGTGCGCCGCGTAACATCTTGCCCGTGGCGCCCACCGAGGTCGAAACCTCCCTGGCGCCGCGCCTGATGGGCTTCGAGGTCAGTGCTCGTTTGCCCGAAGTCTTGCGCCCTCTTGAGCGCATTGCCCGAAACCTGTGGTGGACTTGGCACCCAGAGGCCGAATCCCTGTTTGCGGATCTTGCTCCCCAGCTGTGGAAGGCCACGGGGCAAAACCCTGTGGCGGTGCTACGCCGGGTTTACGTCCAGGATGCAAAGGCCAAGGCGGAAGACCCTGTTTATCGGGAGCGTTTGGAGAAGGTTAGCGCGCAATTGGACGCCTACCTTGCCGAGCCGCCCCGTGAGTTGCAGCACATGGGGGAGACGGTGATCACCACCGATCGTCCAATTGCCTATTTCTGCTTCGAGTACGGCCTGCACGCCAGCATCCCGATTTATTCCGGCGGCTTGGGCGTGCTCGCTGGCGATCACTTGAAGGCTGCAAGCGATGTGAATTTGCCCTTGGTTGCGGTGGGCCTGTTCTATCGCGGAGGCTTTATGCGCCAGGCCTTGACCGCCACGGGCGAGCAGATGGCCCATGAAGTGAATCTGGATCCGGTGGATTTACCCATTGAACCCATGCGGAATGCGGATGGTTCTCTGGTGCAGGTCCAGGTCCTGATGCCCGAGGGCCGTGTCCTCTTGCGAGGCTTTGAACTTACCGTTGGTCGCGTGCGGCTGTTGCTCTTGGATGCGGATCACGAAGAGAACGATCCCTCCGATCGCCGTTTGACTCGGCGCTTGTATGCGGGTGACCACGAGGATCGTCTGCGCCAGGAAATCGTTCTAGGCCGCGGAGGAGTCAAGCTCCTGCGTGCCGCCGGTATTGACCCCGGGGTGGTGCACTTGAACGAGGGGCACGCAGGCTTTGCGACCCTTGAGAGGATTTCGGGCCTTGTGCGCGAAGAAGGCCTGACCTTTGGGGAGGCACTTGAGGTCGTGCGCGCCTCCTCGGTGTTCACCACGCATACTCCGGTCCCTGCCGGCCACGATGTATTTGGTGAAGATCTCATGCGGCGCTATTTTGCGGATTCAGCCAACTGGATCGGCTTGCCCTGGGAAAAACTCATGTCTCTGGGTTCTGATGCCCACGGCAATGGCTGCTTCAACATGAGTTACCTTTGCCTTTCAACCAGTGGTTTCGTCAATGGCGTGGCCAAAAAGCACGGGGAGGTCAGTCGCGACCTCTTGAAAGATTACTGGGGCGGCTTCCTCTTGTCGGAAGTTCCTGTGACCAGCGTCACCAACGGCATTCACACCCCCACTTGGACGCGCCCGGGTATCGCTCGATTGTTGGGCGCCGGCAATGGTTCTGCCCGTCCCGAGCACTTTGCCGCAGCAGAGAGCGTCAATCCCCATGCCCTCTGGGAAGAGCGTTGCACTGCCCGCCGCGAGATGCTGGACATGGTGCGCAATAGCGTCCAAGAGAGTTATGTGCGTCGCACAGACGATCCCCGTGTTGCCGCCCGGGCAATGGCCGGGATCCGCGAGGACGCCCTAGTGATTGGTTTTGCCCGTCGCTTTGCAACCTACAAGCGCGCCACTCTGGTCTTTCAGGATGAGGAGCGCCTCGCGCGGCTTTTGAATGATGCTGATCGGCCTGTGCACTTTGTCTTTGCGGGCAAAGCCCACCCGCGAGATCGCGCGGGTCAGGACATTCTGCAACGTGTTTTCGAACTCACCCGCAGAACGCCATTCCTGGGCAAGGTGTTTTTCCTTGAGGACTACGACATCTCGTCGGCGCGACTGCTGAACCAGGGCGTGGACGTGTGGCTCAACAACCCCACTCGGCCCCTAGAGGCTAGTGGAACTTCGGGCATGAAGGTTGCCGCCAACGGAGGCTTGAACCTATCAATCCTTGATGGTTGGTGGATTGAAGGTTGCGATGGTCGCAACGGCTGGGCCATTGGAACCGAAGAGCGGATCTACGACGACCAGCCCCGACAAGACCAGTTGGACAACCAATCGCTCTTGCACTTGTTAGAAACCGAGATCGTGCCGCTCTTCTTCGAGCGCGAAGCCGATGGATTCCCGCGCCGCTGGATGGAGCGTGTGACCCATGCCTTAGCTACCTTACCCGCATTGTTCAGTACCGACCGCATGGTGGAAGAATACGCCGAGCGCGCCTATGTGCCCCTGGCTGCGGAGCACACTCGCATGAAAATGGGCGGCTTCCAAGTGGCCCGATCCCGGGCCGCACGCCTGCGTCGATTGCGTCGTGGTTTCCCCAATGTGTGCATTGTTGCGGCTCGCGTCGGAGACCTGACCGAATTGACTGGGGGCGACCGTGTGCGCGTGGAGATGGACGTGCAACTTGCGGACCTTGTGGCCGAGGACCTTTGCGCTGAGCTGATCGTGGGACATTCGACCCATGGACCGGACTTGGCGGGAGCATCCCACGTGGAATTAGAGCCCACGGGCGAGATCCACGATGGCGTGCAGACGTTTTCCGGCATCTTCGAGGTGCGCACGTCCGGTTCCTATGCCTACGGCCTACGGGTCAAGGCAAAGATCGAAGGGGAAGGCCTGCGCGGATCGAGTTCCATGATGCGTTGGGCTTGAGCGCGCGCTAGGCTCATGGCCATGCGTTCCTTCCAGCACACTGTTCCCGCCCGAGTGGGGCTGTTGGGCAATCCCAGCGACCTCTATGAAGGGACGGTGATTGGCTTTGCGCTTGCGGACTTTTCTGCCACGGTGAAGTTGGTCGAAGCCCACAGCGGCGGCGTGCAAGCTATGGGCCCGGCTGCAGAACTCTTGGGCGCGGCCTGGAAGCGCATCGAGCGGCGCTTGCCCGTGGATGCCCCCACGCCGCACTTTGCCTTGACCGCCGAAACGGGCATTCCCTTGCAGGTTGGCCTCTCAGGATCCAGCGCCATCGTGGTAGCGGCTCTCTGTGCCATGGAAGAGTGTCTCGGCCTGCATTCCACGCCATTCGAACTTGCAGAGGAAGCGCTGGCCGTGGAGACCGAGGAGTTGGGATTGTTAGCCGGTCCTCAGGACCGCGTGATCCAGGTCTATGGGGGCTTGCTTTGTATGGATTTTTCCAACCCGCGGAGCGCTGAGCGCTATCAGCAGTTGGACCCGGGGCTCTTGCCGCCCTTGCTGGTGGCTTGGAATCCAAATCCCGGCGAGGCGAGTGGGACTGCGCACCAACTTGTGTATGAGGCTTGGCAGGCTGGGGATGTGGCGACCCGTGCGGGCATGAGCGCCATTGGTGATCTTGCGCGGGACGGATATGGCGCGTTGATCCAGCGGGATGCGGAGCGACTTGGGCAGTTGATCGACCGTAACTTTGACCATCGCCGGGAGCTGTTTGGCTTGGATTCAGCGGCCTCTGCGCCGGTGGAATTAGCCCGACAGGAAGGGGCAGCCGCTAAGTTTTGTGGTTCGGGGGGCGCAGTGGTTGCCCTGGCCCGGGACCAGGCGCATCTGACTCGCCTAGGGCAAGCCTACGAGGCATTCGGATGGCACAGCGTTCGGCCGTGCGTGGCCCCTGCCTCGGCACGCTAGAATCTAGCCCCACGAGGATCCTCCCCTGCGCGTCATATTTCTTGCCGCGGGTTTTGCCACCCGCCTCCATCCCCTGACCCTGAATCGGGCCAAGCCCTTGCTTGAAGTGGGTGGCCGCCCAGTCCTGTCGTGGATTTTGGACCGAGTGCTGCAAGCCACGGAACCTTCGCGCCTGGTGGTGGTGACCAACCATCGTTTTGCCCAAGACTTTCGCGACTGGGCCGACAGGACTCCGGCCCCCGTGCCCATCGAGGTGATCGACGATGGGACCGACAGCAACGAGACTCGACTGGGGGCAATTGGCGACATGGCCCTGGCCGTGGAAAAGATGGGCCCCAGTGAGGAGCCGATCTTGGTGATTGGTGGCGACAACCTCTTGGACTTTGATCTTCGGCCGCACCTGAACCAGTTTGATCCCAAACGCGGACCTATGTTGTTCGTGCGGACCCTTGAAGGGGTGGTTCCCCCCGGCCGCTACAGTGAGATCTGCCTGGACGAGAAGGACCAGGTTACTAGCTGCCGCGAAAAGCCCTCTGACCCCAAGAGCCCCCTCTCAGCCCTCTGCGTGTACGCTTTTTCTGCCACCTTGGCCGCGGACTTGGCCGCCTACTGCGCTCAAACTGAGGAACAGGACGCCCCCGGCTGGTTCCTGGTGTGGCTCACCTCTCAAAGGACGGTCTTCGCCACGCGCGTGTCTGGGCCGTACTATGACATCGGCAGCTTGGAAACCTTCAATGCTGCCCGCAGCGCCTTTGAAGGCCGCACTCCATTGAAGCCATGACTCAATCCCCTGCCTGTCGTGTTGGTCTTGTCGGGACCGGTTTTCTGGCCCGTACGCGGGCCCGTTGTTATGGACAATTGCCCGGTGGTGGTGCGGTCCTGAAGGGGGTGACTTCGCGTGATACCGCAAACGCCCAGGAGTTTGCCAAGCAACACGGAGTAGAGCATGTGTCCGAGTCCTTTGAGGCCCTGATCGCTCGTGATGACATCGACCTGGTGGACCTTTGTGTGCCCAACCACTTGCACCGGCCTTTTACCGAAGCTGCAGCCAAGGCCGGCATCGCGGTGGCATGCACGAAGCCGTTGACCGCCTATGTGGGCCAGGACTTGACCGAGCCCTTTGACGATGCGGATGTGTCCTCGGTAGATCCGCGCCAGATGGCCCGGGTCGCGATTCAAGATGCCAGCGCCATGGTGCAGGCTTGTCGCGACGCCAAGGTGCCCTTGCTGTATGGCGAGAACTGGATCCACGCTCCCTCGGTCCGGCGTGCCGAAGAACTGCTGAGTGCCCACAAAAGTCCGATCCTCGATATCCGGGGCTGGGAGTGTCACAACGGATCCCATTCGCCCTACTCCAAGCTTTGGAAGTACACCGGCGGCGGTTCTCTGGTGCGCCTCGCAGCTCATCCCATCGGAGCCATGGTTTACCTCAAGGAGCGTGAGGGACTAGCGGCAACGGGAAAACCCATCCGCGCCCTATCCGTGATCGCAGACACGGCCAATCCCACCGCCTTGCTCGATGGGCCAAGCTCCGTCGCCCAGGGTTGGGTTGATGTGGAGACCTGGGCCAGCGTTTCGATTGCTTTCAGTGATGGTTCACGCGGATTGGCCCTGGGTGCGGACACCATGGTGGGCGGAATGCAGAGCCGCTTGGTTGTGTTGACCGGCGATGGGCACCTTGAGTGCAACATTTCGCCCCACGACGCGCTTAAGGGTTTTGGTGCGGAAGCGCAGACCTTTGGGGACAGCTATGTGATGGAGAAAGCCGGCACCCACGCGGGTTGGAACACTTATCTACCCGACGAAGATCACTCCAGCGGACATACGAGCATGTGTGCGGACTTTGTGGCCGCAGTGCGGGAAAAACGCGAGGGTCGCTCATCCGGGGACCTAGGACTTGAGGTCACCCGCATCGTGTCCGCGGCCTACTGTTCAGCGGCGGAAGGCCGTCGCGTCACCCTCGACGAAATCACCCCATGAGACTTCTTTGCATCTTCACCGTCCTGGTGTTCAGCTCGTGCCTTACGCCAGTCACCGAACGGGCGGTGCACCCGGGCATGATTCACACGGTCGCCTTCACCTTGGCAGAAGGGGAAGAGGCAGGCGCTGCTGATCTCGTGGGCGAACTCGAGCGCGAGTTGACGCCCCTGCCGGGAGTCGTGGCGCTCTATGCGGGCCTGCGTGCGGAACAATACACGCGTCCAACCAACAGCCAGAAATTTCAGGTGCTCTTGGTCGTGGTCTTTCGAGATACCCGCGCGCACGACGAATACGAGATACACCCAATCCACCGTCGATTGGTGGAGCGTTGGACGCCGAAACTGGCCGGGATCGTGATCTTGGACGCGGTCCGCTAGGCTCAGGCCTCGACTTTATTGCCCCGCCGTTGCTCGACGGTTTCAATCAGTCGCCCATAGGCGTCAATAAAGGACTGGACGCCCCCGGCCAAAAGGCCCTTCGTGATCCCGTCGAGGTCCACGCCCACTTCCGGTAGGGCGGCAAGCACCGTGCGTGCCCCATCCAGGTCCTCTTCCAGGGACGCGCGCGGCCGACCATGGTCGCGGAAAGCATCGAGAGTTGCGGCGGGGATCGTGTTCACGGTGTTTTCGCCCACGAGCTCTTCCACATAGAGCACATCGCAGAAGGAGGGGTCCTTGGTGGAGGTCGATGCCCACAGGAGTCGCTGCTGAACCGCGCCTTGGGCTGCGAGGGCTTCCCAGCGCTCGCCCGTGAAGATCGATTTAGAGCGCGCATAGGTCACTCGCGCGTTGGCGATCGCCGCTTTGCCGATCAAACCCTGGAGCAGCGCACGGTCCTTCGGTCCGTTGCTCTTTTCCAGTTGCTCGCGCAGGACCGCGTCCACCTTGGCATCGATGCGGCTGATGAAGAAGCTCGCGACGCTGCGCACATGAGCCGGGCTTTCGCCTTTGGCTACACGTTGTTCGAGGCCGCTAATGAAGGCCTCTGTGACTCGCTCGTACATCTCGAGGGAGAACAGCAGGGTGACGTTCACATGGATTCCTTCGGCGATCAGAATTTGGATCGCGGGAAGGCCCTCTTCCGTTGCGGGCACCTTGATCATCAAGTTGGGCCGCTGAACGAGACCGTGCAGTCGGCGCGCCGCCAAGAGCGTGCCGTCGGTATCGTTGGCCAGCAGAGGCGAAACCTCAAGGCTGACGAAACCATCGTTGCCTTTGGTCTTGAGGTAAACACCATGGAGCGCATCGCAAGCCGCTTGGATGTCGCGGATGGCGAGGGTCTCGTAGATTCCCTCCGCGTTCGAACCGGGCACGTCGAGTTCCCGAAGGGTCTCGTCGTAATCGTTGCTCTTGGCAATGGCGGCCTCGAAAATAGAAGGGTTTGAGGTCACACCCTGGACGCCGTCTTGCTCGATGAGGCGAGCCAGATCGCCGGATTCAATCAGACTGCGGCAAATGAAGTCGAACCAGACGCTTTGGCCTTGTTCGGAGAGGCCAAGAAGGGGGTTTTTCATTGGGGGGATCGGGAAAAAGGTTGGGGGCATGATAACGACTGGACAATGCTTGTCGTAGAGGTCTTGGGTTAGCCATTCTGTTCCGATGGCACGCCCCTACGATCTGATCCTGTACGGAGCCACGGGCTTCACCGGCCGGCGCATGGCCTGGGCCCTCAAGGGCCTCTCCCTGCCCTATTCCTGGGCGATTGCCGGGCGCGACCCGGTCCGCCTCAAGGCCTTGGCGGCCGAGCTGGGGGTCCCCTGGCATGTGGCCGATGCCCAGGATAAGCCCGCCCTGGCGGACCTGGCAAAACAGGCCCGGGTGATCACCAGCACCGCCGGGCCCTTTGCCCTGTACTCCGACAATCTGGTCCAGGCCTGTGCGGCCGAGGGGACCCACTGGTGTGACCTGACCGGGGAAACTGCCTGGGTCAGGCGGCTCATCGATCGGCATCACGATGAAGCTGTGCGGCGTGGGACGCGTATCGTCCCGCTTTGTGGGTTTGATTCCATACCGAGCGATACAGCCGTGGATCGCTTGACCCGCGAAGCTCAGCAGCGCTGGGGCGAGGATCTGGCGCGGGTTGATGTGCGTTGGCGGCTGCGGGGCGGATTGAATGGCGGCACTATGGCTTCGGCCCGGGCGATTGGTGAGTCCGGTGACTGGCGAGTGATGGGGGATGCGGGGATCTTGACTCCCCATGAATCCCTAGACAAGGAACAGCGTACGCGCCTGCGCGACGCCAACCGGCCTTGGCGCGACCAATCATCCAATCATTGGCTTGTGCCCTTCATCATGGGTCCGGTAGATGTGCGTGTGGTCCGTCGCACGAGGTCCTTGTTGGGATTAGATCCCCTCGCCATTCTGCAAAGGGAAGGGCAGGACTTGGGTGGAGGGTGGCTGCGTGCGAGCATGGCTACACTAATGCTAGGCGTCTTCGGCGCCTTGCTCTTGAGCCGCCCTGGCCGATTTATTGTGCGCATGATCACCCCTGCCCCCGGTAAGGGACCCAGTGAAGAGAGCATCCAGAATGGGCGCACACGCGCGACATTTGACGCGGAAACAACAGGGGGCAAGCGCTTGGTCCTAGAGCTCGACGCTAAGGGGGATGCGGGCAACTTGGTCACGGTGCGCTGCCTGCTCGAAGCGACCCTGATGCTGCTGGAGGGCGCGGGCCCGGGGGAGGGCGGGGTGATGACTCCGGTGGCTGCCTTTGGACCGGAACTGCTCGATCGTTTGATCGCAACGGGCGAGTACCAGGTGCGGGTTTCCGTGCCAAATATGGGCTAGGGGCCCCTGGGCGGCGCCTAGGGGGTCTTGGGAGATCCTTCTGGGCTGGAACATCTCAAGTAGGGGCAAGGGTTGGGCCGACTCAGATAGGGCACCAGTGCCTTACCTCTGAGCTTTATCATGCCCGAAACCCCCCGACCCATCCTGCGAGCTGCTTTTCTGTTGATCTTCAGCGCTATCGCATTAGCCATCCTTCCCATGGCCTGCGTCGAACAAAACGATGATCCGGGCGGCGGCAGCGGCGGTGGCGGCGGCTCCGACGGTGGGCAACAAGACCCTCCTACAGGTGGCATTTCCTTCAGCATTTCAGGAGACGCCTGATGGGTTTGCTTCAGCGACTGGCGCCTCTTGCGCTCTTGACTCCGGGACTTTTGGCCCAGACCACACCCAGTGACTTTCTGGTGCGTGTGCACACGGTGGAAGTTTCCCAGGACGGCCTGGTTTGGTTAGAGGCCTTTTCGCCCCCGGGCGGTCACCTCGTAGACATCGTGGGTACAGGTGTTCAGAATCTCGGCCAAGGGGATTTGCCGGTGGGGATTTATCCCTCGGTGCGCGTGTCCTTGAGCGCAATCATGCAGATCGAAACCGATGACCCCTGTGGCGGCGGCACGATCATTGACCTTGTGGATTGGACCGGCCATGAGATGGTTGATCCCGATGGTGATGGTCGGTGGGACGTTTACTTCTCAACCCCGGCCTATGGGGGAACGAACAGTGCCAGCGGCAATCTGACCCATCCGTTGATGCTCGACCAACCGATTCAGGTGGAAGAGGCCAAGGTCGCACCGCTGCGGATGATTCTTGGTATCACGGGGAACGTGCGTTGCGAACAAGGGCAGATGGTGATGGATCCCCCTCGCGTGCAATTGTCCTTGCTCGAAGATGGCTCCACCAGTCAGATCAGTGGGACTACCTATCAGATCACCGGCATGCACCTGAAACATGCAGCCGGCGGACCAGAAATTTCGACTTTCAAGGGCGAAGGCACCTTGCACGGGGATGGGCGTTGGACCTCAGACCTGATGCAATGGCGCGACCTGGACCTGGTCAGTGGCGACAATCAATTCGGGGCCCAGCCCTGGAGCGGATGGTGGTCCGCCTTGCCTGACGGTGGACTGTGGATGACGCGCTCAGGTGTGCCCGAGTCCATCACCGGTTGGGTGCGCACTGGCGGAGGAGCTTTTTCCGTGGCCAGCACTGGAGGCGGTGATGAGGCTTTCTTGATGTGGGGCCTGCGCAAGGGACCTCCCGCCAACGAGCACCCCTTCACTTCACCCCACCGCATCGTTGTTCACGACTTTGACATCCAGGCAACCGAGTCCAATCCCCTGGTGGCGGACTTGAGCACCTCGCGCCTGTTCGGCCGCTTTATAGGTGACCTGGGCTTGGCCCACTTTGACTATACGGCCCAACGCAACCGCATGAACATCAAGGATTGGATCGGTGGTTCCACCGGCGCACCCATGATCGACATCGATTGGTTGCCCCTCAGTCAAGGTCTGGCCTATTCGGTGGCTCCGGGAACTTCGAGGGTCAGCCTGACCTTGCTCGATTTGTCTTCTTACTATGCTGGTTGGCTCGGGCCCAATTCCGATGTGGGCATCTTGGATCGCCGGGATTTGCCGGCCAATCGTCAAGGCCTTGCGATCACCATGCGCATCGGCGGAGGCATGGACAATGCATCTGTTCAAGGCCGTTCCTATAAGGGCGCCTTTGTGGCCGACAACGTGCTGGACTATGAACTGAGCGTCTTGTCCGGCAAGGTGGAATTGCACTTTGTGACCCCCACGTCGTGCCTCTGGATTCAAACGTCCACCGGTGTCGACGGATTCAGCCGCGTGAATACGGCCGGAACCTATGCGGTTTGGGACGAGGGCCGGGTGGTCCTCAATATGGTCGACGGCCGCACCTTCGAAGGCCAGGTGGACCCCGGTCGCAACACCCTTTCCATCACATCCAGCGAAGACGGAGTGCAGGGATCAGAGGATCGCTTGATTGGTCTTCTGGTGCGCAGCTAGGCTCGCGGAAAATGACGGGTAGCTAGGGCGTCGAGGTCGGGGGTCTTGTAGAAGTCCGGGCTCATGTAGCTCGTGTCACACCAACTTCAGTCGTCGAGGTAGATGCACAGGATTTTCGGTGATTCGTCGGCGACCGCGAGCCGCGCCAGCGAGGGGAGCAGCCACCCTGGCCGGTGTCGAGTGAGTCGAGGAGTTTGCTGGACTCAGAGTGTGAGTGCTCGGCGTGAGGGCGCCGCGGCGCAGAAAGCGGCGAGGAGAAGTGTCAAGGAGTACAAGCTTGGATGTTTGACTGGGATGAGTCCCTGCTTGAAGAAGGTGGTGTGGGGCAATCCGAGGCCTCGCCAGCACCTCTAAAACCAGGTGTTTGAGTTCACACGATCTTCAGGGCCATAGGTCTGGAGAATCAGCGTGGGGCTACCTAATAGGAATCCAAAGGGGTAAATACCCCTCCCGGGAGGCTCAGGGGCGCATCTGGAGCCTCAATTCAAGACAAGGGCTCACTTGGTCGATGTTTAGGGGGGCGCCCCTAAAGACCCCAAACCTATTCCTATGTCGAATTCAGCCAAGACCCCCCTCATTGTTCGCTTTGTCATTCTGCTCTGTGTGCTAGGTGCGATTTCCGTCGTTGCCTGCGTCGAGGGCCCTGGCGATGGTAGTTCCGGCGACGACCCCGTCAACCTTGGTCCTGGGACGGTCACCGTGACTTTCCAGGCTTACTGATCTCCGCTAGTCCTCCCACAAACTCCATCGATGATTCTTCCCCTTCTGCTGCTGGCTGCACCCTTGCAGGGCGTGACGCCATCCGACTTTGATGCTCGCGTGATCGAACTTTCCACCTCGAGTGATGGAGAAGACTGGTTCCCGGTTTTCTTCGACCCTTCCGGTGTGTCGGTGGATTTGGGCAACCAGTTGCCCTTGGATGTGGCTTCAGAAACCGCCCCGGTCACCGAATGGCATCATGTGCGCGTTGCCCTTGAGACCGAGATCATGGTTCAGGCTGTGGATCCCTGCGGCTCCGGCCAGACCATCTATCACGACATTGACCTGACCGGTGACGCGGTGCATGACCCCGATGGGGATGGCATTTGGGTGTTGCACTTCACAACCCTCGAAAATGGGGGAAGTGTTGCCGGCGACGGCTCGGTGCTGAACCCGAAGTTGCTTCCCGATCCGATCAAGCCCCCCAAAGGGCGCGAGACTCGCATCCGGGTTTTGATTCGCACAACCAACATCGTGCGTTGCGAGAACGGTGTGGTGGTGGTGGATACCCCCGACATCCGCGTGGTGTGCGATGATGGGGAACCTCTCAGTAAGCCCTTGGCCAACCAGAAGTTTCAGATTTCAGGCTTGCTTGCGAATCACACGGATGCCTTGCCCTCCGTGACCACCATGCAGGGTATTTGGACCTTTGACGAGAATGGATCTTGGGCGGCCTCAGACGGCTTCCAGAACACTCTTAATGTGACCACTGCCCAGGGCACTGCCCAGGATTTCAACAGCCTGCGCGGCCTCTGGGGAACGCGCAAGGACGGAAAGGTCTGGATGACCATGGAGGGGCTACCCGGTCTCTTGGTGGGGAACCTCGGGGGATGGGACGAAACCATCGCCATGACGAGTTTCGAAAACGAGGGCATTTCCTTCACGGTCTTTGGCAACCACTGGCCCCAGTCCGCACCTGCGGATCCCTTTCAACAACCCACGCGATTCTTGCACTATGGCGCGCGCTTGGATGTGCTGGAAACGAGCCCCTTTGATGGGGATTTGATTTGGCATGACGCCTTTGGACGCTTGTCAGGCTCGGGCGGCTGGCTTGGGTTTGATGGTCCGGTAATCGTGAACGAGCTGCGCTGGTTGCGCGTCTTTGACCCGGCCCCCCATCAGATCGTGACCGATTCCGATCCCTTGCCCATGACCGAGGGGGCACCCTTCGATGTGTTGACCACCGGCGGGGAAATGAACATCAACCTGGTGGATTGGAATCAACAGCACCATGGCTCGGTAATCTCGGACGGGCGCTTCACCCTAGCGAGTCCCAGTGACCCCACCGATTTGGCCCACGGGATCAGCATGACCTTGGGCATTCCCTGGGACACCAATCCCAGCGCCATTTCCGGAGCGACTCTGCACGGAACCTATTTCAGTGACATGCTTGTGGAGGGAGGAACCTTACCCAGTGCGGGGAGGTTCAGCGTGAGCTTCGCGTCCGACGGCACGGTCCAATGGAAGCAAGAGCAAATTGTTGATGGCCAGATGGGCACCCAAGAATTTACCGGTACGTGGACCATGGACCCAGAGGCCATGGTCGTGATTGACCTGCCTGGGGTAGGCCGTTGGCGCGGTCAACTTTCCAACAGCCCGAGAATCCTAGGTTTGGTTTCTTCACCGGATGGCACGAACGGTTTCGATGATCGCTTCATCGGGCTGCTGTTGTGGCACTAGTCTCCGAAGTACTTCTTACGCACCCATTCCGGCTGCCAGCGGTCGGGTTTGCGCTCGGCTCCGGTTAGATCGATATCCTTGGGGCTAATCTGCTCGGCCGTCCAGGCCACATCATCCCCCACGAATCCCTGCCATTGCCCAAGGGCTCGGCGCAAACGCGAGATCGTGCCAGCATGCTCCGGCTGAGAGGCCAGGTTGACGAGCTCATCAGGATCGCTTTGAAGATCAAACAGCTGGCTGTGGTCAATGTTGGGGTATCGAATCAACTTCCAGCGCCCGTCCCGCACCGCCCGTTGATGACGCCCCATGGACGTGAACAGGGTCTCGCGCAGGGATTCTTGGTCGCCGCGAATCAGGGGCCACAGGCTTTCCGCTTGCAGGTCATCAGCCAGGGGCAAACCACCCGCCTCCAAGATCGTAGGGAACACGTCATGGAGGTAAACGAGGGCATCACTGGCCTTGCCCGCTGGAACCTTCGGTCCACGCAGGATCAGGGGCATTCCCATGGAGTGCTCGTAGAGGTTTTGTTTGCCCAGTAATCCATGACTTCCCATGGCCAGCCCATGGTCCGCGGCAAAAATAACCAGCGTGTTGTGCGCTTGGCCGGTTGCCTCGAGTGCAGCCAAGATGCGTCCGATACTGGCGTCCATGTGGGTGATGAGCCCGTAGTACTCGCAGAGCTGGTCACTAATGACTTCTCTAGTGCGCGGCCAGCCCGCAAGGTTCTCGTCTCGCACCTGCATCCAACCGCAATCAAAAGGATGCTGGGGCAAGAAGTTGGCCGGCAGGGGCGGGCGCTCGTCGTAGTAGCGCTGGGAGAACGAGTCCGGTGGCGTGCGCGGATCATGAGGCGCGGTGAAGGCGACCGAGCAAAAGAACGGTTTGGAATCATCCGTGCTACGCAGGAATTCGATGGCAGCATTGGCGAACAGATCGCTGGAGTGACCCTCCCCCGTGCGCTGGTTGTCATACGCGCCGTCCGCAAGATCAATCAGTTTCACGGCATCGTGATCGCACATGCCCCCGAAAAAAATCGAGGACCCCTCTTGAAAGGATCGCTGGAAGCTTTCTTTTGCGTTGTGCCATTTGCCTGTGCCAAAGGTGCGGTAGCCCGCCGAACCTAAGATTTCGCCCAGGAGCGGGCGGCCGGAGAGGTCCTTGATGTTGAGCTGATGATAGGCGCGACCCGTGTGCAACATGGCCCGACTTGGTTGACACACAGCCCCATGTGGGGACCCCATGCAGTGGGCCTCTTGCAGGGAATAGCCCGCTTGCGCGAGGGCATCAATGTTCGGGGTGGAAATTGAATCGTTGCCCCAGGCGCTGACCGTGTCGGGCCGCTGATCGTCGGCAAGCAGCAAGAGGATGTTGGGCGGCTGGGGAGCGTTCCCTGCTTGCAGGGTCGCAGAGAGCAGAAGGGTCAACAGTTGCATGGCTCTATCCTGCCGTGAATCCCCTGGGATGCAACCGTTCAGTTTGCCTTGCGGGTGGGCATGCGCAAGATCACGATGCTGCCCCAAATGACCGTTAGGGTCAGGATGATGCGTGGGATGAAGTAATGGGCGGGCATACCGGGCCCTAGAGCATAGCCCGCGAAACACACCATCATCACCATAGCGAGGACCTTGCCGCGTACGGGGATGCCTAGACCGGCGCGCCAATCACGAATCAGGGGTCCGAAAATGCGGTGCTGCAGTAGGCGTCGAGACATGCGCTCGGACCCACGCATGTAACAGCTGCAAGCCAGCAGAACGAATGGCGTGGTGGGCAAGCCCGGCAAGATCACTCCAATCGCCGCGAGCAAGATCAAGAGGGTTCCTAGGGTGTTCCACAGGATGCGACCAGGAAGCGTGCCGGCCATTTTGGGCGGCGGGGGGGCGTTCCCCGATGGCGGGGTTGCGGGGAAAAGGAAGCTCAACAGTCGCATGGCTCTATCCTGCCTTGAATCCCTTGGGATGCAACCGTTCAGTTTGCCTTGTGTGTGGCATGGGCAAGAGAACAGTGCTGGCCCAAAGGACCGCTAGGGCCAGGATGGTAGGTGGCGTGAAGAATTAGGCCGGCCTTCCGGGCCCTAGGGCATAGCTCGCGAAGTCCATCATGGGCACAAGGGCTAGGGCCTTGCCGCGCACGGGGCTGCCTAGACCCGCGAACCAATCACGGATCGGTGGTCCGAAGATCCGGGTAAGATGTCACCGATGAATACCTTTCTCTTGCACTTGTCCCTTTGTCTGGCGGTATTTCCGGGCTCCAGCGAGGCTGGGCAAAATCCAGAGCGTGCTGCAACTGATCGCCCCAATGTCATCCTGTTCATGGCGGACGATTTAGGTTGGGGCGAGGTGGGGTATCAAGGTCAGACACGAATCCGCACGCCCCACATTGACCGGCTGGCCGCAGAGGGCATGCGGTTTTCCCAGGCCTATTCGGGGCACACCGTATGCGCTCCATCGCGCTGCGTTCTCTTAACGGGCCTGCACACCGGGCACGCACAGGTTCGCGGAAACTCCCCATGGTCGAGTCCATTGCATGTGCTGGAGGAGGGGCAAGAGCCCTTGCGCTACGACACCCTGACCTTTGGGCGTGTTCTCCAGGCTGCTGGCTATGCCACCGGCGCCTTTGGCAAGTGGGGAGTCGGGGCGCCAGGGGATGAGGGCCGGCCATTGGCTCAGGGTTTTGACACGTTTGTTGGTTTCATGTGTCAGAAGCGAGCTCACGATCACTATCCCCCAGCGCTCTGGAAGGACGGGGAACCTTTGGTGTTGAATAATCCAGGCTACACACCATCGAAGCGTTGGAGCCAAGTGCCGGAGGGCGAAGACCCATGGGCGGCGTTCTCGGGTGAAGACTACGCGGCGGACGTGATGCTGGACGAGGCCCTGGCGTTCTTGGACCGCAATCAAGCTGCTCCTTTTCTGCTGTACTTCCCAACGCCAGTGCCCCATGTGTCCTTGCAGGTGCCCGAGGACTCCCTGGGGGAGTACCTGGAATCCGATTGGGACGATGGGCCTTATCTGGGGGATAAGGGTTATTTGCCCCATCGGTCTCCCCGCGCCGCATACGCCGCCATGGTCACGCGCATGGACGCGGGGCTTGGACGGTTGCTGGCCAAGGTGGACGAGCTCGGCTTGGGCAAGAACACTCTTGTGATTTTCACGAGCGACAACGGCGCCACGTTCAATGGGGGAACCGACAGTGCGTTTTTTGAATCGAACGGGGAATTGCGGGGCTTCAAGACATCCCTATGGGAAGGGGGCATTCGCGTGCCTTTTGTGGCGCGCTGGGAGGGCCAAATTCCTCCGGCTTCGGTCAACTCCACGCCAATTGGCTTCCAAGATGTGTTGCCGACCCTCGCTGAATTAGTTGGGCAACCGAACCCTGCCGATCTTGATGGGGTTTCTCTTGTGGAGATCCTGCGCGATCCAAAAGCGGATCTACCGGAGCGTGACCTGTATTTTGAAACCGGCCAGCGCCAAGCCCTGCGCTCGGGAGACCTCAAGGTTATGACCCACGTCAAGAAGGATGGTTCCCGTTCCTTTTCTCTGTATGACTTGGCCAAGGACCCGCAAGAAGCCAACGACATTTCCAAGAAGGTAGACGGAAAAATGCTCGAAGAAATGCTCGGGCGGCTCGCGGCAGAACACACCCCCAGTCCGCGTTTTCCCATTGCCGGCGACCCGCCGCTTTGGGATTCTTCCAAGAGGGGGATTCACGAGGTTCGTACTCTTGAGCTGACATCGGGCGCGCGGGCCAGTGTTCCATCCGCCGCAACCCATAGTCCTTTGGTGATCTTGGTGCCGGACGCAAAGCGTAAGCCTCAGGATTACGAAGCCCTGGCCGAACACTTGGCTAGTCACGGCTTGTCGGTCTTGACTGTGTTGGCTGGTGAGGGTTTCAG
>CALEMP010000158.1 GCA_937910685.1 uncultured bacterium
GCGCCGTGGCACCGGACAGGTCATCGCCCTCAGGACTATTGCCGGAACGCTGGGTCCTGAGCCCCATGGACTCGCCACTAATCAAGATCATCGGCGTCCCCCCATTAGGGCCGGGAGGACCTAGGAGGTCACCCTCTTCCATGGGCAGGGTCCTCAGCCAAGAACACGCTGCCCTGCCCTCCAGCTCCCAGCTCTCCGAGCAGTAAATAGTTGCCCACCTGGCGGTGGGCACCCCCTCCCGGGGCCGGGGGGCTCAGCGCTTGGCTGCCACCGGAATCCTCGGCTGGCCTTAAAACCGTGGGCGGCCCGACCAACCCCAAGTATTCCCCAGCCACCTCCACCTGCTGGCGGGGGAAACGGGCGAGGTATTCCGCCAGGGGCCGGTCGAGACCTGCCTCCTGGTCCTCTTCCCAGAGGCATAAAAAGTCAAATAGAGCCGCAGCTCCCTCGTTCTCATGGGCATCCATCGCGCGTCATGGTACAAACTAGGCAGCATGGCCTCCTCTCCCATCGATCCTGCGCCGAAAAACCTCGACGCAACCCTTCTGTGGGTGCAGGCGGCCAAGACCGGCGACGAAGAGGCTTTCGAGGGCCTCTACTCCCACCTGGCCCCCACAGTCTTCACCTGGGCCTCCATGCGCATCCGCCCTAGCCTGCGCGGACAGCTTGATCCGGGAGACGTGGTTCAAGAGGTTTTTCTGCGGGCCTACCGTGGATTCTCAACCTTTGACCCCGAGGGTCCCTCAATCCGCGCCTGGCTCTTCCGCATTGCCAAGAACGTGTTGCTCGAAGCTGGACGCGCGGGGCAAAAGCACGGAGTCCAGGGGGCTGGCTCGGACACACGCTTCCTGCAACTCAATGGGGTCCCGGACTCGATCACCGCTGTGTCCGTGCGCCTCGCCCGGGACGAATCCCTGACCGCCTTCCAAAAGGAAATCGAAGCCCTGCCCGAGGAGGAGCGATCCCTAGTGCTGCACTGCGGCCTCGAAGGCATGCCCCATCAAGAGGTCGCGGAACGCATGGGCCTGAACACCGAAACGGTCACAAAGCGTTGGCAACGCCTGCGCAAGAAACTCACCGATAGCGGACTGCCGGAAATGCTCGTGGGGGAAGCCAGCTAATGGACGACTCCAGCCGAGTCCCGGGCAGCGGCCCCAGCACGAGCCAGCACATGTTGGCGGGAGCCCTCATTTGGCGACAGGGATCCCAAGGACCAGAGATCGCCCTCGTGGATCAAAACGGGCGCTGGACCCTGCCCCGAGTCGCGGTTCAGCAGGGAGAAGACCGATCCGTCATCGCCGCACGCTTGGTGACCCAATGGACCGGTCGTCCGGCAACTCCCATGGGCTTTGTGGGCCAGACCCAAGCAGCCCTGGACGACCACGATCTTTCCACATGGTACTTCTCTTTCGTGGTGGATAGCCTAGGCGTTGCAAAACAGCAGGCCTGGCTGCGTTGGGTTGCGCCAAAGGACGCTGTCGCCCGCCTGAACGATCCAAAGGAAGCGGACATTTTGAGCGCCGCCAGCACCCCGAACGAAGTACGCAAGAATCGCCGACTGAGGGGTAGCTCCAAACCAAACGCCCAAGCCATATGCGCAGTTGGATTGCTGCTGGCGGCTTTTTTCAGCGCTGCGGACCAGGCAGGTCTAGGCCAAAACCTGCTCCTGGGAGCCCTCGCCGCCAATCTAACCGCCCTCGTGGTGGCCGCTCGGGTCCCTCGCCTACACCCGGCCCCGGCCTGGATCATCGCCTGCGCCGGCGCGGCCTGCGCCCTCTTGGGAAGCGCGCTTCAAGCGCAGCCCGGAATCATCATCGGTCTTGGGGTCGCCATCAGTCTCTTGACGGCACGCTGGGAGCGCGACTCACAAGACGCGTGATCCCAAAACCGGACGCCAACACCAAGAGCGCCAGCAGAGCCTGGGTGATGGGGGGCGAAAAACGCTCGAGGGTTTCGGCTTTGGTCTTTAACTCCCCCGCACCAAGCCCTTCGCAGTCCGCCAACAAATCCTGCAAAGGAACCTCTGGCGCAAGCCCCCACTGCTTGCGCACCTCTGCCTGATCCACGGCCGGATCTGCGAGGCACTCAGCAACCGCCTTGCGCACAGGCTTTTGGGACAGCCACGGATGCACTGGCTGCTGAAAGGGGTAAAGCCCCAAGACCGAACCCAACATCAAACCCAGCAGGAGTCCATGCATGGGGCGCGGTGCTCGCTCCAAGAGGGCCTTAAGAACATTCGACAGCAAAGCAATCCCGAGTGCTGCTCCGAGGGCCACGGGGATCAAGATGCCCAGGGCCTCCCCGGTGTTCCCCATCAGCTCTTCACGGGAGAGACTGCCGATCACGGTCTCGTACAGGCCAAACAACAACAGAAGGTAGGACCCGCTGATTCCCGGCAAGATCATGCTCGACGCGGCGATGGCTCCCACGAGGACCAGGGCAAGAAACGTTTCGGGCACGGAGATTCCGGTCAAACCAAACACCAACCAAGCCATCAGCCCGAGACCAAGCAGGGGAAAGCCTAGGCCCGCTCCCCGTAGGGGCTGAACCTTGGACAGGATTTGGGGCACGCCCCCAAGCGTCATGCCCACAAATAAGCTGTACATCAGCCAACGATGGCTGGACACCAGACCCACCAGGAGCCCCGAGAGGCTCGCTAGGGCCAGCGCCGCTCCCGCCCCAAACACCAGCAGGAAGCGCAAATCCGCCCGCAAAATTCGAAATCGGGAGAGATTTGCGATGACGCCCACAAAGCGGTCGTAAAGCCCCACGGCCAAAATCATGGTGCCCCCGCTAATCCCAGGTACGAGGTTTGCAAAGCCCATCAGGAAGCCCCCCAGCAGGGTGCGCGGGCTGGAATCCTGGTGAATCGGTCTTCCAGGCAACTGAGAGGGGGGAGCGGGCTCTTGCATGGAATACAGCATGCCAAACCATCCTTCCCCTTTCACACCCAAAGGGACTTCCTCCATTAACTGAATCATGCCCCAAACCACAGATTTCACCCTTGGGCACCTAGCGAGAATGCCCTCTCCTAGATAGGCTTCGGGGGTCCCCTGTTTGGCTCTCCGGGGATCGGCGGCTGTACCCACCGACTCATTTGACCGGGCCCCCACTTCTTCAAACCCTCCCTCAGTAATGATTCAAAGGATTCTTCTCAGCGCCAGCGTGACTGGCCTACTTGTCGCGACCCCCGCACTCGCCCAGAGCCCCCAGTTCAATGAGATCTACGGCTCCATGTCGGGCACCGACAGCTACGAGTACATCGAGCTAATCGGCACCCCGGGCGCCGCCCTCGACAACTGGTTCGTGGTCATCCTCGACTCCGATGGTTTGGCTTCAGGCACGGTCGACCGTGTTTGGGACTTGGCCGGCCACACGGTCCCCGGCGACGGCTACTTCCTGCTCAGCTCGGTCAACGTGCCGGGCATGGACTATGACCTGGACCAAGGCCCCCACGCTCCCTTCGGCGATGCCAACCACATCGAGAACGGGTCCAACACCTACTACTTGCTGAACATCACCGATCCCTCTGCAGTGTCGGATCTGATCAGCTACTGGAATACGAACACGGACGCGGACTACGATGGCATCACCGCCATCGGCACCGACCCGCGCATGACCATCCACGAAACCCTGACGGTTTGGGAAGGCAACTACAACTCGGGTAACATCGACACGGCTCTGGATTGCGCCGCCGCGATTGGCCCCGACGTCAGTGGTCCTTGGTTGCCCGCCGGAGTCTTCCGCGGTGGTGATTACCCCAACGACTGGTGTTCCGACACCTGGCTGGACTTCAGCAACCCCCCCGGCGTGATCAACACCCCGGGTGCTCCTAACGGCGCCTCGTCCTGCAGCACCGCTCCGGGCTCCTCAGGCAACTGCGGTGGCGGCGGCGGCGGAACTGCAATTGGCACCAACTACTGCACAGCAGCGCTGAACTCCTCGGGATCCTCGGCGACCATTTCCGCCTTCGGATCGGTCTTGGTCTCCGCCAACGACGTAGAATTAACCAGCAGTGGCATGCCGAACGCTCAGTTTGGCTACTTCGTCGCCAGCCTCACCCAAGGCTTCGTGCCCAACCCCGGCGGTTCCCAGGGAAACCTGTGCATCCTCGGTAACATGGCGCGTTTCAACAGCCAAATTGCCAACAGTGGCGCGGGGGGCTCGATCAGCGCTCTCATCGACATCAATGCAATCCCCCTTGGTACGGGCCCCGTGGGCATTGCTCCCGGTGAGACCTGGAACTTCCAGGCTTGGTTCCGCGACTTGAACCCCACCACCACGTCGAACTTCACCGACGGCATCGCGATCACCTTCCAGTGATCCCCCTCACCGGCCCCACTCGATGGGGCCAGTGATTCATGAACAGCAGGCGGCAGTATCCATTGGATCTGCCGCCTGCTCCCGTTAGCGACAGAACCACGGGCTTCCACCTGTCGATAAATACCTCTTCGGGACACTTCAGGAGCCCTTTGGGAACCACAATGAGTCCACAGCCGTCAAGATCAGAGATTGGCAGACCTCCGACTTGGATTCACCCTTAGAATGGGTCTCCCTGCACCCGCGACCACCATGATGATCACCAGCTTCCTTGTCCTTTGCCTCACCGTACCGGCGACTCCCCAAGCTCCCCCCGGTTACTACGCCACGGTGGACGACAGCAACGCGATCAACCTGCGGACGACCCTCCACGAAGTGATCGATGATCACACCCGCAGGCCCTACACCAGTAGCTCCCTGGACACCTGGGACATCTTGAACCTGGCCCAAGAGGACCCCAGCAACTCAAACCGCATCATCGATGTGTACGGGAACCAGTCCTTCAACAAGGGCGATAGCAGCTACAACCGCGAGCACACTTGGCCCAAGTCCTATGGCTTCCCCAATGATGGCTCGGACAACTACCCCTACACCGACTGTCACCTCCTGCGCCTGTGCGACGGAGGCTACAACTCAGCCCGCAGCAACCGACCGTTCCGCCAATGCTCCTCTTCCTGCAGCGAGTACACAACTTCGGGCGGTGGGTCGGGATCCTATCCGGGCAACTCCAACTGGGGCAGCGGCTCCTTCACCAACGGCACATGGGAAGTTTGGACTGGACGCCAAGGTGACGTGGCCAGGGGCTTGTTCTACGCGGATGTACGCTACAACGGAGACAACCACACCTTCACCGGGGTGAACGAGCCGGATTTGATCTTGACCAACTCTACCAGCTTGATCGGTCAGTCGAACACGGGCAGCAACGAGGACACCGCCTACATGGGCATGCTTTCGGTCTTGCTCCAATGGCACCTCGCAGATCCGGTGGACACCTTCGAAATAAACCGCAACAACGTTGTGCATCAACTGCAGGGCAACCGAAACCCCTTCGTCGATCACCCCGAATGGATCGACTGCTTGTTCTCTGCCAACTGCGGAGGGACCGGGGGCAGCGGCGGGTCTGTGGATTACTGCGTGCCTGGGGTCGCAAACTCCACAGGCCAATCCGGGATCATCCTGCCCGCGGGCAGCTTCGCGGTTGCAGACCAGAATTTCTCCCTGATCGCTGCCCAATTGCCGAGCAATCAGTTTGGCTATTTCCTGGTCAGCGCAAACCAAGCCGTGATCCCGGGACCCGGCGGATCCCAAGGCGTGCTTTGCCTGGGAGGATCCCTCGGACGCTTCAATAATCAGGTGCAGAACTCTGGGCTCCTGGGCACTTTTCAAGTCCAAGTAGACATCAACTCCCTGCCCCTCAACCCGGCAGTGTCGGTGCTCCCCGGTGAGACCTGGAATTTTCAGACTTGGTTCCGGGATCTGAACCCGGTGCCCACCTCGAACTTCACCCACGCGATTGCGGTGACCTTCGAGTAACGAGCTAATCCGTCGCCAGGGGTGCAAACGCCCGCTGGATGCGTACACTCCTCCTTATGGGAAGAGTGTTTCTATTTGACGGTACCGCAATGGCCTATCGGGCCCATTTCGCCATGGCCCGTTCGGGGCTGACCACAAGTGACGGCCGCCCCACCGGGGCCGTCTACGGCTTCACCGCCAGCCTGCGGCGCATCCTGCGGGAAGAAAAGCCCGACTTGGTGGCGGTGGCCCTCGACCCTAAAGGCCCAACCTTTCGGCACAAGCAATTCAAGGAGTACAAGGCCACTCGCCAAAAAGCTCCCGAAGAGATGATCGACCAGCTCGATGACATCCGCGAAGTGGTGCGCGCCCACGGGATTCCCATTTTCGAGGTACCCGGCTTCGAAGCGGACGATGTGATCGGCACCCTCACCCGCCAAGCAGAAGCAGCCGGCCATGAGGTGATCATTGTCACCGGGGACAAGGACCTGATGCAATTGGTAGGCCCCAAGGTCCAGCTCTACAACATCTTCAAAACCGGGGTAGATCTGGTCATCGAAGACATGGACGCCGTCCAGGAAAAATTCGGCACGACCCCCGACCATGTGATCGACGTGCTCGCAATCATGGGCGACTCCTCGGACAACATTCCCGGAGTCAAGGGAATCGGTGCAGTCGGCGCCAAAAAGCTGATCGCTGAGTTCGGCACGGTGGCAGGGGTGCTAGAAAACCTAGACAAGATCAAGGGCAAGAACCAGGAGCGCATCAGGGACCAGCGCGAAATGCTTGAGCTGTCCCTTGAGCTTGTCACCATCGACGTGCAAGTGCCCCTCGATCCGGGTTTCGAATCCATCCAAGCTCCGGACCCCAACAACGCAGAACTGCTCGGTGTCTTCCAGGCCCTGGACTTCCGCAACATGGTTCAAGAGCTGAGCGAAACCGTCGTGCGCGAAGAGATCGACCGGGACTATGTCACCGTGCGCAACGCCGAGGACCTCGCCGCCATGACCAAAGAGTTGCGTGCCGCCGGGACGTTTTCATTTGATACGGAAACCACCGGGCTCAAGGCTCTGGAAGTCTCCCTGGTGGGCGCCTCATTCAGCGCCAAGGCGGGCCGCGCTTTCTATGTGCCCTTCAACGCCAGCCCCGAGGTACTGCCAGGAGGGCCTAAGGCCCTGCTCGAAGCCCTGCGCCCGTTACTTGAGGATTCCTCCCTCAAGCACATCGCCCAAAATTGGAAGTACGACGCTCTGGTGCTGGGTGCCCATGGGATTGATCTGGCCCCCCCCTACTTCGACACCATGGTGGCTAGCTTCACCGTGGCGGGGTCCACCCGACGGCACGGCCTAGACAGCTTGGCGCTCTCGTATTTTGGCCTGCAAAAAATCCCCACAAGCGCCATCATCGGCAAGGGAAAAAACCAAGTCACCATGGCCGAGGTCATGGTCGAGCAGGTGGCAGAGTACGCTTGCGAAGATGCGGACGTGACGTTCCGCCTGTATGAAGAGCTCGTGGGCGAAATCCAAGAGAGTGGTAACTCGAAACTCTTCTACGATTTGGAGATGCCCCTGGTCGGCGCCCTGGTGGCCATGGAGCGCCGGGGCATCCGCCTCGACGTGCCCAAGGTCGAGGCCATGTCCAAAGGACTTGAAGAGGAAATTGAAGTCCTACTGGGCCAAATCCGCGAGTTAGCAGGGGTGTCCGACTTCAATCCCGGCAGCACAAAAGCCCTAGGCAAGCTGCTCTTTGAAGATATGTGCATTCAAGACGCCGCCGGGGTCAAGCGCGTGCGTAAAACGAAAACCGGGTACGCAACGGACCACGACACCTTGACCCAGTCCTATGGGGATGTGGAAATCGTCCAGCGCCTTTTGAGCTGGCGCGAGCTCTCCAAACTCACGAACACCTACGTGAATGCTCTGCCCAAGACGGTCAATCCCAAGACCGGTCGCATCCACTGTTCTTTCAGCCAGATCGCTGCGGCCACGGGGCGCTTGGCCTCGTCCAATCCCAACCTTCAGAACATTCCTGTGAGAACAGAACGGGGTCGCAAGCTGCGCGAGTGCTTTATCCCGCGCGAGCCCGACGAGCACGGCACCTGGATTCTGCTGGCAGCAGATTACTCCCAGGTGGAGCTGCGCGTCATGGCGCACCTGGCCCAGGATCCAGAGATGATCGCTGCCTTCGAGCGTGGAGATGACATCCACGCGGCCACCGCCAGTCACATCTTTGGGGTCGAGGCCAGCGAGGTGGACCGGGCCATGCGTTCCCAAGCAAAGGCGATCAACTTCGGCCTGCTCTATGGCATGGGACCCCAGCGCCTCGCCCGGGAAACCGGCCTAACCCTCAATGAAGCCAGGGAATTCATTCAGCGCTACTTCGATGCCTTCCCCAAGGTCCGCGTGTGGCTCGACAAGACCCTCGCCGATGCCCAGGAAGCGGGCTATGTCAGCACGATCTCCGGCCGCCGCCGTCCCCTACCGGACTTGGCCTCCAAGAACCGTATGGCCCAGGTCAACGCCCAAAACGCAGCGGTCAATACCCCAGTCCAAGGCTCCGCAGCGGACATCATCAAGCGCGCCATGCTCGACCTGGAAGACGCCCTAGGGGCCTCGGATTTGCACGCCCAAGTACTGCTCCAGGTACACGATGAACTGGTGCTTGAGCTACCGGAGAAGGAACTCGAAGCCACAACAGCCGTGGTCAAAAAGGCCATGGAAGAAGCCGCCGACTTGAGCGTGCCCTTGGCGGTGGAATTCGGCCACGGCAAGAACTGGCTGGAAGCGCACTAGGCCGAGCCCTGGCCGAGCCCTAGATCACTCACTCCTTGTTAGGGCGACGTGGGTCTTATGGCACCCACGAGACCCCGGGAAGGAGCTCTACAACATCGCGTACTTTGAGCTCCGAAACCGTTTGCAGGCGGTGGGCAGCGTGCCCCAGCACGCGATAGGACCCGAGTGATTCGGATCCGGGGGTGGGTACTCGGCCAAGCAAGGGAGCCTAACCACAAGGGTCCAAGGACCCCGAGCTGCCGAAGAAAAATCTCACCAGCCACAGGGTTCTTACCCAAAGCACGGCCCCGGAAGTGAAAATGGAGTCCTTGGCCAGAACCAGGAGGGTAGAATCGGCAGGTCCACTGCCCACCCATGCCGACTTCAATCCGCTCCGCCTTCGGGACTTTGCTCCTGGCTCTCACCCTCAGCGCCCCGTCTCTCGCCCAACAGGGAGGCATCGAGGTCTTCGCCGGAGAAACTCTCTTTGAACAGGGCACGCGCATTTCCCTCAGTCACATCCACAAGCGCAAGGGCACCCTGCGCGAAGGGTCCAACGAAATCAGCGACCCGGACAACCAACGCTGGACTGAAGAGCGACTGGTCATGGGCCTCGACTACGGAATCGACCGGGACCTGACCCTCTCCGCCCTGATCCCGGTGGTCGATCGCAACCTTAGAAATTCCGGAACCAACCTGGGCAGCACGGGGCTGGGAGACATTGCGCTCTTGGCCAAGTACCGGGTCCACCGGGATGAATTCCCCCAGGGAGCCTTCAATGTCGCCCTCGCGGGGGGCATGGAATTGCCCACGGGTTCCACTAACGAACAGGACGGGGGGATGCGACTCGCGCCCTCTCTGCAGCCCGGCGCGGGCGCGGTCAACCCGTTCCTATCCCTAGGCGGGACCTACAGCGTGGGCCGAGCGCGTTATGACGCGCGGACTTTTTACAAGGTCAACCTCAAAGGGGCCCAAGACTATGACCCCGGCGAATACCTGGCCCTAGGGGTCAGCGCCGCCTATCGCTTCATCCACGAAAAATACCCCGGCCCGTCCGCCTCCGCCAAGCTCGGCCTGCAATGGAATCAGGTGGGTTCCGACAACCAGGGAGGAACCAGCATCGCAAACTCCGGCGGCGAAGAGTTGCTGGGCCGACTCGGTTTTGGCTGGCACCCGGTCCCGCAAATCGACATTACCTTTTCCATCGATGTGCCTTTGTACCAAGACCTCGATGGCCAACAACTCGGACTCGACCTGCGCTCCTTTTTGGCCGTGGGTCTCCGCTTCTAAGAAACCAAATATGCAATTCACAACCATCAGGGCCATCGGAGCTCTTTTCCTGGGCCTTTGCGCCATTGCCTGCCAAGCCCCCTATGCCAACGAAGATCCCATCGCCCCCGGCGAGGCCTTCGCAGAGGTCACGCTGCTATTCGATTCGTGAATATGAAACGACAAGGCCTTCGGACTCGAGAAGGCCATGCGGCGCCAGGTTGGCGCCTCCCATTTTGACATCGATGCAACCAAGGGCTACGCCACGTTTTCCTTCGTGGAGCCAATCGCCCTGGACTGGACCGAGATCGCAGACACGGCGGACAGCGCCGGGTATAAGGTCAAGAAATACACGGTCGTAGTCGCAGGAACCGTCGGCACCCAGGACTGTGAAGTCTGCGGCGAAAAAGTGCCGAGCCTGAAGGCCAAGGGCACCGAATTCACTTTCGAATTCACGGGCGATATCCCCAAGCCAGGACCTGTGCGCCTCAAAGCCCAAGCCTCTGGCTGGGAAGAAGGCCACGTCACTTTCGAAGTCCTCGAGATCCTCTAGCACATGCCCTTGCCCGCCCCATCAGCGGGCTAGAGCCACCTCAAATCAGGCAAGCCGCAGGACTCAGCCGTCCACCAACGAAGTGCGGTTTCGGTCTAGGCCAAGATACCGTTGACCACTCGGGCCCCTTCCACTCCGGAGAGTCGCTGCTCAAGTCCCTGATAGGGATAGGTGAAGCGCCGGTGGTCAATGCCCAACTGCTGCAGGATCGTGGCGTTGAGATCGTTGATGTGCACCGGGTCGCGGGTGATGTTGTAGGAGAAATCATCGGTGGCGCCATGCTCTATGCCCGGCTTGATCCCTGCACCTGCAATCCAAGTGGTGAAACAGCGTCCATGGTGGTCGCGGCCGTGGTTGGTCTCGGTTAGGTTCCCTTGGGAGTAAATCGTGCGGCCGAATTCGCCGCCCCAAATCACCAGGGTGTCGTCGAGCAAGCCCCGGCGCTTGAGGTCGGTCAGCAGCCCTGCCGATGCTTGATCCGTGTCCTTGCATTGGCCGCGGATTTCTCCCGGCAAGTTGTTGTGGCCGTCCCAGCCCCGGTGGAACAATTGGATGAAGCGCACGTCGCGCTCGGCCATGCGACGGGCCAAGACGCAGTTCGCCGCATAGGTTCCGGGCTTGCGGGCATCTTGCCCGTAGAGCTCAAAGGTCGAGTCGGGTTCGTCTGATAGGTCCATCAGATCCGGCACGGAGGTCTGCATGCGGTAAGCCATTTCGTACTGACTGATGCGCGCTTCGATTTCGGGGTCGGCGGTCTCAGCTAGCTTGGCCCGGTTGATGCGCTCGATGCCATCGAGCATGCGCCGCCGGGTGGCGCGGTCAATACCCTCGGGGTTCTTGAGGTACAAGACGGGATCGGCGCCACTGCGGAACTTGACTCCCTGGTGCTGGGAGGGCAAGAATCCCGAACCCCATAGGCGCGCGTAGAGAGCTTGCAGGTTGCCCTGGCCCCGTGAAATCATGACCACATAGTCCGGCAGGTTCCGGTTCATGCTGCCCAAACCATAACTGAGCCAAGAACCCATGCTGGCCTTACCGGGCTGCTGGCTGCCCGTGTTGATGTAGGTGATGGCTGGATCGTGATTGATCGCCTCAGTCTTCATGGATTTGATCAAACAAATGTCATCGACGATTTTCGCCGTGTGGGGCAAGAGTTCGCTGACCCATGTTTGGTGCTGGCCATGACGCTTGAAGTCGAACATGGGCGCCACGCATGGAAAACTGGTCTGACCGCTGGTCATGGTGGTCAAGCGCTGGCCCCGCCGAATCGATTCGGGGAGTTCTTTGCCATGGAGTTCTCTCATGGCGGGCTTGTAATCGAACAGGTCGATGTGCGAGGGACCGCCACTCATGAACATGTAGATCACACGCTTGGCCCGCGGAGCGAAGTGAGGTACGGAGGAGTCGCCACCTTGAAGCAAATTCGCCCCCATGGCCTCGCGCCCCAAGAGAGAAGAAACCGCTAGGGCACCAAGGCCAGTTGTACTGCGGCCGAGCAGATTTCGCCGGGTGGTTAGGCGCTGGTTTTCCTCAAGAGGATTCGTCATTTGCACTCCGAAGTGAACCCCGGGGGGGCGATTGGCAGGTGTGTCACTGTTTGATTGGAAGACATGGAACTGATGGTGTCAGGAGGTGGTCAGGGCGCTTGAGTTGCGTGGTGAATGGAGCGGCAATCGGAGTCACGACCCAAACGGGCCTTCCCCCTCAAGGCCGGCATCACTCGCGGGTCAAAGTCTCGTCGAGGTTTTGAATCATGGATGCCAACACGGTCCAGGCTGCAAGTTCACTCGGGTCGAGGGACTCGTCTCGCATGCTTTCTCCCGGGCCAAGCAGGGCAAGAGCTGCCGCAGGATCGGCTTCGAATACTTGGAGCTGAGCATTCAAGACTTCCCCCATCACTCCCCGGCGCAGATCATCCGCGGGATGGGCGGTGCAGAGCATGAAGGCTAGGTCCAGGCGGGCAGTAAAGTCCGACTCGGCCAGCAGCACCCGCTGGGCGAGGTTGCGCGCGGCTTCCACATATTGCACGTCGTTCAAACTGGCCAAGGCTTGCAAGGGCGTGTTGGTGCGCTGGCGCTGAACCACACACACATCCCGAGCGGGAGTGTCAAAGATGGTCATGCCCGGGTGCGGTGCAGACCGCTTCCAATAGGTGTACATGGACTTGCGATAGAGGTTTTGACCCTTGTCGCGCACGAATCGCAAGTTGCCGTCGAGGGAGACCTCATTCCAGAGACCCGGGGGTTGGTAGGGCTTGACCCCAGGGCCCCCGACCTTGTCCACCAACAGGCCACTGACACTGAGGGCCTGGTCACGGATGAACTCACCGTTCAAGCGATAGCGACTGGCCCGAGCCAAAAATTCATTCTCGGGATCCCTCTGCAGGCCATCCTCACTAGCACGAGAAACCTGGCGATAGGTCGCACTCATCACCATTTGCTTCAAAGAACGCTTCACATTCCAGCCGCTCTGAATGAAATCCTGTGCCAGCCAATCCAAGAGTTGCGGGTGACTGGGGCGCTCTCCCTGGGAACCAAAGTCCATCACGCTGGAAACCAAACCCCTTCCAAAAAGCAGAGTCCAGTAACGGTTGACAGTCACCCGCGCAGTCAAAGGATGCGCCGGGTCCGTCAGCCACCGAGCAAGGCCCAACCGATTCGCCGGAGCACCTTCGGGGAGGGGAAAGATGTGCTCGGGAACCATCGGCTGCACGGCCTCGTCCTTGCGTGGCGCGTCATACATACCACGCTCCAACACATAGGTCTGCCGGCCACCCGGCAAGTCACCCATGATCATCACGGTGGAGACCCCGGCGTTGACCATGTCCCGTGCGATGGCAAAGGCCGCACGGGCCGCAACCTGCTCCCGGCCTGGCTCCCATACCGCTCGCAGATAGTGACCCTTGAGAGCCGCTTGGCCGGCCGCTTCCCGGGCACCCGCCTCCAAGCGCAGGGCCGCTTGCACCGCATCGGGCAAACCGCTGCCCAACATTTCGAATGCATAACCGCTGGCTCCGCCCCCATTGACAATCTTGAGCATCAACTGGCTCTTGCCCGCTGGCAAGGAAAGGCTGACTTGATCTGAATTGAGGGCAGTCCCCCGGCCCACGTCGTTGGCAAAGACCTCTACCCCGTTCAAGAACACCTTGATGCTGTCGTCGCTGCCAAGGGCGAGCATCACCGACTGATCGATGGTGCTTTCGACCGTACGCAAGAGGTATTGGGCCGAGTTGTTGGGCAAGTTCAGCAGGTGTACCTTCGCGTCTTCGTCCGCCGCACGCTCTTTCCAAGCAAGCCCGGCCACTTCCTGGGTCACATCCAACCCCGCCCGTTCGGGTCCATGATCTGTGTTGTAGGCAAAAGGCTTGCCCTTGCCGCCAAAGGGGCCCAGGGAGTACCAACTCCCAAGGATCGGGCGCTTGCTTTGAAGCAGCACCTCGCGCTCACTAAGGATCCACGCATCCAGACCTTCAGCGGGGGGCTGGGCCTCTGCTAAGAATGCATCCGCCAAGCGCAGGGACTCAGCGAAGGACTCCAATAGGACCCTTTGCTCCTTGTTCGGAATCGAAACCAAGGGCCTCTCATTACCATTCCTGGTCTGAAATCCTCTTTCCACGCTCTGATTGAAGTAAGCATAGAACGAGTAATAATCCTTCATGGTGAAGGGGTCATATTTGTGATCGTGGCACTGGGCGCACTCGACGCTGAGGCCCAACCAGACATTGCCGGTGGTCTTGACCCGATCGACCATGTACTTGACGCGCAGCTCTTCGTCGATGGCGCCGCCCTCGTCAGATGTGGGTGTGTTGCGATGAAAACCAGAGGCCACCAGTTGATCGAGCGTCGGATCCGGCAACAAATCCCCCGCAAGTTGCTCAATGGTGAACTGATCGAAGGGCATGTTTTGGTTGTAGGCCTCAATCACCCAGTCACGCCAAGGCCACATGTCCCGAGGGCCATCCGCATGGTGCACCGAGGTGTCCCCATAGCGCGCCGCATCCATCCAGGAGAGGGTCATGCGCTCGCCGTAAGCGGGACTGGCAAGCAAACGATCCACCAGGTCCCCATAGGCATCGGGGGTTGTGTCCGCCACAAAGGCCGCGACCTCGGCTGGGGTCGGCGGCATGCCGCAAAGATCAAAGGACAGGCGCCGGATCAAGGTGGGCCGGTCGGCTTCGGGCGATGGATTCATCCCATGACGCTTGAGTTCCCCGCCGACAAAACCGTCGATGGGGCTGTGCCCCCAATCGGATTCCCCATCGTCCACGCCAGAAGTAAGGGACCGGAATGCCCAGTGCTGCTGGTAAACCGCACCCTCTGAAACCCAACGGGTGAGAATATCAATCTCGTCGGCGGTGAGTTCATCCCCGGTCTCCATGGGCGGCATGCGCTGCTCGGGATCGCTGTGGGTGATGCGCCGGATCAGCTCGCTCGTGTCGGGATCATGGGGCACCAGGATCCCGCGCTCAACACCGACAACACTTCCCAAGTCCAGACGCAATCCCTTCTTCCGTGTGCCCTCATCAGGCCCATGGCAAACAAAACAGTGAGACGAGAGAATCGGCTGGACCTCCCGGCTGAAATCAACCGGGATATCCCCGCAGAGGGTCACAAGAACTAGGGTCGTCAACATGATCAGGATTTTTCCAAGGGGATGACTCACATTCTAGCGGATCCCACACACAGCGCTTGCTTGGAATCGACCGGAGCAGGCTCTGCCACGACTCGGGCACGTGACGAGCACGGCTTTTCCAATACCACCGCTTGAAACCACCGCTGAATCCAATCACAGGGGTCACCCACGATCCCTCCTCCGGCCTGCCTCGCAAACTGGGCGTGGCGAGGAAGACCTTTGATGGGCACCCCTTGAAACAATCCTTCAATGGGTCGGCGCGCGGCCATCGACGCGTTCACCTTCAGGACGGAGAACGCCATGGGGCTTGAGAATGGGCCCCTCCATTCCGGGGTTGTCATTCCAGGACGAAGGAGCTTGAGTGGATTGGGAACGGATTCGTGGGTGATCTCTTTCAGTTGATCGCCGCTGACGGGAATGTGCTCTGCGATCCAATGACTCTGGCCATGAAACGAAGTCTCCGGATTGCGGAGGGCACGGGGCCAGGTAAGGGGTCTCGCCTGTGCGGGGGACAGACCGTGGACGCGGGCCTCGGCAAAGAACATGGGGCCTTGGGATAGAGGTGTTTCCTGAAGCGTCGCTGCCTTACAAGACTGCAACGCGGGCATCCAAAATCATTCGGGCGCCTTCTTGGATCGCAGGAGCCTGCGACCTTTCGCCGCAAGAACCCCGGTTGCGCGGCAAAGCACAGGCCTCTCCCCTCCTCGGACGATCTGCAAGTGGACTGTGATTCAAAAAAGCCCGGGGCGTAAATCCACGGAAGAAGCGCTCCCGGGGACCGGGAGAGCACCCCATGGTGCATCAGATACAGACACTTTTCCCGCAAATCTTGGGGCACCACGCCTTGGCCCTCGCACCGGTCCGATGTACACTAAAGCCCATTCTCTGGTCCCTAAGGAGCCCCAAACCCTCTCCCCCGGACCACACCCCAGAACGATCCCATGGCCCAAACCGAACTGGAAAAGACAGCCCTAGCAGGCATTTTCGATGTGGACCCGGTGCTCTGCATCGCCTGCGACGCCTGCTGTCAGGACTTCCCTGAGATCTTCTACATGGGCGGGGACGAGAAGGCCCACGTGCTCGAAGAGCAAGAGGCCGACAAGTACAACGCTCGCACGGTGGTGGACGTTTGTCCCACCGCAGCCATCCTATTCTCCGGCGAGCTACCCCCCGCTGTCCTGACCGTCGAGCTCGACGATGTGCCCGGCTGGCAAGCGGAATACTCCCACTGGAAGAACCTGCCCGAAGACCGCACCGAGCGCGACCGCCGCTACGGCCGGGACTATGTTGTGGAGGAAACCGCCCACGGTTTTGAGATCACTCTGCACATGCCCACCCGCGTTCCCGCGGTGCGCGACCGTTTCCGCTTGGGCGCGCCGGAAATCATGCCCGAGTACAAGACCCACATCTACCGGGATGGAAACAAGGTCTCGCTCACCGCCTGGGTGCGGCCCATCTCCCCCAGCGACAAGGCCGACATCAAGGTGCTCAAGGCCAAGATCTTAGCCCTGACCCACACTTCCAACTCCTTCCCCGGCCGGTTCACCACCGAGTGGGATCTGGAGGGAGCCGATATCGTCGGCTTGCGTTCACGCCACGACGCCCACGGGCTAGTCACCATCCTGGCCTTCACCGACAAGGCCGCCATGGAAGCCCACCAGTGGCAGGCGCACTTCATCACCGATCAATGCACCTCCTGCTCGATCTGCGAGCGCGTCTGCCCCACCAACGCGATCAGCGCCGGTGAACGCTACTTCATCCAACCTGACCTGTGCATCAACTGCGGCGTCTGCGGGGTCTATTGCCCCTTTGACGCCATCGACGACAGCTTGGAGGTGGTGGTCCAAAAGATCAAACCCAAGCAGGTGCCAAAAGCCCGGGTGGACGAGGCCCTTTGCACCGGCTGCGAGTTCTGCGTGGACGTGTGCCCCTTCGAAGCCCTCGAAATGCATGACCTAGTGGACCCCGGCGATTACAGCCTGCCACAGACCTCACGCATCGCGATCGTCATCGACAAGAACTGCGTCTCCTGCAAACTCTGCGAACAGGTCTGCATCAAAGACGCCATCGACGTGCCCCGGCCCCATCAATTTGAGGAAATCGGCATGTCGTTCATGAGCTACTTGACGGACGAGCACTGAGCCGGTTCACCAGGCCCTAGGAGCCCCAAGGCGCGTCGTCACTCTGAGCGGGGTTGAATCATGGGCAGCGGCTTGGTCTTGTCCAGCAGATTGCCCCCCTCCCGAGGCGCCTGTAGATAAATATCGGCTGGGGCTAGGGCCTCCCAGTCCTTCAAGCGGTAGATGCGCAGAGCTTTTGGGAAGAGCTCCCCAGCCCGGCGCACATCGTGCGAACCTAGCAACTCCCAAGTCTCTCCACGTTCCTGAACAAGCTTCTCGAGCATGCTGTGGTGTTCGAACCACTGTGCCGGATTGGTGCTGGAGTCGAGCACCAAGAGAGCCACGGGAAACGCCTCCAGCTGGGCTTGGATTGCATCGAGACTCGTAAAGTGCAGTTGATAATCGCGGCCGTTCCAGTCGTCGGTGATCAGCACCTTGCTGGCGCGCAGAATATGATGGCGAGGTCGAGGTGCGTCGACTGCTGCGCCTCCCGCGATCACCAAACCTTCGCCAATCGCATCTCCAGCCACCAAGACCACTGCCTTTTCATAGGCGGGGTCCTGCAATAGGGCTCGGATGGGTTCCCGGTAACCGCCAAAGTCCTTGGGCACCACGCGCATGGTTTCCAGGCTGAACATAGTGACCAATAGCGCCAGGCCCCAGGCAGGTGCCAGGCCAAGAGCTCCGCACACTCTCACGCATCCGCTCACCGCACAACCCACAAGGAGGGGCGCTGCCAAAATCAGATGGCGACCATCCACATCGCTGGGCAACACCACCAAGAGGATCAAGAGGCCCAAGAAGTACCCCGCGCAAGCGTTCCAGACCCCGTTGGTGCCGTGGCCTTGGCGGCAACCCTGAAGCAAGCCAAAGCCCGCAGCCAACAAGAATCCCAGACCACCCAGACTCACGAAAGCGGACAAATATGCAGGCAGAGCCCTCAGGGAGTACTCGAGATTGGGGCGTGTTCCACCCGACCAACTGCGGGCCTGGATCTCGGCGGTCATGCCGTACCAGGGTGCGCACAACACAATCACCAAGATTGCGGGCATCCAAAATAATCTGGAACGTAGAAGATCGAAACGCCTGGTGAAGAGAAGGGCAAAGGGCGGCACCGCACCCAAGGCCAAAGCATTCCCCTTGGTCATAATTGCGGCTACCGCAAACACTCCAAAGGCAAGCGCATCGCGCGCGCTGCCGCGGTCCAAAAAACGCCCAAAGGCCAAGACCGATAGGGTGCAGAACAGAGTCAGGGGAATCTCCGTCATCAGGGCCGCACTGAATTCCTGGACCAGGGGCAGGGCCAAGAAAATCAAGACGCCGGTGCCTGCGGCGAGAGTACCCATCTTTGGTTGTAACCAACGATAGAGCGCCGATGCGCAGCAAGATGTTAAAAACACCATGCATAGAATCGCCGCCGTGCCGCTCACGCCGAACAGCAACATCCAAGTTCCCATCACGGCATAGAGCATTGGCGGCCACTGACCCAATGCAACCTTGGGATAGTGCACGTACCACTCCCGCGCATAATCCATGGGTGCAGACCAATCTCCGCTCACCAAGAAATCGCGCACCATCATTGAAGTGGCGTAATGCGCGGGTTCGTCGTTTAAGGAACCGACGCCACTGTCGAGGGCTCCTCGCAGATCCGCCGACCAAGCACCCAGGGCAAAGGCAATGCACAGGACCAGGGCAGGGGTCCAAGAACGGGGAGCGGGGATCATTAGGCGGTTCGAGGCAAGAGTCCTTCCCTCATCGACTCATTAGGCCCCGTACTCACCTTCCGGGGCCGAAGTTTTGTTTTCACCCTCGGATTCCTGCTCTAGGCGCTTCAGGAGGCTATCGGTCAGGTCGGGTTGGGCCTCAGGGTCCTGCTGGAGCACCTGCCCTGCGCCCCTGGAGGGCTGGTCGCGCCCCACCAGACTTCCCGGTATCACGATCCCGCGCCCGTGGCGTTTCCGCAGGCGGTCGAGGCTCTCGGTGGCCCGAATCAGGCGCGAATTGGACTCCATCCACTGGTCCCGGCCCGAAGGATTGCCGTTGAAGAGGGACTGCTGCTGGGGCCGACGCACGTCCTCTAGGCGACTGACCGAAACTCCCAAGAGGCGTAAGGGCTGCTTGTCCACGCGCTGCAGCAATTCCCTAGCAATGGCAAAGATCCGGGGACCCAAGTTGGTGGGATAGTCCAGAGTCTTGGAGCGTGTCACCGTGCGGAAATCTCCGAAGCGGGCCTTCAAGGTCACCGTCCGGCCACGCAGGCCCTTGTCTCTCAAGGTGAACGCGACTTCTTCGCAAAACGACAAGAGGAACTGACGCAACTCAGCCTGGTCGGTGAGGTCCTCGGCAAAGGTGCGCTCCATGCCGTGGGATTTCTCCTCGCGCTTAGGGTTGACCCTGCGGTTGTCGATTCCGTGGGCCAAGTCGTGGATCCAAATCCCCGTGGCTCCAAAACGGCTGCTCACATCCTCGCGTTCAAGACTCGCCAAGTCCCCCACGGTTTGCACCCCAAGGGCATTCAGCTTTTGGGTCATGCGCGGCCCGACCCCAAAGATCTTGGACACGGGCAGGGGATCGAGGACATCACGAATTTCCGCCGGACGAATCACGCAAAATCCATCTGGCTTGTTGAGATCACTCGCAATCTTGGCGAGGAATTTTGTGGGGGCGACTCCCACCGAAGCCACCAGCCCTGTCTCGCGCAAAATATCAGCGCGGATCATGTGCCCCACCTCTTCTCCATCCCCAAACAATCGCTCGGTGCCGGTGATGTCCAGGAATGCTTCATCCAGGGAGAGCGGTTCAACCAAGGGCGTGTAGCGCCGAAAAATGGCCATCACCTGGCGACTAACGCTGGTGTACTTGTCGAAGTCCGGCGGTAACAGCACCAGTTCCGGACAGCGCCGGCGGGCCTCAGCCGATGGCAAAGCAGAATGCACGCCGAACTTGCGCGCCTCATAGCTCGCGGCTGAAATCACTCCTCGGCCCGACGCGGGGCCGCCCACGCACACCGGTAGCCCAGCCAGGGACGGATTGTCCCGGACCTCTACGGACGCGTAGAATGCGTCCATATCCACATGGAGAATCGACGGCGCGGGTTCGGTAGACATGGCCAGAGGCAGGGAATCCGCAAGAAACTCCTGGGTTGGGGGAAGTTCCTCACAGAAAGGGGGGCCCAACATTCTATCCGGGGTGCTTCATCTGCGCTGGATCGGACGGGAAACAGGCCCCCTGGCCGTTGACAGGGGGGGGCTTGGGATAGGATTCCGCCTATGCCCCAACCCAAGGTCTATCTCGAAGCCCTCGGCCTTGAGTTGCCCCCAGAGAGGGTCACCTCCGAGGAGCTAGAGCAGCGCCTCGAACCACTGCTGGCACGCTTGGGACTCTCTGTAGGGCGATTGGAGCTCATGAGCGGCATTGCCGAGCGCCGGCTCTGCCCCCCGGACACCCGGCCCAGCAGCCTCTCGATTGCCGCGGCCAAGGACGCCCTAGGCCGCACGACCCTCGACCCGAGCCAGATCAACCTTTTGATCCACGCCGGGGTCTGCCGCGACTTTTTGGAACCCGCCACCGCATCCGTGGTGCACGCGGGCCTGGAATTACCCGACACCTGCGCCGCCTTCGACCTGTCCAACGCTTGCCTGGGGGTAGCCGACGGGATGGCTTTTGCCGCCCAAGCGATTCGCAGCGGCTCGATTCAGGCTGCCCTGGTCACCACCGGCGAGGACGGCCGGCCCTTGATCGAAACCACCATCAATTCCCTGATGGCCATTGAAGACGATCGTGAAGCGCGCCGGGCCCTGAAGAAAGCCTATGCCTCATTGACCATCGGATCGGGGGGTGCGGCGGTTCTATTAGTGGCGGAAGAACTGGCCAGCACCTCACAGGTGTGGCTCGGGTCTACCTCACGGGCAGACACAAAATCCGTGGGACTCTGTGCCGGCGATCGCGCCGCGGATGGCGGATTGGTGATGGTCACAGATTCGGAAGCCCTCTTGCAGGCGGGTAATGCCCTAGCGGCAACCACCTTTGAAGAGTTTTTGAAACAACAGGATTGGACCCGGGACAGCATCGACCGAATTATCACCCACCAGGTTGGGTCCGCCCATCGTAAGTTGCTACTGGAGACCCTAGACCTGGATCCCGCCAAGGATTTCCCCAGCGTGCAAACCTTGGGAAACATGGGGTCCGCATCTCTTCCCGCGACGCTTTACCTGGCAGTGGAAGCGGGCTTCATCCAAAAGGGCGAACGTGTTGCCCTCTTGGGAATTGGCAGTGGCTTGCACTGTCGCATGACTGCCTTGCAGTGGTAATCCGCACAAGCTTGTGACCCATCATGACATCTCCCCTCCTTCTCGAAAGTGTAGTCCTCGAACCCACACGCCCCGCCGACGCCGCGGTGATTTGGTTGCATGGACTGGGCGCAAGTGGCTTTGACTTTCCGCCCATCGTGCCGGAGCTTGGACTGCCCACGGACCACGGCATTCGTTTCGTGTTCCCCCACGCGCCTAAAATTCCAGTGACTGTCAACGGGGGCATGGTGATGCCCGCTTGGTATGACATCTTAGCCATGGACTTTGATCGCAAGGTGGACGAGCCCGGAGTGCGCGGTTCGGCGGAACATCTGGCGCGTTTGATCGGCCGGGAGCAAGAACGCGGCATCCCGCCAGAGCGCGTAGTGCTGGCCGGCTTCAGCCAGGGCGGGGCTATCGCTCTGCACCAGGCCCTGCGCCATCCGGACAAGCTGGCGGGTCTGGTCCTGTTGTCCACCTACATCGCAGCGGATTGCGATTTGGAAAACGAGCGCGCCCCGGCGAACTCCGAGATTCCCATTTTCCAGGCCCACGGAACGCAGGATCCCATGGTGACCCACCCCATGGGGATGGCCGCAAGAGAGCGCCTTGGGGCCCTGGGATATCAGGTCCAGTGGCACGAGTATCCCATGGAACACCAGGTGGTGGCGGAAGAGATCACCGCCCTGGGTACCTGGCTGCGGGATGTTCTGGGCAATACCCCAGAGTAGGGCTCACTTCCGGTTGGAAGTCCCAATTGCCCCCTGTAAAGATCGTCCATCCAGGGTTGCAAGGCGCCCCCCCAGGGCGTACAACGCTTGCCTCCACAGAGTTCAGGGATTCATGAATTCTGTGACGCCATCCCATTAGCCGTACCCGTGAAGCCACCCACCGAGCCCGCCGAGACCGAGTTGGTCCCGTTCCTGTCCACCGAACTGGCGGCAGAACTGCCCGCCTTTGAGGCCTTCTTCAAGGCCTTTGGCTTCAAGCAAATCCACGGCCGCATTTGGGGTCTGCTGGTGCTCGCGGGCAAGCCCATGTCGAGCAAGGAGATCGCCGCGGAACTCGGCCTCAGTGCGGGAGCCATCAGCACCACCCTCAAGGAGCTCATCGATTGGGGCGCGGTGCATTCGGCCTTTGACTCATCCCGTCGCTGCAACCTGCACGCAGCGGTGGAGAACACTCTTTCCATCGTGGCCACGGTCCTGCGTCGCCGGGAACAGGTTGCTTTTCAGAACTTCCGCGAGGGCGCCAACCGCGCCCTCGAAGTCATCCGTAAGCGGCATGGCAACAAGGACCCAAGGGTCATGACCCTGCGCTCGGTGCTCTCCACCTGTGACATCGCCGATGCGGTCATGCGCTTGGTGTTCAGTTCCGTGCACGGAGCTTTAGGCGACCCCCAGAGTCTCTTGTCCAAGGCCATCGGCACAGCCCTCAAGGTGGGCGGAGTTGCCTTGCCAGGAATCCAGAAGGGGCCAGAAATGGGCGAGCAAGCCGACCTTGCCCAAGAGGAATTTCTCGAAGGAGCCATCTTGAAGCCAACTGAACCCGCAGCCAACCATTCAACCGGAGACCAGACCCATGGTTGATCTCCCGCGTATTGTGATCACCGGGGTCGGCCTGACCTCCCCCAACGGAAACTCCCTGGACGAGTACCGTGCCAACCTCCTGGCGGGCAAGAGCGGAGTCAGCCCCTGGGAAATCCGCCACTTTGGCAAGACCGTGGCGGGCCAGTGCGACTTTGAAGCCACTCGCTATCAATCCCGCAAGGCCCTGCGCCGGGGTACCCGGGCTGGATCCATCGCAATCTATTGCTCCCACGAAGCAGTCGCTAATTCCCAACTGGACTTAGATCACCTGGGCCGCGACCGGGTGGGTGTCTATGTGGGCATCACCGAACACGGCAACGTTGAAACCGAAGAGCAGATCCACGAGGTCAGCCAGTACGACTTCGACCTTTCCTTCTGGTCTCACCACCACAACCCGCGCACGGTGGCCAATAACCCCGCTGGCGAAGTGACCTTGTCCTTGCCGGTTACCGGCCCCCACTACGCCATCGGCGGCGCTTGCGCAGGGGGCAACCTGGGCATTATCCAAGGGGCTCAGATGTTGCAACTAGGCGAGGTAGATGCGGCCCTCGCCGGTGGAGTCTCGGAGAGCATCCATACCTTTGGAATTTTCGCTTCCTTCAAGTCCGAAGGAGCCCTTGGCCATCACGAGGATCCGACCCAGGTCTCGCGCCCTTTTGATAAGGACCGCAATGGCATCGTGGTCAGCGAAGGGGGCTGCATGTACACCCTTGAACGGCTAGAAGACGCCCAACGACGGGGCGCGCCGATCATGGCCGAAATCCTAGGCTGGCATGTGAACTCCGACGCCACCGACTTTGTGTTGCCCAACCCCGAGCGCCAAAATCAGTGCATGCGAAGTGCTATCCAGCGCGCAGGGCTCTCGCCCGAAGACATTCACATCGTCAACACCCATTCCACCAGCACGCCCCTCGGTGACATTCAAGAGTGCCGTGCGGTCAACGAGGTCTTCTGCGACAGCAGCAAGACCAGCATCAACAACACCAAGAGCTTTATCGGCCACACCATGGGAGCCGCCGGCGCCCTTGAGTTGGCGGGGAATTTACCCTCCTTCACCGACGGCTTTGTGCACCCCACGATCAACGTGCAGAACCTAGATCCGGACTGCGCCATGCGCGGCCTAGTCCTGCAGGAACCTCACAAGAACGATAAAGTCGAGACCATTTTGAACCTCTCGTTCGGAATGCTCGGCATCAATTCAGCGGTCATCATTGGCCGCCCCACTTTCTGACCACCGATCCCATGTGCCCCACCGGGGCCCAAATACCATGACCAACGAAGACATCGTCCAAGCCATCAAGGACATCATCATCACCATCGCCCCCGACGAAGAGGTCGCGGGTCTCAAGCTCGACGTTTCCCTGCGGGACCAAATCGAGTTGGACTCCATGGACTTCCTCGACATCGTGATGGAATTGCGCAAGCGCTACGGCGTCAACGTGCCCGAGGAAGACTACAAGGAATTGGCCAGCCTCCAGAGCTGCGTGGACTACCTCGCGCCGCACTTGGCGGACAAGGAATTAGTCGCCCACTGAGGCGCAACATCCCCGTGAAACCCATGGACGAGCGCGCGGATGCCATCGTGATCGGTGCGGGTCCCGCGGGGCTCGCGGCTGGGATTCGGTTGGCTCAAGCAGGCCTCTCCACGATTGTGCTCGAACGGCACTGGTTGTGGGGCGGCCTGAACTCGTTCTATAAGCTCGGTGGCCGGAACTATGACGTGGGTTTGCACGCCCTGACCAACGCGGCTCCCAAGAGTGCGCGCAAACTGCCCCTGCCCCGGGTTATGCGCCAGTTGCGAATCCCCCTAGAGGCGTTGGAGTTGGGAGAGCAACTGGGATCGCGCACGGTTTTCCCCAGCGTGTCCCTGGATTTCAGCAATGACTTCGATGAACTTGCCAGCCAGGTGCGGGCCAAGTTCCCCACCTGCGCCGAGGCCTTCGATCAGCTCGCCAGCGAGTTAGCCCTGAGTCCCCACGGGGTCGAGGGGGGGCCCGCCAGCACGCGCACGGAATTGCTGCGGCGGCTGGGGGATGAGCTGCTGGTGGACATGCTCTTGCACCCCCTGCTGTGGTACGGCTCCCCCACTGCCCAGGATGTTTCATGGTCCCTTTTCGTGGTGCTTTGGAAGAGCATCTATGAAGAGGGTTTTGCCCGCCCACGGGGAGGAGTGCGCCCCCTGCTCAAGCTACTCACCGGACGCTTGCGAGAGGTGGGTGGCACCTTGCGTTTGAAGTCCGGGGTGCAAAGAGTGCTGCACCAGGATGGGCGCACAGAAGGTGTTTTGCTCGACGATGGGACGGTTTTACGCGCGCCCCTGGTGCTATCAAGCGCAGGCTATGTGGAGACCCTCCGAATGCTCGGCGGAACTTTTGCCGAACGGGCCGCCACGGAACCCGTAGGTGCCATGACCTTTGTGGAGAGCTGCACACACCTGAGCCAAAGCGCGCCGTCCCTGGGCTTTGACAAGACGATCACCTTTTGGAATCACTCGGAGAGCGGGATCTATGCGCCGAGCACACCTGCGCCTTTCGATGCCCGTAGCGGCGTGCTGTGCATTCCTGAGAACTACCGCGGCCAAGATCCCGAGCCCGAGGGCGTACTGCGCACCACGGTGCTGTCCAACGCAGGGGCCTGGGAAGACCTCGACGAGGAAGCCTATGGGGCCCAAAAAGAAGCCGCCTACCAAGCATCCTTGGCAGCGGTGAGCGCATTCGCCCCTGATCCCCGACCTCACGTGATTGCCAAGGACGTGTTCACCCCGCGCACGATCACGCACTTCACGTCGAAACGAGCCGGTGCGGTCTATGGCATTCCCCACAAGGTGGACGACGCCGCCAGCGGTGTGCAAGGCCTGCACATTATCGGTACGGACAACGGATTCCTGGGGATCGTTGGAGCCATGGTGGGCGGCGCAGGCGTAGCGGCCTTTGTGGCTGCGGGTGCACAGGGCCAGGAGGCGACCCCATGAGCCACTTCCACACGGGCAGCCGCGACGGGAAACGCCCCCCCAAGAGCGACCCATTGGCCAAGGCTCAAAGTCACTACGACGTGATCGTTATTGGGTCGGGGCTTGCGGGCCTCACCAGTGCAAACATTTTGGCCCGGGCGGGACACCGGGTCTGTGTTCTCGAACAGCACTACAACCTCGGGGGCATGGCCACTTGGTTCAAGCGCAGGGGAGGACACGTGTTCGATATCTCCCTGCACGGCTTTCCCTGGGGCATGAAAAAGACCGTGCGCCGCTACTGGAGCCCCGAGTTGGCCCAACGCATCGTGCAGCTGGACGGGATCCGCTTCGACAACCCCCAATTCTGCTTCGACACGGCCTTCACGAAAGAAGACTTCACCCAAAAGCTGGTGGAAGTCATGGGCTGCAACCCAAAGTCCGTAGATGCCTTTTATGCGGACCTAGCCCAGATGAACTACTACGACGAGGACACGCGCACCACGGGTGACGTTCTCGAGCAGTATTTCCCCGGCCGCAATGATGTGCATCGTTTGTTGCTGGAGCCGATCTCCTATGCCAACGGCGCGCACCTCGATGATCCGGCGATTTCCTTTGGGATCGTGTTCTCGAACTTCATGTCCAAGGGGGTGTTCACCTTTACGGGGGGCACGGATTTGTTGATCCGGGATCTCAAGGCCTCCCTCAAGGCCAGTGGGGTCGACCTCTTCAACCGGGTGCAGGTGGAACGAATTCTGATCGACCAGGGACGCACCCGGGGAGTCTTGGCGGAAGGCCGTGAAATCGGCGCGGAGGTCGTAATCTCCAATGCGGGTTTGCACCCCACCATCCAGAATCTGATTGGGCCCGAGCACCTCACCGAGGACTTTTACACCGGTGCTATGGCGGTGCGTCCGAACTGCTCCTCCACTCAGGTCTACATGGGCCTTGAGGAAAATTACGAACTGCCCTGGTTTACGGACCTGTATTTCACCTCCACGCGCGAGACATTCGATTCCCACGCTTTATGCGATCAGTTCGGGGAAAGCCGCACCTACAGCTTTTACTATCCCAAGGCGGGCTCGGGTAAGGGACGCACTGCGATAGTGGCCTCCATGAATGCCCACTGGGACGATTGGAACCAGCTGGATGATGAGGGCTACGCCGCCGCCAAGACGCGCCTCGAACAAGAGACCCTCGCGGACTTGGAACAGCGGGTACCGGGCTTGACTCAGCACATCACCCACACGGAAGCCGCCACCCCCAAGACCTTTGGGTTCTACACGCAACACCTACGCGGAGCCTCCTTTGGCACAAAATTCGAAGGGCTCCCCTATTCCATGAAGCTCTCCGAGCAGGTGGAGGGTCTCTACCACGCGGGCTCGGTAGGCATCATCATGAGCGGCTGGCTAGGCGCCGCCAATTATGGCGCGATCACTGCCAACCAAGTGGACGGTCGCCTTCATTCCATGCTAAAACAAGCGCCCTAGGGCATTCTTAAGAGACAAACGATTCCATGAAATTCAGCGATCAAAAAGTCATCATCACCGGTGGCACCCGCGGCCTGGGACGGGCGGCCAGCTTGGCTTTCCTCGGGGAAGGGGCCCGGGTTCAAGCCACCTACCGAGGCAACGAAGAAGCCGCGGAAGAACTGCGCTCCTTGGCGGGAGAAAACGCCGAACGCCTAACCCTCACCCGCTGCGATGTGAGCCAAGAGGACCAGGTCAACGCGTTCTGGGAGGAAATCGGCGATCAGCCCGTGTCCGTGCTGATCAATAACGCGGGCATTCGCCGGGATGCCCTCTTGCCCTTGATGGGCATCGCTGATTGGCAGTCGGTGATCGACACGAACCTGACCGGGGGCTTTCTGATGAGCCGCGGTGCGGTGAAGAACATGCTGGGCCAGCGATACGGACGCATCCTGTTCGTGACCTCCCCGGCCAGCCGCGTCGGATTCCAAGGACAAACCAACTACGGCGCGTCAAAAGCTGGCCAGATAGGCTTGACCCGTAGCCTGTGCAAAGAAGTCGCCTCCCGAGGCATCACGGTCAACTGCGTCAGCCCGGGCTTTATCGCCACCGAGTTGCTCGATGACCTGCCGGAGGACTTGATTCGGGAATACAAGAAGTCCGTGCCCGCACGGCGCTTCGGTAAGCCCGAGGAGGTCGCTGCAGCCCTTCTGTTCCTAGCCTCCAGCGACGCTGCCTACATCAACGGCACTACCCTGGAGGTGGCCGGTGGAATCTGATCAAGCATCTACCCTGGATCCAGCCGCGATTCTGCCCCACGCCGATCCATTCCTATTGGTCACCCGCGTGCTGGAGTTGCAACCCGACGGGGCCACCTGTGAATGGGATGTCGCCGAGGATCTGGACATCTTCCGCGGACACTTCCCCGGTAACCCGATCTTGCCCGGGGTTTACATCTCGGAGCACTGCTTCCAAAGCGCCGCGATCGCGATCTACTGCGCCGCAACAGAAAAATCTGATCCCACCGAAACCATGACGGGCACCCCTGTCCTGGTTCGCATCGAAGACGCACGCTTCAAGCGCATGGTACGGCCGGGAGAAACCCTGCATACCCAAGTGGAAATCACCGATGCCCTGGCCAATGCCCGCTGGTGCAGTGCGGTTGTACGAGTTCAGGGCGAACTCGTGGCCCGAATCAAATTTGTCTTGGCCCTGGCGGAAGAGACCAAAGAGGAAACGAGTTCCCCATGAACGACTGGTTGCAACTAAAGGGCAAGCGCGTGCTCGTCACGGGCCTCTCCAACCGCCGCAGCGTGGCGGCCTTCATCGGCAAAGAACTGCGCGCTGTGGGTGCCCACCCAATCTGGATGGTGCGCACAGAAGAGCGGCGCGAAGAGGTCGCCAAAATCACTGGCGACGATCCAGTGCTCTGCTGCGATGTGCGCGAGCAAGATCAGATCGATCAGCTCGCGGAGGATCTCAAGCCTTTTGGCCCCATCGACGGGCTGGTGCACTCGATCGCTTTTGCCCGCTATGATGGCGGAGAGCAGCCCTTTCACAAGACTCCCCGGGAGCACTTCTTGGAGGCGATTGACGTCTCGTGCTTTTCCCTGATTGCCCTCGCGGGAGCCCTCGAAGATCAATTGGCTGCGGGCTCTTCGGTGGTCACGATTTCCATTTCCACGACCACCATGGCTGCGGAAAGCTACGGCTACATGGCGCCCGCAAAGGCTGCACTTGATTCCGCCGTGGCATTCCTGGCCAAATCCCTCGCATCACGGAATGTGCGCGTCAACGCGGTACGCGCCGGCCTGCTCAAGACGCGCTCCTCCGCGGGGATTCCTGGCTATGCGGATGCATACCTCTTTGCGGAACAAGCAACTCTTCGCCATGTGGGTTTGACCACCGATGAAGTGGCCCAAGCCGCCCTCTTCTTGCTCTCGCCCCGCTCGTCTGGCATTGCCGGTCAAGGCCTGCAAGTGGACGCGGGCATGGGCTTGAACTACTTCGATCGTTCGATCCTCGAACGCGCCACGCGCTTCGATGGTGAGTGAGCCCAAGCAATTGGATGGAGCCCAGCCCCCAAGCGGGGTACTGCCCTCCCATTGTTGATCTCCACGAGCCCTCCCGGGGTGGCCCCAGGGGAGAAGGTCGGGCCCGAAGCCCCCCACCCTGAACGCCCCCAGGGGCCCTCGCGGATTTCTACAACAAAAGTGACCGGTACCAACTCTAGAACGAGCAGGTCCGGTCCCCTAGGCTGGGAGGTGAGGGGGCTAGAGCTTTTGCCGGGCACATGGGCGGAAGCGACAGCCAAGATCCATGCACAAGATCCTGTCTAATAAAAATCTTACCACCCATATTCTCCCCATCTTCCTGCTGTTGTTTACAGCCTGTGGCGGAGGCGGCGGAGCAAGCGACGACCCGGGAACCGTCAGCGCCCCGACCCCCGGGGACCTGATCACCATCGGCCCCGGACCCCACCCCCGCATCGACTTGCCCGGACGCCTTTCGGTGCTCTTGCAGGTGCTCTCGGACGACGGACGCCCAGTGCCAGGCTTAAGCGCATCAGACTTTGTGCTGCGCGAAAATGGGTCCTTGGTCAGCACCAGTGAAAGCCAGCAGCGACTGCTGCCCAAGCCGCGGGTTTTCCGAGCCTATGCCCATCTCTTGCTCGACCTCTCGGGTAGCGTCGCCGGTGACCCTGATGGACTTGCAGCGGAACTCGCCGCCGCCCACGCCTTTGTAGATGAGGCCCTCACTGAGCCCTCGGTAGAAGTGGCGATCTCCTGGTTCTTCGGTGCACCCGCCAGCGTGCCCGGTTATCTGCCAGGATCCTCAGGCCCCCTGGGGTTCACCTCCAACGCCGCTCAACTGCACGCAGCCATCGACAACGTCAACGATGTGACTGTCACCAGTAACTCCACCAATCTCTTTGGGGCGGTTCTCGATGGACTGGCAGTGCTGGACACGGCCGCTGCTAATGCAAGCGCCATGGGCTTGGAGTTTTTCTCCCTCAGCCTGATCACCTTCACTGATGGAACGGACCAGGCGGGGCTCGTGACCCGCGACGCTGCGGTTGCAGCCCTCAGCGCCGGGGACTACTCGGCCTACACCATCGGCCTTGGCAACGAGATCGATACCCAGAGCCTGACACTGTTAGGCCCCGACGGCTTCGTACAAGCGGGTGACCTACCGGACCTGACTCCAGGCTTCACGGACGTTGCGGGAGATGTGCGCGACTTGGCCAACAGTTTCTATCTGGTCGGTTATGTATCTCCCAAGCTGCACGGTTCGGGCAGCAATACCCTGCGCATCACGGCCAGTCGTGATGGAGATTCCGCTTCATTGGAGTTGGACTTTCTGGCGGACTACTTTTCAGGAGGGGCCGGGTTCATGGAGTCCATGGCCCACGAGGATGTGAGCACAGATTCCTCCTTGACCCATCTGGCTCCCTGGGTGGACAACGGCTCCATGGTCACGGGGTGGAAGGACGACGGCAGCGGGAACCAGCGCACCATGTACATGGAGGCCCGGGACCAAGAGCTCCTGCCGGACTCGTCCTTTGGAGTTGCAGGTCGCCTCGAATGGTCAACCCTCGGGTCCCCCGACCACATCACCCCGGGCGCTTTACTCTCCGACCCCTTGACCGGCAAGAGCCACCTGGCGGTGACCCTGCGCACGGAAGCCACGGACCCCAATCCCTCCGTACAGATACTGCGCCTCAATCCCGACGGCAGCACGGATGTGGGTTGGATCCCCGCCCCGGGCCCCGATGCTCCCCGGGAAGTTGTGGACCTGGCGACACACCCTGGTGGTGGGCTGGTATTGCTGGCAACCCGCGCCGCAGGGGACCTTGCAATCTGGCGCATCCTAGAGACTCCATTTGATTTGGATGGATCCTTTGGTACGGGGGGAATGGCCTCCTGGAGCGTCTCCACCGACATCACCCCGAAGGCCTTAGCCGTGAGGGATGACGGCCGCATCTTAGTGAGCGGCACGGCCCACAATCCCATGGCCGCAGCCACAGACATGCTGCTCGTCCAATGGAACAGCGACGGTACCCTGGACACGGGTTTCGGAACCCAAGGGGTCTTGCGTAATTTCGGCAGCTTCCAAAACGATGTGGTGGGCACGCCCGAAGCCTTGGCCATTGATGCTCAGGATCGAGCCCTAGTGGTGGGCCGCTTGGCAGCTGCCCCCGGCGCCTCTCACCCCTCCCCCGCCTTCTGGCGCTGTGATGCAAGCGGACAACCGGACCTAACTTGGACCGGGAACAACTCCAATCCTTATGCGGGCACCGGGCTGGTCGCCCTCGGCCCGGTTTTCACCGCCGAACCCGCGGTGCTCTTTGGTCGCAACTCAGGAGCAACTGCCCTTTGCATGCGCCCCGATGCTTCGATTCTGGCCGTGGGCACCCGTGAGAACGCTGAGGGCCATAAGGACTTGGCCTGGTGGCGATTAGACAGTCAAGGACGCCTAGATCACAGCTGGAATGGAACCGGTTTCATGATCGAAGATGGCACCCTGGAAGACAATGCTTCGGAGTCCTGCGGCTCCCTGCTGATCGATGGAACAGGTCGTGTACTGGCGGCAGGTTCAAGCACCCAAGGGGTGGATCCCATGCGTGCTTTGTTGTGGATCGACCAGGGTGGCCAGCGCACCTTCGAGCCCTAGCGCGGGTTGGGTGGGCAACACCTGATCCATCTGGTTGGCAAGTGGCAAGCTGCGGAAAACGCGAGTTAGCCCCTACGGTCTGTCACGCACATCCAGACTCTCTCTACTTTCTCGGCCACCGCAGACCAGTCAAAGGCGGCGCAGGTTTCTGCCGTGGGGCGTGGGGCGGGTCCCGCATCAAGGGCTTCCCCAAGCACCCGGGCTAGGTCCTCTGTGAAACCCGAAGCCGCCCCCGGAGCCAAGCGATCGGGGCCAACGAGCTTGGGGAGCGGGCAAAGGTGCATCCGATCCGCGAGGGCAGCGGCCAAACCTGATCGAACTCCTGGAAGATCATTCGACACCAAGCGACATCCACAGGCGGCGGCTTCCACCAGGACCAGGGGCAGGCCTTCGAAAAGTGACGGCAGAACAAACACCTCTGCCTGCCCCATGGCTATGGCCAACTTCCCGGGGGTCAAGCGGCCGAGGATACGCACCCCCTCGGTGGCCTCCATGCTCCGCAATAGCCGCTTGCCCTCCTCCCCGCTCCCGGCCCCTGCGATGGCCAGTTCAAGGTGGGGTCGTTCCATGCGCAGGGCCCTAAAAGCTTCAAGCAAGGGCCCAAGTCCCTTGGCATCAGCGAACTTCCCAGCGAACAGCAAGGTACCCGGGGAGGCGGGTTTCACCGGTGCTTGGAACAGCCTTCGATCAAACCCAGCCCCCACCTGGTGCACACGGTCGGACCCAATGCGCAGGACGCGGGCGTAATCCTGGGCGTGCTGTTGGTGCAACACACAAATCCCAGCGATGTTTTGGAGGCCATTACGCACCCGGTCTTCCAGGTGCGGGAGCAGCCCCATTTGGCGTAGGCCCGTGCCATGACCATGCAAAACCACCGGGGTCGAACCGGCCAACTCACAGGCGATGCCCGCGCCGATCCAAGCGTGGTGCGCGTGGATCACATCTGGTTGAAAGTCATCGATGGCGCGCTGCAAGGCAGAGCGCAGCACTTGACAATAGAGCCTAAGTTCCTCGGGGCTCATCTCCCCAAAAACCGTGCTGGCATAGGGCATCACATCGCTCATGCCAGGAATCGCAAAGGGAAGGGTGCCGCCCTCGCCACAATCCACCACGTCAATCTGCTCGCGCCCAAGCCCGCCCACTTGCGGAACTACTTCCCCAACGGGCAGGAGGCACAGCACGCGCTGGTCGATGCCCTTGCAGCGAGCCCAGTCCACCAGTGCATGCAAGGTGGTTCCGCTGCCGGTCCAACCCGGACGCTGGGTTAAGAAGTGAAGTACACGCATGGGATATTGAATCTACCAGGAGAAAGGCCTAGTGCCGGTCCCAGCCCGCTTGACTCCGGGCAAGGGCCCACTTGATGGTATCGGGATCCTTGGCGGCTCTGGTACAAAGCCGATCCGCTCGGGGTATAACCCCCACTCGGCCGAGGTCCAATCGGTCCGCATCCCAGCAGGTCTGCACCGTGGGATGGGCCTCGGTCAAGCCAGCCGTGTGAGCGCGGCAGGCCATTAACAGGTGCTCGAAGGGTTCGTCATCCATCTGGAACCACTCCCCTCGCATCTCCACCGCCAGCTGGGCTCCGCGGGCTCCGTGCCCCGGATCCCGGCCTTCGTTGAGGCGTCGACAATCGTGAAAGACCGCGAACAACTCGACCACTTCCGTGTCGGCTCCGCTGCTCTCGGCCAGGAATAAACCGTTGTCGCGTACCCGTCGCCAGTGGGAAATTCCATGGGTGCCGTCGTGGTGCAGAGCGTAGCCCTTGAGAACCTCAAGGGTGATTTGTTCCATGTTCATAGGGTCATTATAAGGGGTTTGGAGCAAGCCATTGAACCCGAAGAGGGATTCACAGCCGGCTACCGGGAAGGAGTTCGCTACTCTCTAGATCATGTCCCCGGAAAATCCAACCATGGCGCACATTTGTATTCTGCCGTCTCCAGCTGCGCCCCCTAAGGGGCGCGAAAGGGTAATTATTCAAAAAATAGCTTCCCGCCAAGCCCTCGCTGCTGCGGCTGAAGCGGCTGGAGCACCCTCGGATAATTGGGAGCAAGAAGAGGAAGGCGGACGGCCTCTGCCCAATGCTGGATGGCACTGGTCGGTGACCCATGATGCCCACTTTGTGGGGGCGATCGTGGCCCAGGTACCGGTGGGCATCGACACCGAACAGCTCACCCTTCGCCGTCGAAGCTTGGTGGAAAGGGTGCTGGATGAAAACGAGCAGAACCTCTTGGCTGGAAACGACGGGGCCCTAGCTTTCACCCGGGCTTGGTGCGCCAAGGAGTCGGTGCTCAAGGCCACCGGCATCGGCATCGGGGGACTTTCGCGCTGCAAAATCCGGGATAGGGATGGATCCGAGCTATCCCTGTGCCTGGATGGCAAGGATTGGCGGGTGTTTCAAAGGCGCAAGGGCAAGAGTCTCTTTGCTGTAACCATGGATGCGCCAACAGTCCTGTACCATTGGAACGACGCGGATCTTGCCTTTGATCCCTGGAGCGAGCAATCCACGCAGTGACCCAACCCATGATTCAACCCAACCAATGGAGGGCCCTGACCCTTGGAACTCTTCTGTGCGCCCTTGCAAGCTGCTGTGCTTCCGATGAAAGCTCTACCGAAGACGCCCTGCGTCCTCCGAACATCGTCTTCTTCATGGCGGATGATTTGGGCTATGGAGAAGTGGGTGCCTATGGGCAAGAACTGATCCCCACGCCGAACATCGACTCCCTCGCCCGGGACGGCATGCTTTTCACGAACCACTATTCGGGCAGTCCGGTTTGCGCCCCAAGTCGCTGTGTTCTGCTGACAGGTTTGCACACGGGGCATTCCGAAGTGCGCAACAACTGGGAAAACGGCGGCTGGGGTCAGGATCAGTCGGAGGGCCAGTGGCCCCTTGCGCCGAACACCCAGACCCTGGCTCGCGTGCTGCAAGCCAAGGGATACGCCACCGGCGGCGTGGGCAAGTGGGGCCTCGGCGGGCCGGGCACCACCGGCGCACCGGAGAACCAGGGCTTTGATCACTTCTCCGGCTACCTTTGCCAGCGCATCGCCCACAACCACTACCCCACCCACCTTTGGCGCGATGGGGAACGGGTAGAGCTAGAGGGCAACGAGTGGGTTAACTCCCACCAAAAGCTGAAAGAGCCCCTCGACACGGAAGACGAATACTGGGAGCGCTACAACGGCGCAACCTATGCACACGATGTGATGCTCGCGGATGCGGTCTCTTTTGTGCGCGAGCACAAGGACGAGCCCTTCTTCTTGTACTACGCCTCGCCCATCCCCCATGCCTCCTTGCAAGCTCCGCCCGAGGACCTGGACGCCTTTCCCCGGGAGTGGGACCAAGAACACTACTTGGGGAACAAGGGTTACCTGCCCCACCCAAGGCCCCGGGCCGCTTATGCCGCCATGGTGGCGCATCTAGATCGGGAAGTGGGCAGCGTGCTGGCGACGCTGGATGAGCTCGGCCTGCGGGACAACACCATCGTGGTCTTCACCAGTGACAATGGCCCGACCTTCAACGGCGGCACGGACTCGACCTTTTTCAACAGCGCGGCGGGCATGCGCGGCTTGAAGTGCTCGGTGTATGAGGGAGGCCTGAAAGTCCCCACCCTGGTGCGCTGGCCCAAGCACGTGATCGCGGGCAGCTCATCGGACTTGCCCAGCGCCTTCCAAGATTGGATGCCGACCCTCTTGGAAATCGCCCAGGTTCAAAGCCCCACGGGCTTGGATGGAATCTCGCTCTTGCCAACCCTCGAAGGAGCCGGCGAGCAAGCAAAGCACGAGGCCCTCTACTTTGAATACGCCGGTCAACAGGCCCTGCGAGCTGGCCGTTGGAAAGCCGTGCGCCGAAAACTACGCCAGGGCAATTTGGTCACGGAACTCTACGACCTAGAAGCCGACCCAAAAGAGTCCCAAGATCTAGCCGACCAAGAGCCCGAAGTCTTGGCCCGCATGGTGGGGCTCTTGAACTCATCGCGCAGCCCATCGACGATCTTCCCCTTGCCGGGGATCGATCCGCAAGCCAAGAAGAAGTGACCCTCCCCGAGTGCCCTACTGGGACTTGGGCACGATCTTTCCATGGGGCCGGTTTTCCGCGCCCTTGGTCTTGGTCAAGTTGTCCCCGAGTCGCTCTCGTAGCTCCTCAGCATGGCGCAGCATGCGCGCAAGGACTTTTGGGTTCACCTGGGACACATCGGTTTGTTCCCCGGGATCAAGCACCAAGTCAAACAGGGCGAGGGGCGTGGCGAGGCCGTAGTTGTACTTAGTAGGAATCCCTCCGGTGCCACCTGGCCGGCCCTCTAGGGAACGGTACTTGTGGGGTAGGTGCAATTTCCAACGGCCGCTGATCACCGCCTGCAGATCGTTCTGGTTATACCAGAGGCCATAGTATTCCTGAGGCGACGATGCATTCGGCTTGGCCTGGAACAGGTCCCAGGCGCTGCGCCCATCAATCGACAACTCGGGCAACTCCGCCCCCACGACCTCCGCCAGGGTGGGCAACACATCGATGGTCATCAGAGGTTCCTCCACCACGCGCCCCGCTGGAATGCGCCCAGGAAAACGAGCCAAGGCGGGCACGCGCACGCCCCCTTCGAAGGTGGTGCCCTTGCCCTCGCGCAGGCCCTGGGTGGTGCCCGCGTGATCCCCGTAACTGAGCCATGGACCGTTGTCCGAAGTCACCAACACCAAGGTGTTGCCCGCGGTTCCCGTGCGGTCCAAGGCCTTCAGCACTTCACCCACGCTCCAATCCAACTCGCGCACCGTGTCCCCATAGGGAGTCGGCGTGCCCCCGGTAAAAGGCAGCGAGGCAAAGATCGGCACATGGGGCATGGGCTGGGCCAGGTACAGGAAGAAGGGCTTTTTCGCTGCCGCCTGACGTTCGATGAAGTCCACCGAGCGCAGGGTCAGGGCGCGAGTCAAGGTGGTTTGATCCGGATTCAAATCCACGAGCTCTTCCCCTCGAAAGAGAGGCAGAGGCGGCCAAGCGCCCGGGGATTCCGGATGGAAGGGCCACATGTCGTTGGAATAGGGCAAACCATAGAACTCGTCAAATCCATGGCGCGTGGGCAGGTATTCAGGCAGGTGCCCCAGGTGCCACTTGCCGAAGAGGGCGGTGGCATAACCCTCTCCCTGCAGCATCTCCCCAAGGGTTGTTTCCTCCGGCGCAAGCCCCCAACGAATGCTGGGCCCGAGGGCCCCATAGAACGACAGTCGGTTGGCATAGCAGCCGGTCAAGAGCGAAGAGCGCGAAGCGGAGCAAACCGGCTGGCTCACATAGAAGCGAGTGAAGCGCACCCCTTCCCGGGCCAAGCGATCGATGTTTGGGGTCTCCCAGCGGGTTTCCCCCTGGCAGGACAGATCCCCCCAGCCCATGTCGTCCATGAAGACGATCACGATGTTGGGTGACTCAGACTCGCCTGCGCTGGATGATTGTTCTGCGGCAAACCCAACCCCTGCGCCCATCAGGGCCAGGAGCAAATATCCAGTCACAAGCATCGAGGGCGTTGGGCTCACGGCTTCGGAATCCCGGCAAAGGTCGCGTCAAAGACCTTCCGGTCCTCTTCCCCGACTATCGCCGCGCCGAGCTCCACCGCCTTGGCATGAGTCTCGATAAAGTGATCCATCTCTCCCGCCGCGTGGTGCGCATGGGCATGGATCGCCTCAATGAACGCGGCCTCCCAGTCGGGCACGTCTTCCGCCGCGAGCGTTTCCCGGCACTCATGGGCAGCCACCAGGGCCACCTGCCCATAGCCCAGCAAAGCATTCACATGGGCCACAATCATCTGCGCCCGAGCCACATGCACCCCAGTCCCAGCTATTGCCCAATGAAAGGCCGACGCATGGGCCGCCGCCAACATCTGCGCATCCTCTTCCGCGGTCCGCGAACTGTTCCCGCTCAAACCCCAAGCCAAATTGTTGCACTCAATCGCATGCCACTTGTGGGACGCCATTTGTTCTTCTTCGTTCATGCCCGGAGTATAGCCGCTAAATCTGGAAAAACCGGTACTCCCGCTTTCAACGCTGCATTTCGTTCAAGGCCGCCATCACCCCCAGGGGTTGACCGCCCCCCTTGATCCGGGGGGCTTGGGCCTTGCGGCGCAAGAGTTCGGCGGCGAGGAGTTGGGCCAAGCGGCGGGCGTCAGCGGGGCGCTCTGGGGCTAGATCCTGGGTCTCGCCCGGGTCCTGGGCCACGTCGTAGAGCTCGATGCGTCCGTCACCCTGAAAGAAGAGCAGCTTGAGACTGCCCTGGCGAAGGGCGCTGTAGGGCTGGATCCCTGGGCCGTGCACTCCCCAGAAATGGGGCATGTGCCAGACCAATGGGTGCTCCCGGTCCAATTCCCCGCCTTGCCAGAAGGGCGTAAGGTCGACTCCATCTAGAACATGGTCCTTTGGCGTGGAAACACCTGCGGCGGCCAATAAACTTGGGTACAAGTCATGACTAATCACGGGCACATCGCTTGTGGTTCCCTTGGCCACCACTCCTGGCCAACGCACGATCCAGGGCACACGCACTCCACCCTCATAGGCCGAACCCTTGCCGGAACGCAATGGGGCGTTGTGCACATGCTGCTCGCCTCCGCGACCGTGAGCCGAGAGGCCCCCATTGTCCGAGGTGTAAACGAACAAGGTGTCCTTCAGCATGCCCTCGTCCTCGAGGGTTGCAAGCAACGCCCCGAGGGCATGGTCCACGGTCTCCACCATGGTGGCGTAGGCTGCCTCCTTCGGATCCAGGTCGGGATAGTGTTCGAGATACTTTTTATTGGGCATGATCGGCGCGTGCACCGCATAGGGAGCAAAGGACAGAAACAGGCGCTTACCGTCCTTCGCGGCCTGCCGCACAGCCCCACAGGTTTCCTCAACGATCGCCTCGGTCAGATAAACATCCTTTTGGTGATAGGCCTCAAGCCCCGGCACATCCCAAACGCTCTTGCCCGGTTTACCCCGGCGGCCGTTGGCACGAAAGTCGTGCTGACCGTAGTAGGACCCGGGTCCCCCAGGACCGTGCCCGGCAATGTTCACATCAAAACCCAAATTCAATGGGTCCGCCCCCGATGAGCCGATCGCTCCCAAGTGCGCCTTGCCCGCGTGAACCGTGCGAAACCCAGCGTCGGAAAAAAGTCGCGCCAGGGTCGGGTCGCTTTGATCCAAGCCGTTCACATCCCAAGCAGGAGCCACCAAACTCGAGGCGTCCTTGCGCGCCCAAGGAGTGGTCTGGTCCCGGTCCGCGTACAGGGTCCAATAGGTAATGTGCGAGCGAGCCGGGGATTGGCCCGAGTGAATTGCCGTGCGGGTGGGCGTGCACACGGGAGAAGAAGCATAGCCATGGCGCAGCACCAAACCTTCCTCGGCCAAGCGCTCCGCATGGGGCGTCCGGTAGCGCTCATTCAAAGGG
>CALEMP010000159.1 GCA_937910685.1 uncultured bacterium
CGCGGGAACAGCGCGCAATCCTCGAGCAAGTTTCCGAATAGGCCCTCCAGCCCCTTGCGATGATTCAGCAGGACGCCCTCCGACAGGCCCTCGGCTACGGCGTAGTCGTCCCGCCAAACTCTCCCGTCGAAGAACATTGCGGGCGTGGCGCGGAAGATGCTGAGAACGGCTCCCACACCCACATACCGGATGAACTCCCCGCTGGCCTGGAGGCCCTTCACCGCATCGAGCTGGCGGCCGCTCTCGAGCAAGCTGTTTACGAACTCCTTCTGAGCGTTTTCGTCGAGCTCAGCGAAGGCCTCCTCGGATTGCTCGCCCATGGTGCTTGCGAGCCGATCGCGAATCTCGTCGAAGAGGGCGTGGATCTCGACGGTGAGCGAAGCAGGGCTCGTCGTGAGGTCGTCGCGCCAGAGCGCGTTGATAACCTGCCACTGAAGCATGCCCCGGGCGTGGACGCCTTCGTGCTTCCCGCCCGCTAGCTTCTGATTTAAACTGAAGAGGTGGTCGGCCACTTCGGATGCGATGAACATGTGCGGCGAGAGCTTCAGCTGGCTGAACGCCTCGTGCGACAAGTCGAGGAACACCTCGATGTGATCCGTCTCCGGGGTCTTGGCCCGGTAGATGGGAATTTTCTCGCCGCCCACGGGCCCCTGGAGCGGGTCGTTTGACTGATACACGGTCACTTTGAGCGGGCTGCTGTATTTGCCGTCGGCGAGGGGCACGCTTACGCCGTCGGCGCTAAGACTATCGTCCCGTGCTGAGCGGGACCGCAGAGCTACCACGTCCAGAGGGTGCTTCGCACCGCACACCGCTTCGCAGGCGAAGCAGTGCGTGCTCTCTGGCTTGTTGCTCGCCTTGCAGACCGAGCACGCCCAGGGCTCACTGAGCTCGGGAATCTGCGACTGACCGCAATGGGGGCACGACGCGGCAGACTCCATGAGCTGCTTCTCGCACTTCGTGCAGGCCTTGCCCCGCACGATATGGCCGCACGAAGTGCACTCTTCCGCGCTCTTCAGGTTTTGTGCATCGCAATCCGGACATTCCATCAGCGCTTCGGCCGGCCTGAGGTCAGCATTCTCGACGAGCTTCCACCACTCCGCGTCGTCGCGGTAGCCGGGCGCGCCCGCGAGGAAAAGTTCGTAAAGTTCCTTTTCCTTATCCCGAGGGATCCGGGCCGGCTTTTTCTTAACATCATCCCACTGGCCCATGTACATATCCATCCGGCCGAACGTCCGGACGCGTCGGTAGCCCTGGTAGAGCTTGTAGAGGGGTGACTTGTTCTCGTCGGCGCCCTCTTGCCTCGGCTGCAGCGAGCTGTCGCCGCGCAGGAAGGTCATGGCGCGCGCCCACTCCGGGCTCGTGCGCTGGAAGTCTTGCTTCATGAAGTCCACGGGCACGTGGTTCAGCTCGACCTCCCCAATGATCCGACCGTACTGCCCGTCGATGACGTAGTCGCGAATGCGCTCGCCCGCTTCGTTGACGAAGGTGAAGAACGCGTCCTGCTCGAGGATGCGGATAGCGCGCCCGTTCCGGATCAGGTCGATGCCGTACTTGTTCGGATCGTCGAAACGCTGGATACCGACCCAGCCATTGACTCGCTCTTCGATGGTGCGGGTGGATGATGATCCGCAGGCAGCAATCGGGCACGTCTCACCCGATGTCACCTGGGTGTCGCACTGCGTGCAGCGCCGCTGTGTCTGCAGGACCTCGTTGAAACGGTATACTGCGGGGATAGTGCCAACGTCTCGCCGTTCGACGGTGCGCGAGTCATGCCAATGGCAGTGGTAATATGGTTCGCAGATATCACCGTTGAGGAGCATTCGCGTCTCCTTCCGCTTGAGGATCCGCGCGTAGCGCCGTCCGAGAAGCTCGCGCATCTTCGGCTTGCTGTATTGCGACTTCCCGCCGGCGAGGTCGACGGCGAAGCCCGCGTTTGCGTTGCCCTGCGGCCACCAATCAGACACTTCAATCATGGTGCCGTGCTCCATGCCTTCAGGCTTGTCTATTTCCCTCACTGGGGTGCGGTAATGCCCAAGCCTCTGCATGGCCGGGAGGTCAATTTTCACCTCGATGGCAAACTCATCGTCCTTGCGTGCGCTAACGAAGCGGGTGATTCGTCCGATTTTGCCCGTCGCGATATTGAACCCCATGCCGAACAAGCCGAGACGGTCGTAACGGTTGTTGCTAGAGAAACCAGCTCGCATCGCCCGCTCCGCCTCATCGCGTGCAAGCCCCAAGCCATTGTCGCGTACTCTCACGATGCCGCCACCGCCGCGAACTTCGGAAGCCGTTGGAAGAGTGATGATCACCATCTGGCCCTTAACGGGGGTACCGTGTTCGCGCGCGACCTCAAAGGAATCGAGCGCGTTGTCCACAAGCTCGCACAGCGCATCGATTGGCTTGAGCGGGGTGTGGGTTAGGCCCTCGAGGACACGCGTGTGCGGAGTGAGATCGATCTCTTCTTGAGTCAAAAAGCACCTCCAGTGAGCACGTTTCTAACCGCCAAAGCCACCGCGCGCGCAAGCTTAACAGGGACTCCGTTACCGATGGTCTTGAACTTATGCGAGAGGGGCATCTCTGGAGGAAGACAGTACCAGTCCGGAACCGTCTGGATGCGCATTGCCTCGCGGACAGTGAGCCGCCTCGGTTCTACAGGGTGCAAGTGAACTTCGTTGTTACCGTAGGCAGCTGCAGGGCTATAGCGCCAGCGGTGCAGCCGTTTGAAACTCTTCCGCGAATCGTCGCCTTCGTCGATCTCATGAAACTTCTGGCTGTATGGATTAAACGCGTCCTTCCCGTTGGGCAGCGCAGAGAGGCCCTCACCTGCAGCGCCCAACATACACCCGTGAACTGTTAGCTCTTCCGGGATTCCATCTGACTTTAGAGGAGTCTGCCGGAATGGCGACGTAGCAGGCCAGCGGAACGCAGCCTTGGCCCCGTCAAATTCACGGGCTGTGTCCCATGGGAACCAGTACTCGCCAGCGCTAGCAGCTGCATCACAGGCGCGCATGGCGGCGACACCGTACTTACGCTTGAACCAGCGGCGTTCGAACCCAACAAAGAAAACACGCTCGCGGTCCTGCGGCACGCCGTAGTCGAGCGCATTGAGGATCCGCACATCTGTGACGTATTCCTGCTGCGCCTTGCTACGGATCTTGTCAAAGAACCCCCTGTGCTTCTTTGTACGCAGGAGCCCGGGCACGTTCTCGAAAAGGAAGAATGCCGGATTTAACTCGAGAATACGGTCAATGTAAACCTCGGAGAGCTTACCTCTTTCGCCCCGCTGTCCCCGATTCTTGCCGCCAACGGAGAAATCAGGACAGGGAGGACCGCCGACAATACCAAACGGTCCGGGCGCTCTACCGCCCTGGAAAGCCTGCTCGAAAATCTCGTTCGGCCCCGTTGCGGCGATGCTCTCACGGCACTCGATCCAGCCCGTCCCGGCAAGCGTATCCGGACGCTTGGACATGCCAAACTCGTACCCGCGGACGAACCACTCCATGATCTCGTTGTGCCAGACGGCTGGAAACCCCGCCTCGGCGAACCCGATGTCGAGGAAGCCTGCGCCAGTGAAGAAGGAGAGGAGGGGCATCGCACCCGCAGCGTCAGCGCGAGCGAACAGGGCCGGGAGGTCCGCGGGCAGATTGGCGACGGCGTCGTGCGTGTTGGAATTCTGAATCATAGAGAGGGGATCAGGCCAGGATGAATAGGGAGACGAGCGATGGACCCCCACCCCCGGCTTATTGACCATAGGTAGCCCGGACATTATGGATTGTAGACGATCCTAACGGCCTCCACAAGCTCGCTCGTCATCCCCCGCAGCTGCAACCAGCCCTGTGGAAGCCCGCAACCCCCTTCCTGCCCCGGCCCACGCCTAAGATCAAACATTCGCGCTCCCCGCCCAGCTCACCACCTTAAGGGCATTCCCCACGAGAGCTCCAGCTTCTGGGCGCACTCAGCGAGCCAATAGTAGCATGCCCTCACGATGCCCGAGGCGGTAGTATCGGTGTGGCGCTGGCGAGTTGAATCACTCCAATTCTGATACGCCGTTACCACGCATGCACTTCCGGTGTAATTCGTCCACCTGCTCGTAGTCGGGCTTAGTAAGCAACCCTTCAGTGGTTGAATCGACGAAGAGCCGAGCGACGCAATCCGCAGGGCGACAAGACATGAAGACCCGGCCTTCCTCTCCCCCAACCAAATCGGATGTATTGGACTTTACTGGCTCCCTGGAGTCCATCACTGGAAACACCTATGCCCCCGATCCCAATCTTCAGGGCTAGGCCAACTCGTCATCGGCCACATAGTACTGCGGGTCTTCGATCATGT
>CALEMP010000160.1 GCA_937910685.1 uncultured bacterium
CAAACCTTCCTCGGCCAAGCGCTCCGCATGGGGCGTCCGGTAGCGCTCATTCAAGGGGGTCTTCTCGGTGTGATGGGGCACCGAGGTGTCCTGCCAACCCAGATCATCCACTAAGAAGAGCACCACGTGCCGAGCCTTGGGAACGTCAGATTTTTGGGCGAGGGCCTGTGGAGACAACAACAGGCCGAGCATGAGGAATGAACGCAGCATGGCCCCAGCCTACTGAATGGCCCCAGGCCATGGGCAGGAGCCTGCCCTTCATCAGCCGGCCCCTGGAAGAGGCGAGTTTCTGCCCGCCCATGCGCTCCCTCCCCGTTATCCTCCTGCGCGAGATCCCCCTATGCCTATCGAGACCATTGGAAAACCCGGCAGCGAAGTGCGCCGCATACGCCTCAGCACCCTTGAAGAGGACGCCCTCATGGTGACCCGCAACCTAGTTGCGCCCATCAAGACCCTCTGGCCCTACAGCCCGCACTTTTTCGAAATCGATGATGCCCTGCTGCACTATGTGGACGAGGGGCCACGGGATGCACCCGTGCTGCTTTGCGTTCACGGCAATCCCACCTGGGCTTTCATGTGGCGCAAATTCATCGAGGCCTTTTCCGGCGAATACCGGGTCATCGCCCTCGACCACATGGGCATGGGCCTTTCCGAACGCCCCCACGACTGGAACCAAACCCTGGCGGGTCACCGCACAGCACTCGAGATGCTGATCGATCACCTCGACCTCTCGCGCATCACCCTTTGCGTGCACGACTGGGGCGGAGCCATTGGCCTCGGTGCAGCGGCCAACTGCCCCGAGCGCATAGAACGCTTAGTGGTGACCAACACCTGCGTCTGGCCCGACGCTAAGTTGCCGCCGATCCTGGGACTGGCCCACCTGCCCGGGATCGGACCGTTCCTCACGGGCACCCTGGGCCTGATGACCCGGGGCCTGTCCTCCCTTTGCACCACCGGCGGCTTGCCCGAGGACGTGGAAGCTGGCTTCCTCGCGCCTTATCTCGACGCGGAAAGGCGCCGCGGTATCGCCGCTTTCGTGCGCGATATTCCCCGTGGGCCATCGGACCGCAGCTACGAAGCCCTGACAGCGGTGGACGCGGGACTGGCCTCCCTGCGGAACAAGCCTTGCCAAATCCTGTGGGGCATGCACGACTGGGTGTTCACTCCGGAGATCCTGCGGGGGTTCCGGGAACGGCTCCCCCAATCACGGGTCACGACCCTTCCGGACGCGGGTCACCTCCCCCTGGAGGATGCGCCCCAAGAATGCCTGGAAGCAGTGAGTGATTTCTTGAAGAGCACCTCCGCCCCGCACCCATGAGCGCTTCTTTGGCCCCATCCCCCGCGAGTCTGACCGCAGGACAGAACATCGCTGAGCTGTTCTTGCAGCAGACCCGTGCGAACCCCACGGGTGAGGGGATTGTGGAGCGCAAGGACGCAATTCGTCGCTCGATCACTTTTGGAGAATTGGAATTGCGTACCGCCCGCATCGCCAATGCCCTCGCAGGGGAAGGCGTTGGCCCAGGCGATCGGGTCGCGCTGTTTGTTCCCCCGGGCATCGATTTTGTCGCCATCACCTGGGGCCTTTTTCGCCTGGGAGCCATTCCCGTTCTGGCCGATCCTGGCATGGGACGCAAGCGCCTGTTGGCGGCACTCGAGCGCACGGCCCCCACGGTGATGATCGGCGTGGGCCGAGCGCTCCTGGCCAAGTGCCTTTTCCCCAAGGCTTTCCGTTCCGTGAAAAAGGTTTTTGGGGTGGGACGTCTGTTGCCCGGGCTGGGGCGATCACTCGCCAAACTCGAAGAATCGAGCCCAGCCGATTCCGTACTGCAGCCAGTCCGAGTCAACGACACCGCCGCAATCCTGTTCACTTCCGGTTCCACCGGAGCGCCTAAGGGTGTTCCCATCACCCACGGGCAGTTGGCCGCCGAGGTCCAGGGCCTGCGCGAGACCCTTGGCTTCGCCCCCGGGGAACGGGACTTGTGCGGACTGCCGGCCTTCGCCCTCTTTGATTGTGCTCTCGGGATCACGTCGGTGTTCCCCCCCATCGATCCGGCCAAACCCGCCAGCGTGGACCCGGCAGCTTTGTTGGCAGTGATCCAAGAAGAGAGCACGACCACGGGATTCCTGTCCCCGGCCCTTTGGCGCATTCTGGTTCCCTACTGCACCCGGCGTGGCGTCAGCCTGCCCAACCTGACCCGAGCGGTTTCCGCCGGCGCACCCCTGGGCATTGATGTGGTGCGCGACCTGCGCGCTTTGCTGCCGGCAGATGGAGACGTGTTCACCCCCTACGGAGCCACCGAAGCCCTGCCCGTGGCAGTGATCTCGGGCGAAGAACTGATGCCCCTCGCAAAACGCATCGCAGCTGGGGAAGGCACCCCCGTGGGTCGCGCGGCCCCGGGAATCGAAATCTGCATCCTCGATTCCGACGCCACCCACTTGTCGCTGATGGATCCCGAGCGGGCCATGGCCCAAGGGCGCTTGGGCGAGGTCCTCGTGCGTGGGCCAGTGGTCACCCAAGCCTACGATGCAGCCCCCGATGCCCAAGCCGCCGCCAAACTCGCCGATCCCCGCGGGAAACCAGATTGGCACCGCATGGGCGACATGGGGCACTTAGATACGGAAGGACTCCTATGGTTCTTAGGGCGCAAGAGTCATTGCCTCACCACATCCGACGGCTTGCGTCCTCCGGTGGGTGTCGAGAACGTATTCCTGGCCCATGGGTCCCTGGCCCGCTGTGCCCTGGTGGGCCGAGGGCCAGCGGGAGCGGAACAGCCGGTGCTGATTGTGGAACCCAAGGCCGGCCACTTTCCAAAGAGCCCCCAAGCACAAAAAACCTTCCGGGATGAACTCAAGGCCCTGGCCCGAAGTTCACAAGCAAGTGCGGACATAGAAGTCTTCCTCTTCCACTCGTCCCTGCCCGTGGACCCGCGTCACAATTCCAAGATCCACCGGGGCGAACTCAAAGTCTGGGCCGCCGCTCAACCTCTCCCGAGCACGTCCCAATGAAAGCCTTGGTCACAGGTGGTGCGGGTTTTTTGGGTCGGGGTATTTGTCTGCGTTTGGTGGAGCGCGGAGACGTGGTGATCTCCGTAAGCCGCGGGAGCTATCCAGAGCTCGCGGCCCAGGGCATCGAGCACCACGCACTGGACCTATCCTGCGGGGAACAGGCCTTGGTCCCCCTTTTAGAATCGGTGGATGTGGTCTTCCATTGCGCCGCCCGCGCCGGAGTCTTTGGCCCGCAAGAATCCTACCTAGCCCCCAACGTGGACGGCACCCAAGCGGTCTACTCCGCGGCCCGGCAAGCCAAGGTGCGCGCTTTTGTGCACACCTCATCCCCGAGCGCCTGCTTCGACGGCCAGGACCACCGCCGCGCCGATGACCTGCCCCTGGCCACTCACTTTATGAGCGCCTATCCCGCCTCAAAAGCCCGGGCGGAAAAAATGTTGCAGCGCGGATTGAGCGACGAATTGCCCATGACGATCCTGCGGCCGCACCTGATGTTTGGCCCCGGGGACCCACACCTCATTCCACGCCTGATTGAAAAAGCGCGCCGCCGCAAACTGATTCCCATTCGGCCCCAGCAAGCACCGATGGAAGTCAGCCTGACGTACATCGACAATGCGGTGGACGCGCACCTCGCCGCGGCCCAAACCCTCTTGGAGCATGGGGCCCAATCCCCTGCCCACGGACGCGCCTACTTCATCGCCAACAGCGAGCCCGTGGACCTGTGGCAATGGATCGAGGACTTGCTCCTAGCCCTTGATCTGCCCACCCCCAAGCGCAGGATTTCGGCCACCAGCGCCCGAATCCTCGGCGCCCTCCTCGAAACCCTTTGGAAGACCCTGCCGCTCTCCGGGGAACCTCCACTGACCCCCTTTGTGGCCGCCCAACTTTCCACCAGTCATTCCTACGACATGGCCCGGGCGCAGAAAGACCTGGGCTTCCGCGAATCCGTGTCCATGGCCGAAGCCACGCGCCGGACCATCGCGCACTATCTCAGCCAATAGTCAGGCTCACCCAGTAATCAGGCCTTCGCTTCGTCCGCCAGTCGCCAAAGCGTCCAGCAGGCGATGCTGCAAAGGGGCGCCCAGTCTTCGGCGCGGGCGGCCAGTTCCTTGGGGCTTGGGCGTTCGTCGAGACCATCGAGAATGCGCAAGCCCTCTTGCAAACCCAAGTCCGCGGGGGCCATCACGTTCAAGCGGCCGAGGCGAAAGAGCAGGAACATTTGAGCCGTCCAGGGGCCGATGCCACGGACCTCCAGCAAACCCTCGATGATGCGTTCGTCGTCCCAGCGGGACATGCGGCTCAGGGGCAAGGTTCCCTGATCCAATCGGGTGGCCAGGTCACGCAGGCTCAGGTACTTGTTCCCAGAGAGGCCTGCCCCGCGCAGGACTTTTTCTTTCAGGCCGAGCAATTCCGGAGCCCGTGGAAAACCCTTGCCCGGGGTCAAGGCACAAACCCGGCCCCAGATGGTCTTGGCCGCAGCACCCGCCAGTTGCTGATAAACGATGGCACGGGCCAAAGCCTCGTAGTGGCTCCTGTATTCCCCAGGGATAGGAAAGCCGGGGAAGGGATCCATCCGCTTGATTGCCCGCCCGAGGGCAGGGTCGCGCCGGGCCAGGGCGCGCAACTGGGCAGTCGTCGGGGTGACGGGTTTCACGGGGCGTCCCCCATCAACAGCAGCGCCCTGATGGCCGCCAGTGTGCGCGCGCTCGTTTCGGTTTCTTGGGCAGCGACCAGTTTTTGGGCCAAGGGATCCCCACCGTTGAAGGGGCGCCCCGGGGCGTGAGGGGAAAGGCCGCGCGCGGCTTGGGAGCGCACGCTGGGCGCGGGGTCTTCGCAAGTGGCGCGCACCAGGGCGGCCCGGGAGGCTTCGCTGATCCAGGTGGTTTGACGAGCGGCCCGTTGGCGCAGGAGGGGCTCGGGATGTTCGCGCAGGATGCGCAAGAGCAAGGCTCGGGCTGCGGGGGAAGAGCCGGCGATTTGGCGCAGGGCGGGCAGGGCACGCCAAACCGCCAGGGGCTCTTCGAAATCAGCGGCCTGGTGCATCCAAAAGGCCTCGGACTTGGTCTGGCGCAGGGTGGCCAAGAGGGCTCCCTCGGGATCGATCAATACATTCAAGAGTTCCCCTTCAAAGGGCAAGCGCCAGGCGTGGGAGCGCTCGGAAAAACGCAACTCATGCCGTACCCGACCGCTACTGGTGACCAGATCCACACTCAAGGGACAATCAAAGAGGGGCACCGTATGCGAGGGCACTTGACTCTGTTCCAGTTGCAGATTCACCTCTTGACCCACAACCTCGTGTTGCACCACCAACTCGGGCAAGCCCCCCGACCAAACCCACTGCTGCACCATGGGCATCAGGTTGCGGCCGGTGGCGTCGAATACCGCGCGCACAAAGTCATCGGCGGTGACCAGGCTATCCTTGTGCCGCTCTAGGTACAGAGCCAAGGCCGCGTCGAAATCTGCTGGGCCCACGAAGCGGCTCATCATCTCGATCACCCAGGGCCCCTTGGTGTAAACATGATGCGCCCGGTTCGGACTGCAACCCTGGGTGTGCCAGTCCAGAGCCATGGGCAAGGCAACCCGCTCCGCGCGCCCCAAGAACCGCTCGCGGTATTGTTCGAAGCGCAGTCTGCGGGCGTCTTCCCCCTCGACTTCGCCAACCCAAGCGAGTTCCATCCAGGAGGCAAAGGCCTCGTTCAACCAAAGGTGGCTCCAACCCCAGCAAGTCACCTGATCCCCAAACCATTGGTGGGCCAGCTCGTGGGCGATGATCCGACGCGGGCGGCCCTCCAGATCCTGGTTCTCTTCGTGGGTGCCCAGCATGTTCTCCCCCACCAGGGTCAAGGTCGCATTCTCCATGCCTCCGGTCACAAAGTCCGCCATGGCCCCTTGGGCGTAGCGCGGGTAGGGAAATCTCGTACCGAGTTTCTTCTCGAAAAAGTTCATCATCGAAGCAGTCTCGCCAAAAGTTTCTCGAGCGCGCTGCTCCCCCGCTTCCTCAGCCACGATGAACTCCAACTCCACCGAAGGATGGGGCGCGCGATAGCGATCAAAGCGCCCGGCGATCAGGGCCAACAGATAGGTCGGGACGCGCTGCTCCATGCGCCAGTGAAAGGTGCGTGACTCGGCCGAGTGCCGCTCGACCTCCACCAACTGGCCATTGGAAATCAACTCCATGGAAAGACCCACCCGGGCGCGCACCTCCAGGGTCGCACGATCGTTGGGCTCGTCCCACAGGGGCACCCAATGACGGTGGTTGTGCTTTTGGCCCTGGGTGAAGAGCGAAGGGGCAAAGTTCTCGCTGAAGCGGGTCTCGTCTCGGAAATACAAGCCGCGCTCCGGTTGTGCCCGGTAGCGCACGTGCAGCACCTCTTCCTCGCCCTTGGCCAGGGGGCGGGCCAGGGTGATCCGGATCTGGGGCTCTTGGACCTCAAAAACCAGGGCTTCTCCGGCCGCATCGTGGACCTCCAGGATTTCCAGGCCTACCCCGTGCAAGAGAAGCTCGGAGGTGCCGTCCCGCAGGGCCCGGAACCAGCTTGAGGCCACGCCACGCACCTCCCGAGCCCCATGATCGAGCTCCAGGTCCAGTGACAGGTGCAGCAAGTCCGCTATGCGCTCTCCACCTATCTGGCCCACAGGGTCTGGCCGCAGGGGCCAGGGCTGGGGTGCCGGGATCGGTGCCGCGCAGGCGGCCATGAGGCCGAGCAGGAAAGATGGGATGAGGGGGCTGGGGGAGATTCGCATGGGAGTCAGGGGCAATAATCACCGGGACGATCACCCAGCGCAAGCATCAAGGGCACGGACTCCTGGCCCGGCCAAGAAAGATCCCCCCACTTCCTCTGGTTCCGCGCATTTTCCCCGCTAGAATCAACATCCGTTACGAATGGGTCCATCCCCCCTGTGATGGGCCCCTCGTAAGCGCCCTTCTGCAATGACGTCACCCCACTTACTGGGACTATTCAATTATGACTGCAAGCACCCGTCACGAGGCGGTTCGCGGCCTTGCCCATGAGGCAGTGATCGAACCGGAGACCATGAAAGAAGAACCCAACAACGCCCGCATCCCGGAGTACTTCGGGAAGTTTGTCTTCAACGACAAGACCCAACAGGAAAGGCTGCCCGGACCGGTCTACAAGGCCCTGCGCCAGGTGATCGAAACCGGTGCACCCCTGACCCACGAGATCGCAGACTCAGTGGCCAGTGCCATGAAAGATTGGGCCATCGAAAACGGTGCCACCCACTACACCCACTGGTTCCAACCCATGACCGGCTCTACCGCCGAGAAGCACGATTCGTTTATGAATCCCACCAAGAGCGGCGGAGCCGTGTTGGAGCTTTCCGGTGCGCAATTGTTCCAGGGCGAACCCGATGCGAGCTCGTTCCCATCGGGAGGCCTGCGCGCGACTTTTGAGGCCCGTGGCTACACCGCCTGGGACCCGACTTCTCCTGCCTTCCTGCGGTGTACCCCGGAAGGCTCGACCCTGACGATCCCCACCGCCTTTTGCTCCTGGACCGGCGCAGCGTTGGACAAGAAAACGCCTTTGCTGCGTTCAAACCAGGCACTTTCAAAAGCCGCCGCACGCATCTTGCAACTGATCGGCGAGACCCAAGTCACCCGCGCCTCTTCCAGCGGCGGCATCGAGCAAGAGTACTTTTTGATCGACGCGGATTTTTTCAACCTGCGGCCGGACCTCTTGGCTTGCGGGCGCACCCTTTTCGGTGCGCGTCCCTACAAGGGCCAGGAATTCGACGATCACTACTTTGGCAACATTCCCACGCGGGTCCTGCGCTTCATGCACGACCTGGAACACGAGCTCTGGCTCCTGGGCGTTCCCGTCAAGACGCGTCACAACGAGGTGGCCCCCAGCCAGTATGAGTTAGCTCCGGTCTACCAGCCGATTTCGATCTCCACCGATCAAAACATGCTGACCATGGCCCTGCTGAAGGACGTCGCGGAACGCCATGGATTCGCCTGCTTGATGCATGAAAAGCCCTTTGCGGGCCTGAACGGCTCTGGCAAACACCTCAACTGGTCGGTGGCGGACAACCTGAACAACAACCTGTTCGATCCGGGCAAAACGCCCCACGAGAACCTCAAGTTCATCATCTTCTTGACCGCCATCGCCCGCGGAGTGGACCTGCACCAGGATATCTTGCGCAGCTCCATTGCCAGCGCCTCGAACGATCACCGCCTGGGGGCCAACGAAGCCCCCCCGGCGATCATCTCGGTTTTCCTGGGCAAGCACCTCGAAGGGATCGTTGACTCGATCATCGCAGGCAGCACACCAGACGCGGGCAGCACCGAACCCCTGCGCCTTGGGGTCACGAACCTGCCGGATCTGCCCCGAGACATTTCCGACCGCAACCGGACATCGCCTCTGGCATTCACCGGCAACCGCTTCGAGTTCCGGGCTGTGGGCTCCAACCAGTCCCCCGCCTATCCGGCGACCTTCTTGAACACGATTCTGGCGGACTCCCTCGATTTCCTTTCCGATGCCATCGAGAAAGCCGGAGGACCGAGCACAGAGAACATCCAAAAAATCGTGCGCGAGACCCTGACCCGACACCGGCGCATCTTCTTCTCGGGAGACAACTACTCCCAAGAGTGGCGCGAAGAAGCCGCCAGGCGCGGCCTACTGGAACTCAAGGGCACGCCTGAAGCTCTTGCGCCCCTGCGCGACCCGAAGAACGAAGAGCTCTTCAGCAAGATGGGCGTCTTTACCGCAGAGGAATTGGAGTCTCGTTGGTACGTACAGACCGAGATCTACGTCAACAAGATCAACGTGGAAGCCATGGCCACCCGCGATCTAGCCATGACCATGCTGCTGCCCGCAGCCATGGAGCACCAAAAGCGTTTGGCCGATTCGATCCATGCTCTTGAACGTGTGGTGGGCAGCGAAGGCACCACATCTCAAAAGGAAATCCTGGGCTTGGTGACCAAGGCCATCGGAAGCTTGAAGAGTTCCGTGGACAGCCTGCTCCAATTCCAAGAACGCTGGGAACTTGCTACGGATGACCTTGGCGCCCAGGCAACGGGTTACCGCAACGAGGTCCTGCCCGCCATGGACAAGGTGCGAGGGTCTGCGGACCTCCTGGAGCGCCTCGTGGACGACAGTCTCTGGCCCCTGCCGAAGTACCGCGAGATGTTGTTCATCCGCTGAGCGAGCTGCCCCCAGATAACTTTGAGCGGTCCTGCACAGAAGCACCGGGGCTCGACCCTGCCACTGGCCTTCGCTGCGCTACTGGGCATGCTTTGCCTCGCCGCTTGCGGGGACCAGCCACGCCCCAGCCAATTCAAGGACGGGGTACGGCGCTACCAAGGCGAGGGCGCGCCTGGTGCAGAGGAGGGTCTTTGGACCACTTGGTACTTCGATGGACAAATACGGTCCCGAGGGCATTACTCCCTGGGCCTCAAGGTTGGTAGCTGGGAAACCTGGTACCGCAACGGCCAGCGCGAGGCCCTGGGTGAACGGGTTCCCGTAACCGGAACCCGCGTGAGCCTGCGCGAGGGCACTTGGACCTTTTGGCACGAGGGCTCCGGGCGCAAGAAGAGCGAAGGCCACTTTGAAGCGGGTCGTCGCACAGGCCCCTGGCATTATTGGAACAACGATGGGTCTGTGGACGAGAAACGCACGGGAGCCTACCTGGACAGCGAGCTAGTGGAAGCCGACTCTCCGCCCACCGATGGCTAAGGCCAGAAAATCCCCGCTCCCACCCCCCTTCCGCGCAGGCCCTCGGCTATGCTCCCCACCATGTCGGTCAGCCTCAACTTCCTCAACCGTATCGCCGCCCTGATCTGGGTTTCAGTTGGCAGCATGTTGGTGGTGCGGGGATGGCTGATGCTCGAGCCCCTGATGGCCGAACATCCCTCGGCTACCGTGGCGTGGCTTACGGGCGGATTGGTTTTGGGCGCAGCCAAGGGGCGCTATGTGCTTTGGAACGCCGCCCTGCGCAACCGTCGCCGCATTCGGGATCTGGATTCGCCGCGTTTGTATTTGGTTTTCGCCCCTAGCTTCTGGCCCCTAATCGCACTGATGATGGGCTTCGGCTTTGGGCTGCGCGCCTTAGCGAGCAACGGATACCTGTCCTACCATTCGGTGGGCGCTATTTATGTGGGTATTGGGGCGGCCCTGCTGGCGAGTTCCCTGGCCTACTGGGGACTCCTGCCCCCACCGGTCGACACCGATCCCAAAGGTGAGCCTGCCAAGCCACGGGGAAAGGCCCAGGGCAAAGCTCTGTTGATCGTCAACCTAGGCACCCCCAACGCACCGGAGCCCACAGCGGTCAAGCGTTACCTCCGGGAGTTCCTCAGCGACAAGAAAGTTGTGCGCCTTCCGCGCCTGCTTTGGATTCCAATTCTGAACCTCATTGTTTTGCCACGGCGTGCCAAGCGCGTGGCCCGGGCCTATGCAAGTATTTGGATGCCAAAGGGGTCCCCGTTGCTGGTTCACACTGAGAGCCTCAGCCAAGAGGTAGCCAAGGCCCTCGGTCCGGAATGGAGGGTCGTCACCGCCATGCGTTACGGCCGGCCATCGATCCAGCGGGGCATCGAGTTGCTGACCGGAGACGGAATCGAGGAACTCACCGTACTGCCCCTCTTTCCCCAGTGGTCAGACACCACAAGTGGGACCGTGCAGGCGGAAGTCAGTCGGGTGTTGAACGGGCGCCGGGATGGACCCGCGTTGCGCATGATCCCGGCCTATCCTGCGGACCCCGCCCTACTTGCCCGCATGGGAGAAATGGCCCGGGCCGCGACCCAAGGCCAGGAACCGGACCTCTTTGTCTTCAGCTTCCACGGCCTGCCGGAAAGCTATGTGCGCGCGGGAGATCCCTATCTCAACCACTGTCAACAAACCGCCGTGGGTTTAGCCGCAGCCCTTGGCTTGCAACCGGACCAATGGGAGATGACCTTTCAATCCCGTTTCGGCAGCGAGCCCTGGTTGACCCCCAGCACCTCGGACCGGGTGCCTGAATTGGCCCGGACAGGGACCAAGCACATTGCGGTCTTGACCCCCGGCTTCCCCTGTGATTGCCTCGAAACCCTGGAGGAAATTGGCCAGGAACTCAAAGCAGACTTCCTCGCGGCGGGTGGCGAGAAATTTGTGAGCGTGCCCTGCCCCAACGGGGACCAGGCCTATGCCGCCGGGCTGGCCCAACTCGTGCGCGCCAAGGACTCCTAAAGAAGCCTCTAGGTGCCGGTAAGCACCTCGCCCGGCCCTCCCAGGGCCCAGCCCCTTGCGTCCATGTTCGTTAGTGATCGGGCAACCCTTCTTTGTTCTTCGCCCTTGAAACCACCCTGAATAGTATTCACCTGAATAACATTGAAAGTAGTCCAAAGATCCCCCAGTAGACAGGCGGCCCTCCACCTGCCACCATAGGCTCAACCCACGAGCTACCCCATGCGCACACACCAATCCAGCCGTTCCCTGGCCAGCAAATGCTGCTCCATCCTGTCCCTCCTGGCCCTCAGCTCCCCCCTCGCAATTGCGGATCGGGTGGTGACTATGGACGGCCGGGTGATCGAAGTGGACCGCATCCGCGAGAACCCCGACGGCGGCTACATTTTAGAGTTCCCCCACGGCACGATCGTGGTGCCCGCGCACATCGAGTTCAAAGCGGTCGAGATGGCCTGGGATCCGGAGGAGTACGAGCCTAAAGACGACAACGAGCGAGAGAAGCTCGCACAGGGTTTCGTGCGCCACGAGGGCAAGTGGATTTCCAAGAGCGCCTACAAGGACCTACTACGTAAGGCCGGGGAAGCCAGCGCGGAACGCACCACAGAGATGGCGGCCTTCTCCAAGTGGACCTCGGCCCCCTCCGTCGAGAGCAAGCACTTCATCGTCAAGTCGAACACCTCGCCTGATCTGCTCCAGTACTACAGCGACCTGCTCGAGTCTTACTACAAGCTGATGGACAAGCGCATCGGCATCAAGCCCACCCCCACCCTGCGGCGCACCAAGATGAAGGTCAACATCTTCAAGAGCCGCAAGGAATTCGCCAAGATCAAGAAAACGCCAGCGGGAGTCGCCGGGTACTTTTCGCCCATGGAACATGAGCTGAACTTCTACCACGACTACGAGGATCCGGGAATTAGCAACTGGGTTTCCCTGCACGAGTGCACGCACCTCTTGACCTTCTTGATCGATCCCCAGTTCCGACCCCAAATTTGGATCAACGAGGCGGTGGCGGATTACTTCGGTAGCTCGGACATCGAGATCGACAACCGAGGCAATATATCCATCACCCCGGGCAAGATCCAAACCGACCGGGTCTTGACCGTGCAGCAGGCCCTCAAGGACGAGAAGGTGATGACCCTCGAAGAACTCTTCACCATCGAGGAGGTCGATTTCCAAGCGTTTCAATACGCCCACTCCTGGTCCTTTGTCTACTTCCTGAATAACTTTGAAGAGGGCCTGTACGCCAAGAAATTCGCACGCTTTTTCCGGGACCTGTACACGCGCAAGGGCGTGGAATACACATCTGTCCCTAGCTACGGACAGGCGGGCACGGGTTTCAGAGTCGAGCCCGAAGTGATCAAATCCTTCCTCCTGAAGAAGATCGGGGTCAAAGACGTAGTGCAGCTAGAGAAAGACTGGCACGCCTACATCGGAGGGATCGAAATCAACGCCCCTGAAGCGCGGCTCAAGCGCGGATTGCGCGCCGTGCGCAGCATGAAAATGGCAGAGGCCTTGCCCGACTTGACCGCTGCGGTCGACGCCGGACTGGCCGATGCGCGGGCCTATGCATCCCGGGCCCGAGCCCTCTCCACCGTGGGCATGTTCTCCACAGATGGCGAAAAACCGGAAGAGCCCGACGACGGCATGACCCGCAGCGAGCGCATGGAGCTCGCCCTTGAGGACATCGAGAAGGCCATCGAGTTGGCCCCGATGAACGCTTCCTATCGACGGGATAAGGGCCTCCTGCTGTTGGGCTTCAGCCCCTTCGTCTACATCATCAGCATGGAGCACTCCGACGAGGACTCGGAAGAGGCCAAAAACTGCCTAGGGCTGGCCCTGGACTTGGATCCGGGCAACGAGACCTATGCCGATCTGCTCGAATCGTTCGACCAATAGCCAGGCAATCAGAAGGCGCACCAAATCGCGCCCGCCAATCGAGGTCCCGGGCATCGGGTTCTGAACCAATGGACGAGCCCATGCAAGCCACCACCCGCACCCAATCCCGCGAAGGCGCCCCGGACCAGTTCCAACGGCGCTGGGCGGTGGAGAATCCGAGGGGCCGCGTCCTCTTGGTGCACGGCTTTGGGGAACACAGCGGTCGCTACGGTCACGTGGCCCAGAAACTGAATGATCTGGGCCTCGATGTGAGTGCTTTTGATTTACGCGGTCACGGGGAGTCTGGGGGCCCACGTGTCTTTATTCGCCGCTTCGGAGACTACCTCGACGACCTGAGCTGCGCCCTCGAACCCGTGGTGCAGGAAGCCAAGGGGGAACCGATCTTTTTGCTCGGACACTCCATGGGCGGCCAGATCGCCACCCGCTTCGTGCAGCAGAATCAGCCACCTTTGAGCGGCTTGATCCTATCCAGCCCAGCCTTTGGTTTCGCCGTGAAAGTCCCCCTTTGGAAGGCTCTGGCAGGCAGGTTCTTTTCGAAGTTTTGGCCCGCTCTGGCACTCCCCTCGGGCTTGAACCGGGACCTGCTGTCCCATGATCCCCAGGTAGCAGAGGCCCTAGCCAACGACCCCCACGCCCAGCTGAATGCCACCGCTCGCTGGTACACCGAATGCCTCGATGTCCAACCACGGTTGCTCGAAGATGCGCCGGGGGTCAAGATCCCCCTGCTTTGCATGCTGGCGGGTGCAGACGAAATCACTCAGGTGAAAGCCGCACGCGACTTCTTTGAGGCCGCTCTATCTAAAGACAAAGAGTGCATCGAATACCCCGGTCTCTACCATGAAATCTTCAACGAGTTGGAACGGGACAATGTCCTGCAGGACCTCGCTGATTGGCTCGGCCAACACCTACCCCCCCAACCATAGAAGAGCCCGCAAGCAACCCGTTTCACAAGTACCCGTGCCCATCCGGCTGCCCGCGATTTATCTTCGCGTTGCACTCTTGGTGACGGACTTGGACGGCTGCGTAGGCTAAACCTCAATCTCCCATGCCCCGACTCCAAAGCCGTAAGCTCAGCCCATGGGCTATGAAGTGGATGCTGAACCTCTTTCCGCCTCTTCTATTCCAGCGCATCAAGATCTTGGAGTTCAGCGCGGACTTCCAATACTGCCGGGTACGGGTCAAGCGCAGTATTTGGACCCGCAACCTGCACGGCACCACCTTTGGGGGCACGATTTATTCCGCCGCGGACTCGCCTCTCCCCATGCTCTATTGGCAGATTTTTGCCCAGCGTGGCCTGCAAGTGGAGAGCTGGCTGCAAGCGGGAAGAATCCGCTACGAGAAACCAGCCGCCACGGAACTGATCCTAGAATTTCGCCTGAGCGATGAACAGGTCGCGTGGGCCACGGGCGAACTGGAAACCAACGGCAGGTTTCGACAGTCTCTTGATGTACAAGCAGTGGACCAGAGCGGAGCAGTTTGCGCGCAGATCACCATGGAGGCCTATGTGCGCCTGCCCAGGGATAAGCGGGGCGCCCCCGCCGCGTTCTAGCCCGCCCATGGGTGGAGACCAAGCGTCTGCTCATCCAAGGGCTGCGGCCTTGGGCCTGCCCCACTAGAATTTGATGTTCAAGTCGATCCGAACGCGCCACTCATCCTCATTCGTCGGAGCATGGGGATCGGAGACCAACGCCCAAATGTGCAGCCCCACGCCGTCGGTCAATTGATAGTTGACCCCGAGCACATGGCTCCTGAATCCGGTGGCCCGGGTAAAATCATCCTGGGCGAAGATCGAAAACACCGCGTCTCGCTCAATGGACTGCAGCTGGTAGTAGAAACGCCAGTCCCCTCGCTTGGCTGCGCGGCCGAGGGACGCCCCAAGAGCCCAGCCGTCTCTGGACTGATCCGCGCGCAGGTTGCGGATTCCCTCGGCTGAGATCACCCAAGGCCTCGCACCCCCGTCAAACGCCAGATCTGCTACCAGATCGAACACGCCAAAGTCCTCGGCGAATTCCCCGCCAACCAGGGTGTTGCCGCGGTTTTGATCCACCAGCTCGTTGGCTCCATCCGGGGTCGGATCATGCAAAAAGGTCGTGCTGGCGGAAACGTGCACGGCCCTCCCGTTCCCCAGGGAGGCGCCCGTGGCCGCCTGGGCAAAGGTGCACCAGGCATCCTTGGCGAGGCGTTGCTCCAGCAACAAAAACTGACCGGCGCTCAAGCGCAAATCATCTAGAGCGCCGGGAAGGGGGATCGAAGTGCCCAGGGCCAAGCCCTCGGGCTGAATGTCCCCATCCCAAACCAACTCCCCATAAACCGGATTGCGGCGCAGAGGATGAGAGAACTTGCCCCCGGTTAGCCAGCTGTCCCGGCCAAGGCTCGGCCGCCAAGTGGCATAGGCACGATCAAGACTCAACTCAAGCCCCTGGAAGCCGTCTCCAAAAGTCACATGGGGCGAGCGCGGATCGTTGCGGCTGCCGGTCACCATGCGCGCCCCCACTTCCAAGGTGTCGTTGCTTGCCCAGGTTCCTCCCAAACGCAAGCGCGCCCGACTGCGGTACCGGTCCGGGTTTCCAGCGGCTGCAAAACTCCCCTCCTGGCGCAGACGCAAATCTCCGTACATATTCAAGGCATCCCACGGATTGGATTCCGCCTGGGAACGGGCGGCGAGATACTCGTCCACGATGCGCGCCACATCGCCTTTGCTAAGGAGGGCTGGGCCATCTTGGCAGGGGGCAGCCCAAAGGGGTGAGACGCTCAAAAAAAACGCCGAGCAAAGGAGGAACGGTCTCATCAGTTCCCCTCCCCAAGGCGTTTCAGTACATCCAGCACGGTGGTGCGTCCAGTGGTCACCGTGGCAAAGAATTCAACGGTGCCCTCGGCGCTGGTCTCCGTGCGCACCAAGTAGATACCAGGTTCCAGGGACACGCGAGTGGGCTGCTCATCATTCAATCCCCTATAATTGCGCACGCGGCGCAAGAATTTCCCGTGGCGGGTCAGCAGAGTGTAGGAACGGTGGGGATAATAGAGCGTGCCCCCGTCCAGAACTTCACGTGTCTCTGTCGTGACCAGCAATTGGCCCTGGGCCCTCGGCAGATCTTCGGCTCCCACGGAGCCACGCACGCCTGTTCCCACAAAATGCTGCATGACGATGCGCTGGCCCGCAGGAGAGAGAGCCCACTCGACAAACTTGCGCGCGCTGGAATCTTCCGGTCGCCAAAGCAGATAGAGGGGCCGGGCGAGGGGGTAGTCAAAGTTGGTGACCCCGGGGCGCTGGCCGTCAAGGGCAACCGCACGCACGCCCCGATGACCTTGCTGAAACGCAAAAGAGATCGCGCCAACGCCGCCGGGAGTCCCAGCAACCCGTTCCACCAAGGCCGCGTCGGGGAGCACCTCTTCGCAATCCACCAGATCGTCCCCGCCCAACAACTGCTGGCGCAATAAGCCTCGGGTGGCGGACCCCTTGGCTACCACAAACCCCTGGACCTCCAGGTCCGCCCCGCCAAGCTCGGTCCAGTTTTCGATTTCCCCGCGAAACACCCGCCCAGCATCCGTCAGGGACAATACGTCGACACCGCAAGAGGGGTGCACGATGATCGCCAGGGCATCTCGCCCGATCAGGGTGGCGCGCACCCCTGCCTGGATGAGGCCCGGGCTCGGCTCGCGCGCAACTCCCGCCAAGTGACAGGCGCTCTCTAGAATTGCCTGTTCCCCCCCGTCACTTTCGCCACTGGTATCGAGAGTGATTCGGGCCTCAAAATAGACCTGGTCAGCAGCAACCATAAAGGTGCCCACGGTGGAAGAGCCCGCATAGCAAAGAGCCTTGGTGGGTCCCGGGGGAAGGGTAGCCTGGCAGGCCACAATGAAGAGGATGGGTAGAAAAATCCACATGAACCCAGGGTACGGCCCCCTCTGCGGCCGATGAGAGAATATTCTTGGGCAATGCGGGGCCTACGCACTCGGTCCTCTAAAAGGCCCCACAATGGCCTATCCTTGACCTAGAGCCCCCTATTGTCCCATCCTGCGGCCACAAGAAACCTCCCCATGATCACCCCTCCGAGCCCCCAAGGATTCCATGCAAGGCAAGCCGCCATCGGCTTCGCCGTCTGCATGTGTCTCGTCTTGAAGCAGCTCGCGGGTCTGGTGGCTTGTGTTTGCTTGGCCACGGGATCACCGGCTCAGGCGGTCCACCAAGGCGAGCACGCACACTTGGATTCGGGAGGGCATGCCCATGAGGTTCACGGTGCGAGCGAGTGCTCCCACGAACAGAATTGTGGGGACCAAGACCAAGGCCACGGTCCCCATTCCTGCGAGCAACACCTGCCCCATTCCTTTGGGGACCATGCGGGATCGCTGATCTCCAGCGACTCCTCAAACAGCGGTCCACTGCTGATTTTGGCTCTGGTCTCAGACCGCTATTCGCACCTGACTATCACTGGGCCCAGCAGCTTCTCTGCCGGACCTCTGGGCAATCATCCGCCAGGACCGCCTCCCCCAGGGAGAACCCGTCCCCGGGCACCGCCCCTTCCTTTCTGAAATTAAGTTTGATCGCTGGTTTTGTAACCTGCGGCAGACCACCCCTTGTGCATTCAGCACCGGGGACAATTCAGGCAAGAAGGAACTGTGACCCGAGCGATGAACAACAACCAACCCAAGAGAATCCATAGGGAGAATGAGCCCCGCCGAACCAGCCTAGGCTGGAGTCTGCTGGTCTTTCTCGGCGCGTGCCAAAGCTACGCCCCGATTCCTCTCGATCCTGGCGCACACCAAGCAGCTTGGCAGGCGAGGACTCTCAATGACGGCAGCCTTGAGGCCTTTCTTGAGCAACGTCAGGCGCCCCTGCCCGGACCGAAGAGCCCATTCAATTTGGGCGATGGACTCAATCTGCACGAAGCCCGCCTGGTGGCCATGGCCTTCAATCCGGATCTACGCCTGGCCCGCCTGAGCGCCGGTGTCGCCGCGGCCAAGGCCCAATATGCGGGCCGCTGGAGCGACCCTGTCTTTTCCATCAGTGCCCTACGCGCCACAGACAACATCCCCGACCCCTGGGTTGTGACTCCGGACCTGTCCTTCACCCTGCCCATCTCGGGCCGCACGGGCGCGGAATCAGGGCACGCCACAGCCCAATCTGCGGCGGCTGTAGCCGCGATCCAACGGGCGGAGTGGCAGGTTTGGGGACAGGTTTGGAGCACCTGGCAAGATTGGTCGGCGGCTTTGCAGCGGGCTGCGGAAACCGAAAAACTCATCGCCTCCCTTGGGGACTTGATCGAACGCGTGGTGACCCTCAGCGAAGCTGGAGAGGTCGCACCCACCGAGGCCAACCGACTGAACCTGGAACAAAACCAACAAGTCGCCGCCCTCATAGGCTTGCGCGGAATCGTAGAAGAAAAAGAACACACCCTGCGCGCCCTGATGGGCATGACCCCCGCTGCGGAATTGCACCTGGTGCCTTACCTCAGTCACCTTCAAGAGGGCCGCACGGAAGCGGACTTGATCCCGTTGACCCAGCGATCGGATTTCACCGTCGAAAGAGCTGGCAACAATCTTGAACTGGCCGAGTTGCGCCAGCAGTACGCGGTAGCTGAAAAAGCAGTCGCCCTGGAAATCGCCAAACAGATCAGCGACTTGACCCTGGGTCCGGCTTACGAATCGGATGCAGGCCAGCCGCGAATCGGATTCGTGGGTGGCATTTCTCTGCCCCTGTTCCACACCAACGGGGGGGCAATCGCCACCGCCCGCGCCGAACGCGTCCTCGCCAGGGCACGCTACGAAACGACCCTCGAAGTCATCGCCGGACGCTGGAGCAAAACCGAAGACAAGGTCGAGGCTCTGAAGCGCCAGCGGGGCCACATGGAGTACGAGCTGCTTCCCTTAATCGATCAACAACTCAAGGACGCTCTGAAATTGATGCAACTGGGAGAAGCCAGCAGTCAAATCTTGCAAGAGGCCTTAGTCAAGGCTCACGAGATCAAGCTCGAATGGATCAACGCAACCCTGGCGGTCAGCGCCGCGGAAGGAGAATTCGTGCAACTGCGCGGGCCCCAATCCAAAATCACTCCGACACCCGGAGAAGGAGAAAACAAATGATGAATTTCACCAAGGACATGGGATCCGCCCCCGCCGCGCTGGCTCTGATGTGGTTGTTGAGCTGCTCGGCTGAGACAGACACTGCCTCCCCGACCGCGGACGATCACGAGGCGGAAGGGAATCCATCGCGCATCGAGATCCCCACCACCGTCCAACGCAATCTGGGGATCGAGTTCACCCAGGTCCAGGTGCGGCGGGTCGCCCAGACCCTCCGGGTTCCTGGCTCTTTTGAGCTCCTCCCCCTCGCCCGGCATGAATACCGCTTAGCCCTACCCGGCCGTGTGGATTTGCGGGTGGACCAGAACCAAACGGTCCAACCAGGCCAGGTTCTCTACCGCTACCAATCCCCCGCTTGGCCGGAACTTCTGCATGAAATCGTGACAGGCGAACAGGCCATTCTCACCGCCAAGGGGAAAATCGAAGTGGCCCGCACGTATTTGAGCGAAGCCGTGATGAGGCTGGAATTGGCCCAGGAACGCTTGGCGGACCTGGCCAAGGCGAACTTCAAACGGGCCGACCTAGAGGCCAGCGCGTTGGAAATCGAAGCCAGCCTTCCCCGCTTGCAAGCGGGACTCAACCTGACCCAAACCGAGTTGGCCAACGC
>CALEMP010000161.1 GCA_937910685.1 uncultured bacterium
AATTTTGGAGCCATCCCACAGAACGTCAATTTTGGAGTTAAGGCTTCCTACCTGCTTCCCCTCGTTGGCCGAATCAATGCCCACGCCAGTGCCCCAACGACTCTTGAAGAGTGCCTTGCTACTTCCGTGCTATTGATTCGTGGTGGGGCCCATGTGCTCGGCTCGGATGTCTTGCCCTCGGCGGACACTATCAGGCTGCCTCGTAAGGTCCACATCCGATTCCAGTACCGTCATTACTTCGATGTCTTCGTGCATCAGATCACCAGCTTTAGCATGGACTGGACCGACCTAGAGACTGGAGAGACTCTTGCCTCCGTCAGGCATTCTGGCGAATCGTTGGGAGGAAAAGCAGCCGCCATTCATAGTATTTTTGCAGCCGTTGAGGCGCGCCTTGATCTTGGGACCGGAACTACCCCATAGAACTATGTTGCTACACCCTGTATGTTGAGGACCGGCACTGCGCGGCTCCTCCAGGAACTGAAGGTAGCAGAATCAACCTGATCCTCGCGTCCATCTGATTAGAGGGCCGGGGCATGACTAATGCTCTGGGTATGCAGCGCTCGCCATGCGAAGCATTGACGGACTCGAGTACAGCCAAGTCTCCGCAGAAGAGTCTGGAGCACTCCCGGAACCTGCACGACTGCGACCTTGAAGACCCGCAGCCGTCCATCACCTCCCGCCGTGCCCGACGCCTTCACCCAGCCCTTGTCGATCATGCGGCGCAGTGAGGTGTAGGCGGAGGCTTGTGAGAGCGTTTCCTTCGGGAGCGCTTCTTTGTGCGCTGCGGCGACCTGGCGGCCCGTGAGGCCCTCGCTGGCTTGCAGAAGCGCGAGGAGGCGGCACTCGGAGAATGGGGGGTGGAATCAGCAAGGAATGTGGAACCCCCCGGCCAGCTACTCGATGGGTGCACCCAAGGCCCTGAGCCACTTCTCCGTTTCCCGTGAGCTGTGGTGAACCACAATCGGCAGGTCCGACGCTTGCCACTCTCGGATTCGAGCGCGTTTGCGAGCGAACGATTGGAAGTGCCAGAGAACGATCGACTTGCTCGAGAACGCTTGGCTCCACGTTTCGCGGTTGCCGTTGCACACGGGCGCTCCGTCTTTGGCCCGGGCGAAGGTGCGTCGCAGGAGGCGGAAGAGAGAGCACCAGCGCGGGTAATCAAGAGCCACAATGAGTTCCGCCCGCCCCATGGGGATCTCCAGCCACTTACCGTAAGCGGTGTCGAGGACCCACGAATTGGTGTCACAGATGGCTGCGATGCGCCGCCGCTGCTCATCGAGTGGCACTTCGATCCAGCCCGGCTCCCATGTTAGTTGGTCCACCTCGTGCCATTGCAAGCCCGTTGCCTCACCTACGCGGCGAGCCAATGTGGTCTTTCCAGAGCCGGTGACGCCGTAGATGAGGATTCGGCTTGTCATTGATGATCGGCTTTGTGCACTGGTCGGAGAGAAGGGGATTGACTGCCCAAGTCAGCGGAAGACAATTGCCTGGGTGAAGAAGTCGAGGATAGAGAGGTCCTCTCCGAAATACGAGCGCCCGAGCAGAACCACGACCTTCCTGCCAAGTGTTGGTGGATGACTCGCTGCTCAAGAGTGCCCCTATGGACGGTGTGCAACCGATAACGATATGGCGGTCTAGAGCCTGCCGGTGAAATCCCGAGTCCGCCCAATGTCCGCTCCAATGTGACGCAGGTGTGGGGGCGTCTTCCAGACCTCCTCGTTGGGCACCTTGAGAATGCCCGATGGCGAAATTACCTTGTCGGATGATTGAGGCTGCTGTATGACGCACCAGGAGCGTGGCCCAATGCTGACGGGGCAGATTCCCAGACGGCCACATGTCCACGGTTACCTGAGAACAAACCATGAAACCAACGCTCGCACTCTCTGCCTTCCTGCTGAGCCTCGCAATAGCGCAAGAAGGTACTTCCTGGGAGTTCAAACTCCTGCCGGATTTAGGAGTCTCGCTTACCCGGAGCTTCAGCGAGCGGACGGAGGTGGCACTCCTCTCCACCAAGCAATGGCTCGATGGTGTGGAGCAGGACGAGACCCAGTTCGAGCTCGAAATCAAGAATACCCGGGAGGCGTCGATGACTGACCTGGTCCTTGAAACCGAGGGTGGCCAGATCGCGAGACTAGCTCGATCATTCCCTAGCATCTTCGCCAAGACGCTGACCTCCGGCCAGGTCGGAGAGTACGTGCTCGGACCCTGGGTTGGGGAGGGCTCCAGCGAGCTGGTGGGAGCCGAGGTCCTTCTTGGGTGGAATGACGAGGAGGAATGCGCGGTCACCTACAGCGAGGACTTCGTTGACTATGATCCGGTCCTCCTCAAAGGGCTGACCGAAACAGGCAGCCTCGCCGGACTCCTCCCCGATGAGAAGGTTTCTATGGGTGATAAGTGGGGAGTGGACCCCGAAGTTCTCGTCGGCATCATCCAGCCCGGGGGTGATCTTGGTCAGCGTCTCGACCAGCCCGAGAAGCCCACCAATCGGCCCGCCATAGCTCTATCTTATTTCTTCTCTCTCGCGGAGTGCGGCTCTGAGCTCGGTGGTGACGTGGAGCTCGAGTTCCAGGGGATCAAAAGCTCTGAGGATGGTGATGTCGCATCGTTCTCCATTGTTGCGGAGTTCACATCGACTCGCGACGTGCTCGAGGCCATGTCGAAGATTGCCGAGGGCATGGGCTCGAGGGTCAGCAGTGAGGTCATGGGAACCCTCGAGGAAACGATCCTCGACTACTCGTTCGCGGGCGTGGGGGAGCTTCTATGGGACGTGGATGGGGGCTACGCACGATTTTTTGAACTGAGCGGACAGTTGGAGGTCTTGTCCAAGGCCACGTACCGCAAGGAGGGCGTTGCGCAGGAACAGGAGAGAACCTTCGCAGGCACCACTAGGCTTACGGTCGAGACTGAGCGGGACTAGGGCCAGCATTTAGAAATCCTCGAGCAGCGGCTCCGGCTCAAACGCCGCAAGGTCCCCGTAGAACTCCCTGGACGCCCCCAGGAGCTTCGCACCCTTGGCCGTGGCCCGGAAGACTCGGAGTCGTCCGTCGTCTCCCGTCGTGGCCGACGCCTTCGCCCAGCCCTTGTCCACCATGCGGCGCAGGGAGGTGTATGCGGAGGCTTGGGAAAGCGTCTCGTTCGGGAGGGCGTCCTTGTGGGCTGCGGCGACCTGGCGGCCAGTGAGGCCCTTGTTGACTTGGAGGAGAGCGAGGAGTCGGAGCTCCGTGGGGTTGGCGATTGGTCTTGGCATGATCTTGGTTCGGCGGATGCTTTGTAGTCGTCGTCAGGCGACGAGGAATGGGGTGAAGTTGGGTTCAAGTAGGTCGGAGAAAGCGAAAAAAAAGAGAGGCCCCGGTCGAGCTGACGGGGCCACAAAGGGGGCGAGGGAGACGCGGACTGCTGGCGGTTGAGGGGACGTGGGGCCACGAACCAGTTAACCGGGCTGCTCTCAAAAGCAGAGACTAGCAGAGAGATTGAGAGCATCCTGGCGGCGCGTGGGCTCGCTGACCGGGCTACATCGGCCTCGTTCGCGCTCTCTCCCGCCACCCCGTAGAGCAGCGCGTGGTGGACGGCCAGGGCCTAACCCAGCGTGTCGTCGGCACTTGCCCCGCCTCCGCCGCGACACGAAAAAACGCCCCTGTCAACCAGCGGCGCTTCGCGTTCC
>CALEMP010000162.1 GCA_937910685.1 uncultured bacterium
GTGCCGATTTCGGTTTGCAGATCGACGATACGACGGTTGTCGAAGTCCTCTTGGGCATTTGCGAAGCCCGCGTCCAGCATGGTTTCGACTTCGTTGTCGCTTAGGCCGTGCATGGGCGCGATTTCGATGGAGGCACTGGCGCCGGTGGATTCTTCCTTGGCGCTGACCGTCAGCACGCCGTCGGCATCGAGGGCAAAGCGTACGCCGACCCGGGCCATACCAGCGGGCATGGGTGGAATGTCCTTGAGACTAAACCGGCCGAGGGAACGGCAGTCGGCGGCCAGTTCGCGCTCGCCTTGGACCACGTGGAATTCGATGCCCGTTTGGCCTTCGGCGTAGGTGGAGAAACCTTCCTTGTGGCTACAAGGGATTGTTGAGTTGCGCTCGATCATCTTCGACACAGCGCCTCCCATAGTCTCGATGCCAAGGGAAAGGGGCGTGACATCCATCAGCAGAACGTCCCGCGTGCCACCAGTGAGCACATGGGCTTGGACTGCTGCGCCGAGGGCCACCACGTGGTCGGGGTTCAGGGCGGTGTGAGGGGGGCGACCGAAGAAGGCTTCCACTTGGGCGCGTACGAGGGGCACGCGGGTGGATCCACCCACAAGCACCACTTCGTCGATTTGGTCGGTGGTGAGTTCCGCATCGCTGAGGGCGCGGCGACAGGACTGGAGGGTGCGCTGCACCAGGGGTTCGATGAGGGCTTCGAATTCCGGGCGCGTGATGCGCCGGCGGTAGTTGATGTTTAGGTCCGGCAGGGCCAAGTGCAACTCGGCTTCGGGATCGGAGCTCAGAGCTTGCTTGCACTTTTCTGCGGACAGGCGTGCGGCTTGCAGGAAGGCCGGGTCGTTGAAGAGTTCAGGGGGAACGTCGTTCGCCAGATCTTTACGGGCCAGTTGCACCAGGGCTTGGTCAAAGTCGTCACCCCCGAGGCGCGTGTCGCCGTTGGTGGCCAGCACTTGGAACACGCCCTCCTCGATGGAAAGCAGGGACACATCAAAGGTCCCGCCGCCCAGGTCAAAGACCGCGACGGTTTGGGCGTCGGTTCGGCCTAACCCGTAGGCCAGGCTGGCGGCGGTGGGCTCGTTGACGATGCGCAGGACTTCCAAGCCGGCGATGCGCGCTGCGTCCCGGGTGGCTTGGCGTTGGGCGTCATCAAAGTAAGCGGGGACGGTGATCACCGCGGCGGCCACTTCGGATCCCGTGGCCTTGCGAGCGTGTTCAAGGACTCCCACCAAGATCCAAGCGGAGAGCTCTTGGGGCGTCATGCGCTTTCCGTGCAGCTCGACCATGGCGAGCTTTCGGTCATCTTCCAGCACCTTATAGGGCAGGGGGTTGTTGGCCAAGTCGAGGTCCTCGACTCCGCGACCCATCATGCGCTTGACGGAGAAAACCGTGTGCTCGGGATCGACCATGGCCTGGGCCTTTGCGTCCGTACCCACGACCGGGTTGCCTTCCGCGGGCACATGCACCACGCTTGGAATAGAAGCGCTCAAACCGTCGGGAGTCAGGACGCGTGGTCCTGTGTCTTCCCAGATGGCGGCGAGGGAATTAGTGGTGCCAAGGTCAATGCCTATCACCACGCGCGGCGCGTCGTTGTTTACGACGTCGAGTTCAATGTAGCCCACGGTGTTGGTTTTTTGGTTGGAGGGTGGTGGGGGGAGATCAAAGAGGAGGTTTCGTGGCGCCGGAAAGGCCCTGTTCGGTGAGGCGCATTTCGCGGATGCGCCAAAGTGTACGAGCGAGGTAGCGCGCGGCATTCAGGCGGCGGCGCAGAAGGGCGAGGGATTCGGACTTGGGTTCGGGCAGCGGCATGAGTGCGGCGCCCACTTCGACCAGTAGGTCTTCCCTGCGTTGGAGCAACTCGTCTTGCAGGGGGATCAGGCGCGCTTCTCGCGAGGCGGGCTCAGAACCCTCGTCCTCGGTAATTTCATCCAGGGTTTCGTTCCATTCGAGAACTTCCATGAGGAAATCTTGGGGCATCTTGCGTTCGGCAGATTCGTCCGGGCCGCCGAGCAAGCGCAGCAATAGGTTTGCTCGTAGGGACGGGTCCGCCAAGACCTCGTGGGCGTGATTCAAAGTGGCCGCCGCTTCCTGGGCCTGGTCCGTAGCCCCGGCGTGGTCCGGGTGCACCAGGCGTTGCAGGCGCAAGAGTCGTCGCCGCAGATCCTTGCGGTCGATGTCCCAAGCGCGCTCCAGGCCAAAAATCACAAAGGGCGTGCCCTTGTCGGTGGATTCGAGCAGAGCCCCACACTCTTCACAAGCGAGGGGGCTCCACAGATCGGCGTCACAGTGGGGGCAGGAGTGGAGGCCAGTGTCCACGGGAAGAATGGTTCTAGACGCTGAAACTTTCGCCACAGCCGCAGCTCTTGCTGGCGTTGGGGTTGGTGAATTTGAAGCCGCGGCCCATCAGGCTCTCTTCAAAGTCGATCATGGTGCCGTTCAGGTACAGGAACGATTTCGGATCGCAGAGGATGCGCACGCCGGCGAATTCCGAGATCTGGTCCGTGGCGCGTTTTTGATCGTCAAAGCCCAGGGTGTAGGAAAATCCAGAACAACCGCCGCCCTTGACTCCGACCCGCAGGCCGGTTTCTTCGGGGAGAGACTGATCGGTAACGATTCGCTCGACTTCCTTGATGGCGCGATCGGAAAGGGAGATAGCCATATCAGGCGTCCTCCCCTGCGTGCTTGCGCTTGAAGTCCGAAACCGCAGCTTTGATCGCATCCTCGGCTAGCACCGAGCAGTGGATCTTGACCGGGGGCAGGCTGAGCTCTTGCACGATTTCCGTGTTGGTGATGGCGGTGGCCTCTTGCAGGGTTTTGCCCCGCAGCCACTCGGTGGCTAGGGACGAAGAGGCGATTGCCGATCCGCAACCGAATGTCTTGAACTTCGCATCCACAATGCGATCGCCGTCCACTTCGATTTGAAGCTTCATGACATCGCCGCACTCGGGAGCGCCGACGATGCCGGTGCCCACGGCGTTGCTGGTTTTATCCAATGAGCCCACGTTGCGCGGGTTGTTGTAGTGGTCGAGGACCTTGTCGCTGTATGCCATAATTTGATCTCCAATAGGGCCTAGTGGCCCGTCCAGTTAACTTGACTTAAATCGATGCCCTCTAGGGCCATCTCGTAAAGGGGTGAAAGTTCGCGCAGCTTGATCACTGCGCGGATAATTTGGTCGGCGGCGTAATCCGTTTCCTCTTCCGTGGTCAAGCGGCCGAAGCCGAAGCGGATTGAGGAGTGGGCCAATTCGTCACCCACGCCCATGCTTTGCAGCACGTGGCTAGGTTCGAGGCTGGCGGAGGTGCAGGCGGAGCCTGAGGAAACCGCCAATTCGGGAATGCCCATGATCAGGCTCTCGCCCTCCACATAGGCAAACGAAAGGTTCGAGCAGCCGGGCAGGCGGTTGTCTTTGTCGCCGTTGATGAAGACCTGATCGAGGGCTTTGAAGACGCGCGCTTCGAAGCGTTCACGCAACTGAAGCGAGTGCTTAGCGTCCTTCTCTAGGTCCTGGCGCGCAACATCTGCTGCAGCCCCAAGGCCCACAATGCCCGGCACGTTCAAGGTGCCCGAACGCATGCCGCGCTCGTGGCCACCACCGTCCATTTGGGCCACCAGGCGCACCCTTGGGTTCTTGCGGCGCACGTAGAGGAAGCCCACGCCCTTTGGTCCGTACATCTTGTGGCCCGAGGCGCACATTAAGTCCACGCCGGCTTCGTCCACGTTGACGGGGATTTTCCCGGCAGCTTGGGTGCCATCGCACATGAAGAGCACTTTGCGCTCTTTGCATAGTTTGCCGATTTCAGCAATGGATTGGATCGTGCCGATTTCGTTGTTGGCCCACATGATCGCCACCAGAATCGTGTCATCGCGCATGGCGGCTTCGATCTGTTCAACGCTGTGACGGCCCAATTTGTCCGGGGCGAGGTAGGTGACTTCAAAACCTTCCTTCTCCAAGTGCTTGGCCACATCCAAGACGGCCTTGTGCTCGGACAAGCTAGTGATGATGTGCTTGCCCTTCGAGCCGTACATCTCGGCGACACCCTTGAGGGCCAAGTTGATTGCTTCGGTGGATCCGGATGTGAAGACGATTTCCTTTTCGTGGGCGCCGATCAAGGCTGCGCACTGAGCGCGGGCATTGTCCACGGCCTTTTCCGCGTCCCACCCAAAGGGGTGGTTGCGGCTGGCGGCGTTGCCGAAGACTTGAGTGAAGTACGGCAGCATCGCCTCTAGGACCCGCGGGTCCACGGGAGTGGTGGCTTGGAAGTCGAGGTAGACGGGGGTGTTCATGATTGCTGTTCGTTGGCTTGCAGATTGTGATTGGTCTGCAGGTGATGGACTATGGAAACAGGGGGTTCGTTGGGCTGTGCTAGAGTGGCCAGGCTAGTGGTCAGCATGATCTGCCAGATCCTTTCCCTGATGCGTTCAAGGGGGGAGCGAATCGGACAAATCGGCCGCACCTCGCAGGGGGTTTCGCCGGCCAAGAGATCTCCATCGCCGCAACCGCTCACGGTGGGGGCGCCCTCCAGGGCACTGACAATTTCTGCCAGGGAGATTTCCTTCGCCGAACGCGAGAGGGAATAGCCCCCATGGGCTCCGCGGGTCGAGTCGATCAGATTGACGCGACAAAGGTCTTTGAGCACCTCGGCCAAGAGACGGCGGGGGATGGGGAAGCTGTCTCCAATCTCACGGGCAGGCACGACCTCACCGGGCATTTGAGCCAGGTGGGTTAGGGCAATCAGCCCGTATTCGGTGCGCTTTGTGAGTTTGAGCATGGCTCGCGGAGATGGA
>CALEMP010000163.1 GCA_937910685.1 uncultured bacterium
ACCCGCGGCTGAGAAGGTCGAAGGCAGTCCAGCAGGCGGGGCATCGGGTCGATCCCCGGGTGGCTCCAGAGGAGGTTACTCCGGCGCCGGTGGCGCCCGGGCAAGTGCTGCAGGGGGCCGCGGTTCTAGCGCGGGCTCCGGGAAATCCGCAGGCGGACGACCCAGTGGAGCCGCAGGCGGACGACCCAGTGGAGCCGCAGGCGGACGACCCAGTGGAGCCGCAGGCGGACGACCCAGTGGAGCCAAGTCCAGTGCCGGTACCGGGGGTCGTCCGAGCGGCTCTTCATCCGGCGGCGCTCGTTCAGGTCAGGCAGCAGGTAAAGGCGGCAAGTGACCCTCGAAATCCAAACTGAAATCGCCGCCGAGTTGCTGGATGTGCGGCGCGTGTATCACATGGGAAGCACCCAAGTTGCTGCCCTTGACGGTATTTCCCATCGCTTTATGCGCGGGGAATATTGGTCGATCATGGGAAGCTCCGGCAGTGGCAAGAGCACCCTGCTGAACATTCTGGGATGCATCGACCGCCCCACGGAGGGGGAGTACATGGTGGGTGGCAACCCCGTCTCAGCCCTCGATGATAATCAGCTCAGCGAGTTGCGAGGCGCGCGCCTGGGGTTCGTTTTCCAAAGCTACAACCTGATTCCCCAGTTGGATGTGTTGGAGAACATTTTGGTGCCGGTCATGTATCGTGAAGAGTGGCCCGCTTGGGCCTTAGATCGGGCCAAGGAATTGGCCGAGCGCGTGGGGCTTGGGGGGCGCACGGGTCACCGACCCCCGGAGTTGTCCGGTGGTCAACAACAGCGTGTGGCCATCGCCCGTGCATTGATCAACGACCCAGACCTGATCTTGGCGGACGAGGCCACGGGCAACCTGGATTCCAAAACTGCCGAGGAGATCCTAGAGGTCTTTGACGAACTACATGCGGAAGGCAAGACTATCTTGCTGGTGACCCACGAGGATGCCGTGGGTCAGCGGGCCGGGCGCACCATGAAACTGAAAGACGGCCGCATTGAAGATGTGGTGGAGAACCATTCCTGATGATCATTCGCTCTCCTTTTCTGCGCACCGTGCGCCTGGGCATCAGCAGCCTCCTGCTGCATAAGCTACGGGCCTTCTTGACCACCCTTGGGGTCCTGTTTGGAGTCGCCAGCGTGATTGCCATGCTTGCGGTGGGCGAGGGCGCGAGCGAATCCGCCCAAGACCAGATCCGTCAATTGGGCAGCCAGAACGTCATTTTGCGTTCGGTCAAACCTCCTGAAGACCAACAGTCCAACCAGGATGTGCGCGTGCTTTCCTATGGACTCACCGACGGGGACCGGAAGCGCATCGAAAACACCTACCCCGGTGTGCGCTCGGTGATTCCGGTGATGCAGGTGCCCGAGGAAGTGCGCCGGGGAACTCGGGTTTGCAGACCGCGGGTTCTTTGCACCCGCTCGGGCTATCGCGATGCCACAGGCCGCGTTCTTTATGAGGGCCGCTTCTTGACCGAGTTGGACGAGTCCCTCGAAGAGCCCGCCTGCGTGCTTTCCTATGAGGTGGCCCGGCACCTTTTTCCGTTTGCTTCGCCCGTGGGCGAGTCGGTTCGCATTGGCGCTGAGTACCTGACCGTTGTGGGGGTCGTGCTCCCCAGAGGTCCGATCGGGGCGATGGCCATTGACTCCAGTACCGAGGTCGGCGGCGATATCTTCTTGCCCCTGGCCGCAGGCCGCCGGATGTTTGGCACCACCCAAGTCAAGATGCGCAGTGGCAGCCGGGACATCACCGAGGTGGAGCTACACGAGATCATCGTCGACGTGCGCAATGCCGCCGACGTGCCCATGGTGGCGGATGCTTGTCGCGCCATGCTCGCCCGGGACCACAGCGAAAAGGACTGGGAAGTGATCGTGCCCCTAGAGCTGCTCTTGCGTGCGGAAGAGACCAAGCGCATTTTTAACATCGTGCTGGGATCGATCGCCGGCATTAGTTTGTTGGTGGGGGGCATCGGCATCATGAACGTGATGCTGGCCACGGTTACCGAGCGCACCCGCGAGATCGGCATTCGCCGTGCCCTCGGGGCCAAGCGCAAGGACATCGTGATTCAGTTCCTGGTGGAGACCACCGTGCTTTCGGGTTGTGGTGGAGTGGCCGGCGTTGTGGTGGGACTCATCATTCCGGCTATTGTGGAAGCCACGGCGGACATGCCGACGATTGTCACACCCCAGGCTCCGGCCTTGGCCTTTGGAATTTCCGTTGGCATCGGCGTGATCTTTGGTTTGTACCCCGCATGGCGCGCGGCGAACATGGATCCTGTGGAAGCCCTGCGCCACGAATAGACCCCGAGTCTCTGGCAGCGAAGGCCCTGATCGGTGATCCTCTTGGCCGCCCCGTTCCCCTAGGGCACCGTGCAAGGATCCCGTGGGCGATGGAGCAGGGCAAAGGCTAGGTGTTGCGCGTTACATTTCTCGGCACCCTCTAGATCCGCTACGGTGCGCGCGACCCGCCGCAGGGATTGGATTGCCCGTGCACTGAGGGCACGTTCGTTCGCAGCCCTGGTGAGTAGCTTGCCAAGGGAACCCTGAACGGGAACCCAATGGTCGAGGTCTTGGGCCCCGAGGCGCGCGTTGGGCAGTTCCTGTTTGCGCCCGTGGCGCATCTTGCGTGCGCCCTCCACACGTTCAAGAAGTTCCGTTTCGGTCGGGCCCGAATGGGTTTTCCCTGTCAGTTCTTCCAAGCTGGAGGGTGCGAGTTGCACCACTAAGTCCAGACGATCATAGAGCGGTCCGCTGATTCGGTTTTGGTAGCGTTGAATCGCCCCAGGGCCGCAGGAACAGGGGCGCCGCGGGTGCCCTTGGTAGCCACAGGGGCAGGGGTTCATAGCAGCCACAAGCAGGAAACGGGCGGGGTGTTCCATGCGCACGGAAGCCCTGGAAATGAGAATGCGACCGGTTTCCATGGGTTCTCGCAGGGCTTCGAGGGCGTCCCGTTTGAACTCGGGTAATTCGTCGAGGAAGAGCACACCCCGATGACTGAGGCTGACTTCCCCTGCGCCTGCCTCGCGGCCACCGCCCACCAAACCCGCGTGGGAAGTTGTGTGGTGCGGGGCACGGAAAGGGCGGGCCTGAATGGGGCAGGTGCCGAAGTCGGTGGGACGGCTGAGGGGATCGCAATCTGCAAGGGCCAGGAGGTCAATTCGCTCGTGCTCGGAAAGGGGCGGCAGCAATCGTACTAGCCGTCGGGCCAAGAGACTCTTGCCCGCCCCCGGTGGTCCGACCATCAATAATGGATGCCCCCCTGCTGCGGAGAGGGCCAGGGATTGTTTTGCAGCCCCCTGTCCGCGCACTTCGTCAAGGGAGCCTTCCGGGGGAATTTTTGGTGCCGCGGGATAAGCCCGGGGCAGGGGTTGGATGCGGCGCACATCCGCCAAATGATCGATGGCTTCCCCCAGGCTGGCCACCCCGATCACTTTCAATCCTGCAATCCAAGCGCAGCGCCGCGCTGTTTCCATGGGAGCAATCACCTGGGTCAAGCCCTGGGCCAGCGCTGCGCGGGCCGCGTACAGTCCTCCCGAGCAGGCTCGCACTCCGCCGCCCAGGTCGAGTTCTCCTAGGCAGAGGGTCTGTTCCAATTCGGATCCAGAGACGAGTCCGAGGCTCCCGGCGACCGTTAGGGCTAAGGCCAAATCCAGGAGGCCTCCAGCCTTGGGCCGGGTTGCGGGAGCCAAGTTGATAAACAGCTCGCCGGCGGGCAAAAATACCCCGCCCTGTGCGAGGGCCGCAGGCAAGCGTGCCCGGGTTTCGCGTAGGACGTTGTCCGGCAAGCCGGTGAGGATGATTCGGGTTCCCCCTCGGCCTTCAGCCACAAAGCGAGCCTCTACAGTCACAAGACTAGCTAGGCCCGCTTCGAGACATGCTCCGTTTCCACGTATCACCTTCACAACAGCAAGAACGAACTCCAGAGCCCAGGGTTTCACTTGCTGGAGAGAGAATTTGGAGAGACTCAGGCGCCGTTTCTCCCTCCCTTCCCGGGGAACTGCGCTTCGGTTCCGAGGGAGGCCTCGTGGCAATTCCAAACCTCAAGGTCGGGGGCTTGTCAGGGTGACTCGGGATGGTGGGAGGGGTGTCCGGCGCTGGGAAATGTCCGGCGGCAGGGCACAACAGGTCCCCGAGGTCCAGGCCACCCCCGCGAGGGGAGATTCTTAGACCCCAAGACGTTACGGTGACTGCCTGTGATGGAATCACCAATCATGAGTCTTGCCCTTCTGCTTTTCTTCGCCTTGCCAATCCCGGACCTCCAGGATTCCGGCTCACCGGTTTCGGGGCCCGTTGGTCTTTCGGAGGTCCGGGCACAGGACCCCGCCCCAACCAAGGTCTTGCAAACATCCGCCAACACCGCCCAAGTGCGGCTGGATTGGACCAGCCTTCCCTTCCCTCAAATGGAACCAGGTGCCCGCTTGGGTCAAGCCATGGCCCTTGGGGATTTTGACGGGGATGGATGGCAGGACTTGGCGGTCTCTGCGCCCGGCGCGGTTCGCCCCGGGGGACTCGGCGAAATCCTGGTGGCCATGGCGGCTCCTGGAGGCTTGCGCAAAGGCGTGCGGGAGATCCTGCGAGTGGCTCCACCCGCTCACCAACCGGAGTTCGAAGCCTTGGAATTTGGCGCCGCCCTTTGCATTTGCGAACTGGACGACGACTCAGCCGCGGAATTGTTGATCGGCGCACCCCTTTCGGGCAACGGATCGGGAACCGTGTTTGTCTGGGGAATCGATTCCCTCCAAAAGCCAGCCCACATGTTGTTGGGAGCCGATACTTTACCGGGCCGCCTGGGACATTCCGTGGCGGCCGGAGACTTCGATGGGGATGGCCGTTGGGACTTGGCCATGGGAGCTCCTCTGGCCCACCATGGTGAACATCCGGGAGGCGCAGTGCTGGTACTTAGTACGAAGGCCGGGCGCCGTGTGTTGGCCGCCCCACGGCCTGCTAGTGGGGCTGGATTCGGCAGTGCCCTCGCCATTTTGGACTTGGCCCCTGGCGCCCCAGTCAACCTGGTGGTGTCTGCTCCTGATGCGGACGGGGAAGGGGTTGAGGGCGCGGGGCAGGTCTGGATCTACTCCGCAGGACTTCGGCCGATTCAGCCTACCTTGCTCACCGATCCCGACTTGGATCTCCCCGGGCCCTCATCCTTTGGCCGCTCGATCTCCGCCCTTGGGAAAACCCTGTTGGTCGGCGCTCCTGATCGTTCCCCATCCAGGGCCGGGGTTTTGGGCGGGGCCTTTCGGTATCGCCAGGAGCTGGGCCGACCCGTGAGGTTGTTGGTTCAAGGGGAAGAGCCTCGCCCCTCCGATCCGGCCCCTTCCGATCGAGCCAGGCATGCTCGCCTTGGCCTGCGTGTTCTCGCGGCTAACATGCTTGGGGGCGCGGAGCCCGACGCCCTCGTGGCCACGGAAGCCCTCTTTGGCGTTGAAGGTTTGGAGCAAGCCCTTCTGATTTGGCCAGGGGCAGATCCCGAGGCGAAACCCATTGCCCTCAATCCGCCTCCCGAAGCTGGTCTGCGCTGGATGCAGAGTCTTGCCGTGGATTCCCTCAACAGCGACCGCGCCTGTCTCTTGGCTGGAGATCCCTCATTTGGGGACCCCTCATTTGGGGTGGGCGTCATGGCCACCGGTAGCAATCGCGGCCGTGTGATGCTTGGCGTTCTCGTGCCGCGCTAGGCTGTTGCTAGGAATCCCCGCGGCCACTGGCGCGGGTCACCAAGGCGATCAGGAGCAGCAAGACAAACAGGATGACGATCGTCGCGAAGACCTCCTGCGTTCCAATCCAGGCGATCATCGGCCTTGCTCCAAGCAGGCGCCCAAGTGTCCGTCATGGGCCTGCAATAGTCGGGTCGCAGTAGGGCAGTCCACATCCAAGCGGGCCATGACCACTGCGGGTTTGACCTGTCCTGCGCTTGCTCGCAAGAGGTCTTGGGATTGACTGCGTTCCACCCCGCCGAGATCCATGACCAGTCGCTCACCACGGTCGATCAGTTTTTGATTCGCTTGGGTGGATACATCCACCATGCGCCCCCGGTGGACCTTGCCAAGGCCGACCCAGACCATGGTCGAGATTGCATTGAGGCAGAGCTTGGTGGCGGTGCCCGCTTTCATGCGCGTGGAGCCCTGGACCTCTTCGGGGCCCGAGAGCAAACGGATCGACAGGTCATAGGAATCGGCGACCTGAATTTTAGGAACGCAGGCCATGAAGATCGTAGCCGCGCCGAGTTCCTGGGCGTACGCCAAGCCCCCATGCACAAAGGGGGTCGTGCCTCCTGCGGCGATGCCAAGCACCACATCCTTGGGGCACAGCTTGCGCTCGCAGAGCGCACTGGCCGCGGCATCCCCTTGGTCCTCTGCTCCATCCACCGCATGGGTGAGGGCATCGGCACCTCCGGCGATGATCGCCTGGAAGAGTGTCTCGGGCACGCCAAAGGTGGGGGGTAATTCCGCCGCATCGAGGGTTGCAAGGCGACCACTGGTGCCCGCGCCCAAGTAGAAGACACGCCCTCCATCAGTGATGCGCGCTCGGATCAATTTCACGGCTTCGGCCACTTCTCCATGGGCTGCGCGCACCGACTCCGCTGCTTGCAGGTCTGCCCTATGGAGGCGTTCCAAGGCGCCCTCTAAGGGCAACTCATCCAAGTACTTTCCTTCCGCCGATAACAATTCGGTCATCAGCAGGCCCCTGGTGATCTCGGACATCAGCTTTTCTGCTCGCCTCGTTTACGTTTCATGCGCTCACCCGGTTCCCACATGCGGCCCGAGGCAAGGGACAAGCCTCCGTCGATCACCATGCACTCGCCGGTGATGTAAGCGGCCGCATCTGAGCACAGATAAAGCGCGTGATTCGCCATCTCTTTGGCTGTGCCAAAGCGTTTCGCAGGGATCGCTTCGCGCATGCGTTCTTCGGTTTTTTCGTCGGGCCAGAGATTCCCCGCAGCCCCCTCCGATTGAAAAGGTCCCGGGGCAATCGCGTTGACCCGGATTCCATGCCGCGCCCATTCCGCTGCCAGCGTTTTGGTCATGGCTAGCACGCCAGCTTTGGCGCTGGCGGAATGCACCACCCCGGGCATCCCGGTCCAGGCATAGGTCGCCACCACATTGAGTTGCACTCCGCCTTCCCCGGCGATCATCTGCCGACCGGCGTACTTGGAGCAGGAAAAAGTGCCATCGAGAACGATGCCCAGCACCGAGCGCCAAGCATTCATGGAGAGGCGCTCCGCCGGGCAAACAAAGTTTCCCGCCGCGTTGTTGATCAGGATGTCGATGGATCCTCTTCGCTCGCAAAAGGTATCGATGGTCTCGCGTACGGATGGATCTTCGCGCACATCGAGGACCACCGCATCGGCGTCCCAGCCCTGGGCCTCGGCCTCTGCCAAGAACCCTTCGTGGTGTTCCGTGGAGCGCGAAGCAATGGTCACGTGGGCGCCTAAAGCTGCCAATCCTCGACTGATTTCGAGCCCTAGGCCCGTGCCTCCGCCGGTGACAAAAGCGTTCTTGCCCTGGAAGCTCCCGGCCGGGAGATAGTGGTTGGGGGGTGGGGTCGGCATGCCTCCTAGCATAGGGAAAGCCGAAGGGAGATGACCCCCTGGGCCTGAGTCCACGCCCGTGGTCCGGGGGCCGGAAATCGGCCCTGTCTATCGAGCGGGGAGTCCACTTTTTGATCGCGGACCCTTCCGTGGGGGTCCCCTCGCAAATCCTGGTGGAATTGGCCAAGGTTAGCCGTGGGGGAGGCAAAAGTCGCTTGAAGTGCGCTCCCGGGGCCATGAACAGGAGTCTTCTTGAGCTCTCGGGTTGCACGGGAGGGCCGCTTGTTTATGGTGGCCGCCAATTCATTCCCGAGACACCGATGCACAACCTCAAGAGCTACCTCTCCGGATCCTGGCACTCCGGCACGGATTCCACCCTAGTCAACCCCATGAACGGCGAGGCCGTGGCCCAATGCGGTTCCAGCGGTCTGGACCTGGGGGCCGCAGTGACCTACGGACAGGATGTGGGCGGTCCCGCTTTGCGCGCCATGAGCTTCACCGAGCGTGCCGCCATGCTCAAGGGTTTGGCCGCGGCGGTGCACGAGATCCGAGACGAGTTGCTCGATCTAGCGCGCATCAATGGGGGCAACACCCGGGGCGACGGCAAGTTCGATGTGGATGGTGCCACGGGAACTCTTGCGGCCTATGCGTCCTTCGGCAAGCGCCTTGGGGACCGTCCCTATCTCAACGATGGGGACACGGTGCAACTGGGGCGCACGGCGCGCTTTTCGGGGCGTCATGTGCGCGTTCCCCGGCCCGGGGTAGCGGTGCACATCAACGCCTTCAACTTCCCCGCTTGGGGCATGCTGGAGAAAGCCGCTTGCGCTTGGTTGGCGGGTGTGCCCGTGATCAGTAAGCCCGGTACGAGCACTGCGTTGGTGGCTTGGCGTGTGGCAGAGCAAATTGTCGCCAGCGGTTTGGTGCCCGAGGGTGCCTTTCAATTCCTTTGCGGATCGGCGGGGGACTTGCTCGATCACCTCGGCCCGATGGATGGGGTGGCCTTCACCGGCTCAGCTCAGACAGGGCTCAAGATCAAGAGCCACCCCAATGTGTTGGCGCAAAATGTGCGCGTGAACATCGAGGCGGACTCACTCAATGGTGCTGTGCTGGATGGGGATATCGAACCGGGAGAAGAGACCTGGAACCTGGCACTTCTGAACATCGCCACGGACATGACGCAAAAGGCAGGGCAAAAGTGCACCGCAGTCCGGCGCATTGTAATCCCTGAAAACCTAGTGGATCAGTTTGCTGAGGATCTAGTTGCGGAGCTCAAGCGCTTTCCTGTTGGGGATCCGGCTGACCGGGTGAATCGTGTGGCCCCTGTGGCTCACCCAGGTCAGTTTGATGATGTGAAGAGCGGTATGGCGAAGCTCTTGGAAGTGAGCGACGTGATCTGCGGGGGACTGCCCGAAAAGGAGGGCGAAGCACTGTTGGTGCAGCCCACTTTGCTGAAGGCCACAGATTCGGAAGCGAGTGTGTTGCACGAACTCGAAGTCTTTGGACCCGTGGCGACCCTGATCCCCTATGACGGCACGCGCTCCGAGGCGATCCGCCTTTGCAACCGAGGCGGAGGTGGCCTGGTCTGCAGCCTTTACTCCGACAATGCAAAATGGGCCGAAGAAGTGGTCTTGGGCGTCGCCCCCTGGCATGGCCGAGTCTGGATTGGTTCCAAACGCATGGCAGAACAGGCCCTGGCGCCGGGCATGGTTTTACCCGCCATGGTGCACGGTGGCCCCGGCCGAGCCGGCGGCGGTGAGGAATTAGGAGGCTTGCGCGGCCTGGACTTTTACACCCAACGGGTAGCGCTCGAAGGCTTTAGCGGACTACTTGACCAGCGCTTCGGCCCCGCTGAACAAGACTAGGAAGGCCCACGTCCTTGGAACCCCCGATTCCCACCCGGATTTCGTACGATACGAACTATGGGTAAAAAAGTCATAGTCGCCTTCCTGTTTGCCCTGCTGGGTGTTGCTGGAATTGCACAAGCCGCCCCCCAAGTTCCTGGTGTTTGGGCCATCAGCATTGACGCCAAGGGCCAGAAGAAGTTCAAGAAGAACATTGTCGCCTACAAGGGGGACATGGTGCTGATGGTCGAGATTCGATCCGGCGCCAAGATCCTTGATAACGGTGCGATTCAGTACAACCCGGGCGGCACCATCGAGGTCTTCATCCACGACCCGAAAGAGCCCGAGACATCCCCTTGGTTTGAGAAGGACGGGGAGCGCGTTGCTTCCAGTCGTAAGAACGAGGCTTCGATTAGTGGCGCCTACGTGGAAGAGATGCAGCGAGCGTTCCCCGGCGAGACCTTGAATGGGATCTCTCTCGAGTATCGCCTACGCTTGAAACAATTGGAAAAGCTCGAGGATGCCCGGGACGAAGCCAAGCGCGGCAGCGCAGACTGGAGCCTGCGGCACGAACGTTATCTTGGAGCCGGCACCCGTTTCGTTGCCTGGCTGAAAATGAGTCCCTTTCCAGACATGATCGGGAGTTGGGAAAAGATCTTTGCCAAGGCAGCCAAGAGGGGGCGTGAGGAGTTCCTTGCCGCCCGTGGCCAGGCGGCCCAGGATTCAGTCGAGGAAGCCCCGGCCGATGAGGTTTTGATCGAAGTGCTCGACGAACTGGGCTATCCGGCCGAAAAGGTCATCTGCTACGAGTCCACCCACCTGCGCATCACCTCTGTCCGTGGGGTGCTCTCCCCCGAAGAGGTGGAGGATGGCCTGCGCTATGGTGAGATGGTCATCGAGCAATTCCGCAAGGAGTTAGTGGACCCCTATGTGGCCGAGGACTTCAAGGACGTGTTCCAAGACCGCATCAGTGCCGAGTGGATCTTTGTGCCGGATTCGGGCAAGGTCTACCGGGGTGTTTCCGAACAATACTTGCAGTCCAATTGGGACCGGGACGTGGAGCGGCGGTTGGAGATCGGCGGCGAACGCATCGATGGTCACCACAACAAGCTCTTCCGATTCCTGCGTCGCTGGCGCGAGGGTGATCACCTTCACGGGCAGATCGTGCACCAGGTGGGGCACATGCTGGCTGGCTTGCACTTTGGCAATGAAGAGGGCCGCATGGACCAGGACTGGCTGAGCGAGGCAGTGGCCTGGTGGCTGTCCTTTGAAATGATGGGGGTCAATCAGGTGACCTGTATCGCATTCCATTACGAAACGGGCGGCACGCGATCGGACAAGACCAAGGACAAGGAAGGCGGCGAAAAAACACTTGGGGTGGGGCGCAGGGGCAAACTCAACGAAGTGGCCTTGACCAGGGGTCAGCCGATCGAGCGCTTGGCTCTCAAGACCCTCTTCCAAATGGGGGACGCCGACGTGGCCAAGGGCTGGTCCTTCTTTGATTACCTCGTGCGCGAAGAGGGCAAGAATGCCCAGCTTTGGCTGCGTATGGCAGGGAAGTTGTCCCTGGAACGCAGCACCATGATTGCTGCCTGGCGCGAGGGGGCGACCAAGCTGCTGGAGGTTCCTCCTGGGCGCTCCCTGAAGGTGCTTGAGGAGCGATGGCGTGATTGGGCTGTGGACATGCAGGACACCAGCGAAGACTCCAGACG
>CALEMP010000164.1 GCA_937910685.1 uncultured bacterium
AAAGATCAAAGCCAGCGCCACCAGCGAGGCCTTGGCCAAACCGGCGAGGCTGCTTTCCGTGTCATCAAAATCCCCCAGGGGCTTGAGGGTCGTGCCCCCGTGGGTTTGCGGCAGGTCCGAGTAACGCTCAAGCAAAACACTAACAATGTCCCGTGCATTGCCGTGAGTGCGGTCCACATCCGCGGTCAAGGTAATCGAACGCTGACGATCCCGACGGTGCAGAGATGCGGGGCCGGATCCCTCTTCCCAGGTGGCCACGTCCTTCAGCCGCACACGGGCTCCCGTGCCTGTGGTGATCATCAAGCGCCCCAGGGCTCCAGGGTCTCCGCGCACGGTCTCGGGCAGCTTGACCACCACATCAAGATCATTCCCCCCCCGGCGCAAGCGCGCCCAGCGCAGGCCCTCCAGGGAAGTGCCGAGCTCCGCCACCAGTAGACCTTCGCTGACGCCCATCAAGCGCCCCGCTTCCGTGGGCTTGATGCGTAATTCGCGCTTGCCGCTGCGCACGGAAGTGCGAATCTCGTGGACCCCCGCAAAGCCATAAAGGTCTGCTTGGATGGCCTGGGCCGCAGCGGCCACTTGGGCCTCGTCCTGGCCCCGCAGAACCAATTCAATTGCGCGCCCATTGACCCCCGATTGGGGCTGGTCGATTTGCATGGTCTCCACCAGTGGCGATACGTCGCTCAGATTGTTCCGCAACCACTGCACTACGGCCGTGGCGTCCATGGTGCGTTGATCTCCCTCGCGCAGTTCCACCCAAACCTGGGCCAAGTTCTGGCCCAACTCATAGTCCACGGCATTTTGCGCCGAGACTCCGATCAGGGTGTTGATGCTCTCGAGATCGGTCTCTGGCATGGTCAGACAAATGTCTTCCATCTTGCGGGCCACCGCTTCGCTGTCATCCAGCGATGCATCAGGCACCAAGCGCACAGAGACGTAAAAGATCTTGGACTCAAAGTCATCGAAGAACACGAAGGGCAAGCGGTGCTGGGCCAGTGCGGCCACAAAAGCCAGCAACCCAAGGCCCGCCCCCAGGACGCTCCAACGCCAGGTCAGGCTGAATTTCAACAATCGCACGTATCCCGCGCGCAGTGGCTCGTACCAGTGCTTGGGCGCTTTCCCGGGGGTCAACGCTGCGGCTGCACGCACTTTGCGCGTGCGCCCCTTGGCCAGGTGCGCAGGCAATATGGCCAGGGCTTCTACCAGGGAAATCGCCAGGCAGGCAGAGACGATCAGGGGCAAGGGCTGCATGAACAAGCCCGCCTGTCCCGTCAACATCAATACGGGCAAGAAAGCCGCCATAGAAGTCAGCACCGTGGCTACCACCGGTGCGCCCACTTGGGTCACTCCTTGGATCGCCGCTTCCTCCGGGGCCAGCCCCTCTTCCATCAAACGGAATGCGTTTTCCCCCACCACAATCGCATCGTCCACCACCATGCCGAGCACGACGATCAGGGCGAACATAGTCACCATATTCAGACTGATGCCAGCGGCGTGGGCAATCGCGATGCCCCCCAGAAATGACACGGGAATGCCCACAGCGGTCCAAAGGGCCACGCGCCGATCGAGGAAAGCCAACAGACACGCCAGCACCAGCACGCCACCCATCAAACCCGACTCGGTCATCACCGCCAGGCGATCGCGCACATAGATCGAGAGGTCCGAATTCGTGCCCAATTGCACCCCTGGGGGCAGATTGCCCCGATCCCCATCGAGCCACTCGTGGACCACGATGGAAAGGTCGATCAGGTCTGCTTCCGCATCCTTGTTCACCTGCATGTGCAAGCATGGCTCCCCATTGAATCGAGCTCGGCTGAGTTCCCGCTCGAAGGCGTTGCTGACCTGGGCCACATCCCTCAAGCGCAGCATGGCGCCCCGGGGGTCCGGCCCCAGGGGCAGATCCAAGAGATCCTGGGGCTGGGTCACATCCGCGCGCACCCGCAACAGCCAATCCCCCTCGGCGGTTTCCAGGGCGCCCACCGGCGCCTCCCTGGTTCTACCCGCCACCACTGCACCAATTTGAGCGAGGGTCAAACCTGTCCGCTCAAGGGCCGCGGGATCCACCTCGACCCACAGCTGTTCCTCCCGACTCCCCGTGACCACCACCTGGGCCACACCGCTGATCGCGGCCAACTCTTGCTGGATTCGATCGGCTTCCCGGGTCAAGACCACTTGGGATGCAGACCCATGAACGAACACCGCCAACACGGGGAAGACGCTTTTCTCCTCGAACACACGGGGCGCCTCAGCATCCGTGGGCAGGAAGAGGTCTCCCCGTCCAAGGGCATCGCGCACCTGGGCCAAGACCTCGGAGACCTGCGCGCCACCAGCCAACACCAGATGCACGCGACTGAAGCCCTCGCTGGACGTGGAGAGAATGTCGTCGACCCCGTCGATTTGTCCAAGCACCTCTTCGATGGGCTCGGTGATCAGGTCTTCCACATCCCCCGGCGCAGCTCCGCGCCAGACCGTAAAGATCTCAATCTTGCCCAGGGAGAAATTGGGAAAGACCTCGCGCGGCATGGCGAGATACGAAATCACCCCACTGATGACAATCATGGCCATCAACAGATTTGCGGCCACCGGGTTTTTCACCGACCAGCGAACAATTCCCCGGATCATGATCAGTTGCCGCCCGGTAAGGAGGAAGGAGTAGGACTCTTGGTCCCGACCTGTTCGTCACCTAACAGCACCAGACTGCCCGGCGAAAGAGCCGCGAGTGGAGCCACGATCAAACGCTCGCCCACCTCCAACCCCCCCAGGATTTCCAGGCTCCCTGCGCTCGTGCGCCCCAGAACCAATTCCCGCGCAGCAGCCACCAGAGCGCCATCCTCGGCACTTTCCACCACCAGGGCCAGGGGCGTGCCCTGCTCCCAAATCAACTCGGAACGGCGCACGATGAGCGCGTCTTCAAAGGGCGGTAGTTCCAAGGTCGCACTGGCAAAACCGGAAACCAAACCACCGGATCCTCCGCCGCTCAACTCGATCTCCAGTCCAACGTTGCGGGTCCCCGCGTCTGCCTGCGGGGAACGGCCCACTACCCGGCCAGCAACCGTACCCGGCCCCAAAACAGCCGCGCGCACCTGGACACCCGCTCCCAGAACAACCTCTGCTGCTTCCCCTTCGGAGACAAAGGCCCACATTCGCAAGCCCCCATCATCCACCAATTCCGTCACCGGTTGGCCTGGAGCAATCCAAGCCCCAAGGGCTGGCGCCTCGGCTCCCAGGACACCAGTAAAAGGTGCCTGCAAGGCGTGTTTTTCCAGGTAGACCCGTGCGCTAATGATTCCTGCCAGGGCTTGAGCTTCTGCGGCCTGGGCCACTTCGATGGATAACTCGCTACTGCGAATCGCCAATTGGGCCTGACGCCAATTGGTGCGCGCGGCCACCGTGCGCGAGCGAGCCAAGTCATGGACCGTGGGTACATCCTGGCCCTTTTCCGCCAATTGATCCCAGCGTTGCTCTTCTGCCTGGGCAAGGTCCCGCGCTTCCACCGCCAAGCCCTCCAGAATTACGGCGGCGGAAAAAGCCTCTTTGGCTTCTGCAACCCGCGCCTTGCTTTCCAACAAGACCGCGTCCAAGCGCTGCAGCTCGGCCTCTGCGCTCTTGGAATCCAAAATCACCAGGGCCTGACCCTCCGCCACCCGCGCACCCAATTTCCAGCCGGGCCAAACCCACTTCAATTCGCCACCAAGGGGCAGGGCCAGGGTCGCGGAGCGCCTGGGCCCCAGATTGCCGTGGACCAGCACCTCGCGCGGGAGAGTCAGCTTAGCCAGGGTTCGCCAGCCCACTTGCACCGCCGGAGTGACTTGGGGCGGGACCGGGGGGGGCGGGGGCGTGGTGGTGGCAGCGATCCACTTGGCCGCTGCCAGGCCTGCCACGGTCAGCAGCAAGCCCATCAGGAACTGGGCGGGAAGTCGGGGGGACGAGGTCAAGAGAGGGCTGGGTTAGGTGCCGGGATCGGGTACGGAGAGGGCTACGGACAAACAACCATGCAGATTCGCAACCAAGGGCTGGACTGGAGGCCACCGGGGCGGTTCAATCTTTGCCCCAAGTGCCGATCCCCCGGGCCTATTATGGTCTGGGTGAACTCCAGTGCGGATTCTAGTCCAGCACCCGACCCTCGGGCATCTTTACCTGGGCCATCCTCTTTTGGCCCTTGAGTCACATTTCCTTCCGACACCCAAGCCCTTCTCAATCCCGTGGACGTCCAAGTCGAAAAACCCAACCCAAGCCTCGCCCGCATCACCGTCACCGTTCCCGCCGATGAGTTCCAAGGGGAATACAAGCGCGGCCTGCAGCACGAAAGGGGCCGGGTCAGCATGAAGGGCTTCCGCCCCGGCAAAGCCCCCATAGGCATGATCGAAAAGCAGATGGGGGCCGAACTTAAGGACGGCCTGCAACAGCACTACATCGAGCAGGGATTCCGCAAGGCGCAAGAAGAGCACAGCATCAAGCCCTTCTCCAACCCGCGCATTCCCAAGGAAGACGTCCAAATGGCCGAAGACGGCTCCTTCGAGGTTTCTTTCGAAATCTCCCTGCGCCCCGAAGTGGTCCTGGGCAACTACAAGGGCTTGCCCATGGAAAGCGCTCTTGAGCCGATCACCGAGGACAACGTGGACCGGGCCATCGAAGACCTGCGCCAGCAACACGCGCGCCCCGAGCCCGCAAGCGAGGGCGGCCTAGGAGAAGGCGGCATGGCCCTCGCCGATGTGAATTTCCTCTTTGGCGAAGAAGTGGTCTTCGAGCGCACAGGCCTACGCTTGGGCGTGAGCCAAGCCCCTCCGGGCATTGATCAGGACGGCTGGAAGGAAGCCCTCCTGGGCAAGCAAGAAGGGGACGATTTCACCATCCCGATCACCCTGCCCGACGCCATCGACAAGGAAGAGGCCCGGGGCAAGCCCGGCACCTGCGCCGTGACCGTGTCCAAGGTCTTTGACATGGTCCCCCCCACGGACGAGGAACTCTGCAAGGGCAACGAAGTGGACGACATGGAGGCATTCCGCACCAAGCTGCGGGGGCACATGGAGAACCAAGCCCAATCCCAGGAGGAAACCCGCCAGGAAACCGAACTCCTGTCCACAGTCCTCGAGGAAGCCACCTGCCATGTGCCCGATGGGGTGCTCGCGGAGCAAGCCGAGGTGCGTCTGCAGCAATTTGCACAGGAACTGGAGCAGCGATCGGTCCCCGAGGAGGAGCGCGGCCCGGCCCTGGAGGAACAGCGCCCCCTTGCCCGCGAGGAAGCAGAGCGCGGATTGCGTGCACTCTTGGTGGTCGAGGCCCTTGCCGAGGCAGAAAGCCTTGAAGTATCGGGCGATGCTATGAATGCGGAATTGGCTCAGATCGCCGAGCGCAACGGCACGGACATCGAAGAGGTGCGCAAGTACTACTCCGAGCAGAATATGTTCCAGCAAATGGCTGTGGAGCTCCTGGAGCGCATGGTTCGTACCTTCCTGCGAGAGCAGGCTGAGGTCAAGGATCCCGCCTGAGCAGCCGATAAGACCCTGAAGCACCTGAGGGAGTCAGGCTCCTGAGCCTAATTTTCCGGGTTCCCCTGAGTTCCTCCTTGCATCCACCATCCTAGCCCCCTAAACAGCGAGCATGCATAACTACTATCCCGTCCCGTTTGTGATCGAGAAAACCGGCCGCGGCGAGCGTCAGTACGACATTTATTCGCGCCTGCTCGAGGACCGCATCATCTTCATTGGCACCACCATCGATGATGACGTGGCCAACGCAGTGATCGCCCAGTTGCTGTTCCTCGACAAGAGCGGTCGCAACCAGGATGTCAAGATGTACATCAACTCACCGGGTGGCTCGGTCACCGCTGGTCTCGCGATCTACGACACCATGAAGTTGGTCGAGCCCGAGATTCAGACCTTCTGCGTGGGCCAAGCAGCCTCCATGGGTGCCAGCCTCTTGGCTGGCGGTACCAAGGGCAAGCGATTCGCCCTGCCCAGTGCCCGCATCATGATTCACGAGATCGGATTCGGCATGAGCGGCAAGTACGCGGAGAACCGGGACGAATTCGAAGAGTCCACGCGCCTCTTCGATGTGCTCAAAGGACACCTGGCCGCGGACAGTGGCAACTCGGTGGAGAAGATCTCCAAGGCCATCGAATACAAGAACGTCTGGATGTCCCCCACCGAAGCCAAAGAATTCGGCCTCGTGGACCACATCGTGGGCACCGACGACGCTTCGAAGGCCGACGCAAAGACCGACTCCAAGGAGTAAGGCCTTCAAGCGCCCATGGCATGCGCACGAGATCTGAGGTGGGGGCACATCGCGCCCCCGCTAAAATATTTGGGCAACGGGATTGCCTGTCCATCGACTCCGTGGAGCCCCAGTGATGGATCTGTCCCAGATTGAGACGGAGAATGTGTGCAAAGGCTGTCCGAAGTCGCAATGAGGCTTTGTGCAGGCACAAACAGGGAATTGGTATCCATTCCTAGACGGGTTCACGAATACTCCCCCTGAGGGTCTGAGGCATGGGTAAAATCAGGGGACCATGAGCTCATCAACCAATCGCGGAAGACATGTGGAGCGCTGCACATTTTGTGAAAAGCGTCGCCACCATGTAACTTCACTCATCGCCGGTCCTCCCGGCGTGTATATCTGCAACGAATGCATCGAGATTTGCAACTCGATCCTTCAGGAAGAACAGCGCCGTAATCCAGAGACTGCCGGCGCCCAATCCACCACCGCCACCTCCAGCACGCCGAAGCCTTCCCAACTTCCTACGCCGGTGACCATCGCTCGGCGTCTCGACGAGTATGTGATCGGTCAGCACGATGCCAAGAAGGTGCTCGCGGTTGCGGTCTACAACCACTACAACCGCCTGCGCCGGGTCGCTACGGCCAGCGACTCCGACGTGGAAATCGAAAAGTCCAATGTCTTGCTGGTGGGCCCCACGGGCTCGGGTAAGACGCTTTTGGCCCGCACCATGGCACGCATGCTCGACGTGCCCTTTGCCATGGCCGACGCCACGACCCTGACCGAAGCTGGCTATGTGGGCGAGGATGTGGAGAACATCCTGCTCAAACTGCTGCAGGCTGCGGATTTTGACGTGGAGCGCGCTCAAAAGGGCATCGTGTATGTGGACGAGATCGACAAGATCGGACGCACCACCGGCAACGTGTCCATCACCCGGGATGTATCCGGCGAAGGGGTCCAGCAGGCACTCCTGAAAATCCTCGAGGGTTCCGTGGCCAATGTCCCGCCCCAGGGCGGACGCAAACACCCCGAGCAGTCCTACATCCAATTGGACACGAGTAACATCCTGTTCATCTGCGGCGGAACGTTCAGCGGCATCGAAGAAATCATCGGCAAGCGTATCGGCCAAGAGGCCATCGGCTTTGGCCGGGACCACGATCTAGCGCGGCAGAAAAAACTGACCCGCATCTCGGTGGACGTTGAGGCCCTGCCCCCCATGGGCGATCCCCAAGCCCGCGATGCTTACTCGAAGTTCCTGATACCTAAGGATTTGATGGGCTTTGGCTTGATTCCCGAATTCATCGGGCGCCTGCCCGTGATCGCGACCCTCAACACCCTGGGCCGAGACGATTTGGTGCGCATTTTGCGCGAGCCGAAGAACGCACTCACCCGCCAGTTCGGCAAGTTGTTCGAACTCAGCGGCAAGCAGCTCGAGTTCAGCGACGAAGCCCTTCAGGCTATCGCTGACCAAGCAATCGACCGGGACACGGGCGTGCGAGCTCTACGAGCAATCGTGGAAGACGTGCTGCTCGATCTCTTGTACGAGTTGCCCAACCGTCGGGACAAGGACGTGTTTGTGGTGGAAGCCGAACATGTGACCGGCTTAGCCTCTTTGGCCCGTGGCCTCTCCAACGAGGAATTGCAGGCAGAGGATCAGCTATCCCCCCAAATGCCCGCCCTGCCCGAAGAGTCCGATCTGCCCGATGAAGACGACCTAGGCAAGCGCGAAAGTGCCTGAGTAACGGGTCCCTACCCATGATCTAGGCAGAAGCCACCGGTTCTGGTGCTTGGGACGCCTCCCAAGCCGCTATGCTCTTGCCCATGTTCAAGGGGCAACTGACCATTCATTACCATCGCGACTTTGACGGCATGGTTGCCGGAGCCGTGCTTGCATCGATTCTGAGCGAACGCGACGAAGAGGACATCGTCCTCAAGAGCGTCAACTACGACCAGCGTAAGAACTGGGAATCCTTCAGCAAGGACAAGCGCTTCGCCATTGTGGATTTCCATTTCCACCCCGAAGCGGCCTACTGGTTTGACCACCACCCAACCACGTTCCTCACGCCAGAGTTGCGCGCCCAATACGAGCCCAACGAACGCTGGATGTGGGACGAGACATCCCCCTCCTGCCCACCCATGGTTTTGGCCCACGCCAAAAAGCACTGGGGCTACGAAGCCCCCGAACGCTTCGTAGAAATGGCCAAGTGGAGCGACATCATCGACGCCGCCCGTTACGAATCCGTGGATCAAGCGATCTTTGGGGACACGCCGGCCTTGCGCATCACCCGCGCCCTGGCCGCCAGCCCTAGCCAAGAGTGGCCCGACGAAATCGCACTCGCCATGGTGGATGAGACCCTCGAAGAGGTCGCCACGCGTCCTGATGTGGAAAAGGCCCACCAGCGAGCGTCGCGCAACCGGGACAAGGCACTCGAGCATTTCCCCCCCACCGTGCTTTGGAACAAGGGTGGCGTACTGCTCTACGATGCCTCGTCCAACCGCATTCGCCGGGAACGCTTTGCCGCTTACTACCACCACCCCGATATCAGTTACGCGGTAGGCGTGATTCCGACCCGCGCTGGATTCCATGTGACCTGCGGCGAAAACCCCTGGAACCAACCCACCAACAGAGCCAACGTGGGCGAGTTGATGGCACCCTACGGGGGCGGCGGACACATCGCAGTGGGCGGCGCAAATCCCCCCAACCTTGAGGCCACCCGCAAAGCAGCGGAAGATATAGCGAACACTTTGGTCGCACACCTAGAGGGCTAAGACTCATGGCCCAAACCCTCCTGGCCCTCGAGCCCGCTGCCCTCGCCGAATGGGTCACGTCCCACGGTGGGCAAGCTTTCCACGCCAAGATTATTCGCAAAGAGGTTTTGGAACGGGGCGTTCTCGACTACGGCGAGATGACTTCCTTGCCCGCCGATCTGCGCGCGGCTCTCAAAGCCGATCTCCCGATCCTTTCCTCCACCGAGGCCACGCGCACCGTCGCCCGGGACAAGGCGATCAAGGTCCTCTTGAGTTTCCCCGCCCGCGGCGGTACGGTGGAAATGGTCCACATTCCGCCCCCGGACAAGGACGACACCCGCGGCGCGACCCTCTGCATCTCGACCCAGGTGGGCTGCCCCGTGGGCTGTCCATTCTGCGCCTCGGGCCTCGGTGGCCTGGAGCGCAACCTCAGCGCCGATGAGATCCTTGAGCAATTTGTCATCGGTCGTAGCGTCGGCCCCATCCGCCGCGCGGTGGTGATGGGCATGGGCGAACCCCTCTTGAACATGGAAGCCTTGAACAAGGCCCTCGATGCGGTGCATGACGAAATGGGTCTCGGCAGCCGCAAGATCACCGTTTCCACCGTGGGGTTCCCGGACCGCCTGCACAAGGCTGCCCGCCAAAAGCCACGCTTCGAATTGGCCATCAGTCTGCACACCGCCGACGATGTCCAGCGCGACGCCCTCGTGCCTGCCATGAAAGGCACCTCCATCGAAAGCATCCTGGCCGCCGGTGACGACTGGTTCGAACAAACCGGCCGCGAAATCACCTACGAGATTGCTCTGCTCGGTGGCGAAAACGACACGCCCTGGCACGCCGAACGCCTGGCCGAGCGCCTCAACGGCCGCCGCTGCATGGTCAACCTCATCCCCTGGAACCCAAGCCCTGGAATGAGCTTCAATCGACCAGAAGCCGGAACCCCCGAAGCATTCCGGGACGACCTCATCGCGCGCGGATTAGTCGCAACGGTGCGCTGGTCGAGAGGCCTCGACGGCGACGCGGCCTGTGGACAGTTGCGGCAGCGCGTGGCTCGAAGCTAAAGGTTCCAAGAGCCAACACGCTCTTGGCCCTAACGATAGAAACTGGGCAGATGGGGAACGACTCCCAGGGCCGGGTAGTTGAAACCGCTCGCAAGCGGGGCATAGTCCCCCAGTACCTGAACGCTTGAGTCCGCACGGATCTTGTCCTCCATGCCCAGACACCAATAGGAGGCGTTGAACAGCAGACGCCGCAGCCCTGCGCTCTCAAAGTCCTTGGCACTGCCCATGGTGGAATGGAAAACCCGGGCCGACTTGCCGCTTGCTCCCGTCCAGTTCTTGACCCAGGCCACAGGAAGGGGAATCAGGTCGTGATTGGGCTCATCATCGTGGGAACGACTCATCAGCGGCTGTCCGAACACAAGGGCTGTACACCCATCGGGCAGGCTCCCGCCTTCTTCATAGGTACGATAGACATCGGAAGGGCCCCAGATGTGGCTCACGCCTACCAGGACCGGATGGTCCCGGCTCTCCTCCACGAGGATCCCACGGGTCGAGTCCTGATGCCACCTGCCGTGGTGACCGCGGAAGGAACCGCCGAGTACATCATCGCCGAAATCCACGCGCTCCCCGGCGACCTGGTAATCAAACCCGATGAAGCCATGATTGGCCGTGCGCAGGCCGATCAGCGGCTTGCCCGAGTCCAGGTAATCATAGATGTGCTTGAGCTGATCCTCCTCGAGGGTGATCAGGCGACTGAAGAACACGAGCAGGTCCGCGCTGGCCAAGTGTTCCAGCCCAGGAATCACATGGGAGACCTTTTTGTCCTCCCAACGGATCTTTTTGGTCGGGTCCACCAAGCCCTCGTCGTTCAGACTGAACAACACCGTGCAGTGGAAACCGTGGAGCTTGGAGAGGGTGCGCGCCAGCATGGGGAGCGACTGCTCACTGCGGTATTCCTGATCAGCAGCCACAAAGACAATGTGCTTGCCGGCCCCTGGTCCCGAACCGCCCTCATAGATCAACCAGCGGGGATCTTCGGGCACGGGGTGGGCAACCGCAGGGGTCTGGACCAAAGGCGGCCGGACGCAAGAAGAGACCGCTAGCAACAAAAGAAGAGGCAACATCATTGGGCGTCAGGGATAGCGTTCAAGGTGTAGTAAGCGTGACGATGCAGAAGCGCTTCACCATCGCGGGCGCGCACGGCACCCAAATCAAATTCGTGAACATGACCCAGGGTGAGCTTGTCCAGCACGAGAGTCGCGCGCAGCCCGTCTTCCGAAAGCGTCACGGACTCCACCATGGGCTTGGTCTGATCCACTTCGGGACCCCCATAGCCACCGTGATAGATGTGGGTGAAGGTACCCAGCGCATAGGACTTTGGGTCACTGGCCGTGGTCACATCCACAGGCTTTGTGAAGTCCACATGGAAGCCAGTGGGCGTGATGGACAGGCGCTTGATCTCAAAGGGCATCTTGCCGGTCCACTCGAGACGCTCCAGGGCAAAGGGCTTGATCCCACGCACAGGCCAGCCGCGATTCGTGCCCCCTGTGAGCAGGCGTCCCTCGGGAGTGAACTGAATATTGAGAATCCCGGTGGAAAGCCCTTCACGGAAGGGATAGCAGGCTCCCTGCCAGACCCCGTTCACCTTTTCCGTAGTGGCCCGTAGCACGACCGAGAGGCTGAAGTCCCCAAGGAAAATCTGATTCTCAAAGGGGCCAAAGCGACCACCGGTGCGATCCACCGTAAATCCAGAGATCGAACGCCCCATACGGATGTAGGGGAAAATCACCGCGTAAGGCACAAGCTCTGGAACCCGTTCTTTTTCGATCAGGATGCGCGAGCCCGACTTTGGCAGTACCGGGGCCGGGCCAAGCTCCGGCGCAAATTCGTACCAATTGAAACTGACCGGGTGCCCCTGAAAGCTCCCGGGCGAAACCGCCTTGAGACTGCAGGCGGAATTCCATGGCCCCTGGCTTTCCATATAGAAAAGCGCCCCGTGCTCGTTGGACCCGATCCCGGCGGGGCTTCGCAAGCCGCTGGCCATGGGCACTGTCTTGCCCTCCGGAGTGACCGTCAGCGACCAACCACGGAACAGGGCCCGGGAGTTGTAGGACTGGGAAAGCCCCAGGGCGATGTGAATGTTGCCCTGCTCATCAAACTTGGAACCAAAAGCATACTCGTGGTAGTTCTCGTAGCCCCATTCAGCCGAGATGGTGTCGAAGCGGTCCGCCTCCCCATCCCCGTCCGTGTCGGTGATCCGCGTGAGTTCACAACTCTGGGTCACATAGAACGAACCGTCCTTGTACTCCAGGCCAAAGATCTCATCGAGCCCAGTGGCGAAGAGCTTAAAGACCGGTGCCGGTTTCACACCATCCACCCCATCCACGATGTAGATATCCCCCCGTCTCGTGCCGATTGCTATGCGGTCGTCCGGGAGCCGATGAAACGCACCGGCCTCAATCACAAGGCCATCAGGGATCACCAGCTGCACGATGCGGTAGTACTCGCGCTCTCGGCTGGCGGTGCCCCAAGTGTCTCCCAAGTCCTCTGCCCTGGCGGATACCAGATTCAAAGACAGCACCAAGGCCCAACCACACCATTTAACGAAGCAGTTCATAATCAATCCTCCATGTGGATATTCCGCGCGGTAGGTTCAACTCAAGAAGCAGCTCCTGCGCGGGATCTTCCTCACCAAAAGAACGCAAGAGTGTCTCCCCCACAGGCAAGTCATGCTGGTCTGTGCGCTCAAGGCGTATTTCGAGTTCGCTTGTCTTGAAGGCCAAGGGACCAACGGACTGCACTTCCCCCGTCAAAGCACGGAACCAAATCGTCTCTGGATCAGAAGCGGTGATCGAGAGTGAGCGTCTCAAGACTGGGCGCTCCCCCTCCAGCAACGCTTCGCACTTGTCTTCCACACCGAGTTCTCCAACGGAGTACATGAAAGTGGGAGTCTTGGCCTGATCGAGATGGTAGCCCCTGAAACCGTATCCACGGTTGCGGGGATATTGCGGGTCAGGATTGATGGGGTTCTCCTCATCCATGAACGGTTTCAAGGGCCACGGGTCAGCCGGATCCTTGAGCTTGTAGAACGACAGATCCTGGGCAAGTCGTATGGGCCTGCTTGAAGGGTTGAAGCCTCCAGCACCCTGACCATCCCAGCGCGCAGAGACAAACCGTCCCTTCCAGATACCCGAGAGCGTGCCGTTGTTTGCATCAAAGGCAAAGTTCAGACCACCTGGGTACCCGACGGCGATCCCGCGGAAGCCCGCGATCTGGCTACGCCCGCGATAGGTGCGAGTCTTGTCTCCGACCACAAGCTCCCGGCTCACCGATGAGAGGCCCTGGGGATCACTGGCCGAGCGCCCGAGAGAAAGGTATTCCCAGATCGCGCTGATCTGCTTGTCCGTATCCCCACCCAAGATCTCTGTGTGTGCGGCGATTCCACCGGACCAGCTCTCGGGCATGACAATCCCAGGCCTATATTCTTGGGGATCGATGACGAACCGCTTGAACCAGGAGTACTTGAGCCGCTCGTGCGAAGTGACCAGATCAATGCCCTTGAATCCGGCGGTCTCCTTTCCGTTGAAATTGTGGCAGGCAACGCAGGCTAGACCGGTCGTGCCCAAGAGTTTGCGCCCACCATCACGGGCCGCACGGCGATCCTCATCCCCATTGAAGACAAGCGGCACCAGCGGATCGAGATGATCCACGCTTTCGAAGAGTGCCGGCAGGTGAGCTAGGTTTGCTTCACCAAACTGCGGCATGCGTGTATCCATATAGGGGCGGACCGTCTCCCCATCAAAGAGGACCCGTTGCATCCACTCCAGATTCAGCTTGGCTCCGGCCAGGGTCAGGGGCGGTGGAATGCGCGCCTCATTGCCCAACATGGGCTCGCTGCTGGTGAAGTAGGGATCGAGCTCCAGGGAGACTCCCCCATGTTCCCCGCGCACATGGCACGCGAGGCAATTGAAGGTGGTCAGGGTTTCATCCAGGCGGGCCCGATCAGAGACCTCTTCAACGGGTGCTGCGAGAGCCGCTTGGATCGCCCCCAGCTGTTTGTCGCTGAGGGAATAGCGCGGCGCACGGGAAGAGTCCTTCGAAAGACAGCCCCGGCTCGCGTCCAGTTCTCGTCCTTGGGTGATGGGCGCAGGCGCGACCAGCCCCGGAAGATTGTGACAGGAAGCGCAGCTCATTTTCTGGAACAGGGACTTACCCAAATCCACCAGCTCCTTGTCCACTGCTTTGGGTGTCACCGGAAGAGGTTCCGCCTCGCGCAGAAGATAGTGGGCCAGGTCCTCGGCCTCGCTGCGAGACAAGCCCATGTCGGGCATTCTTCCCCCGGGCCGCACGACCAGGGGCTGGAACAAGAAATCCCCTAGGGAGGGCAGGCTGTATTTGGATCCCACATGGGCCAGCCCCACCGCTTGGTCGGTGAGCTCGGGGAGTTCTCCCCCTTCAAGGGCAGGCTCCATGGGCACGTGGCAATTCACGCAACCCACCGCTTGGAACAGCACCCGGCCCCTTGCCACCCGGGCTTCAACCAGCCCTTCGTGCCCAAACTTCAGGCCTCCCTCTTCCCGCGCAAGTGCCTCCAAAAAGGCAGGGATCGCCTCAGCCGCTAGATTGCGCACGGAAGGATCATGGGCAGCGAGCACATCCGGCATTTTGGTCCCCGGATGCGCTTGATTGGGGTCCAAAAGAAACCCCTGCAAGAAGGACGGCGCAACGCGCCAGGCAGCCAGGTTCAAACGGGGTGCTTCCAACAGGTCATGGTCCCGGGCAGCAATGCCCTCGTGACAAGCCGCGCAACGCAGCTCCTCCATCAGCAACTCGCCGACCTGTGCTTCGCTCAAGCCGTGGTGTCCCCCAAGGCCGGGCACGATCACCTGGGCATCCAGCCCTGAAGCAAAACCAAACAAGGCCAAGATCGATAGGACCGCGCGGGTCGCAACCCCGCGTCGCGGTAAAATGAAGGTCATGCCCCCAATGTACAGGTTGGCCATTCGAATTGGCGTCCCCAGAGAGCAGCGGCCAACCGAAATCTAAAATAAGCATCGGGCGCGCCACTCTCCCCATCCAAAACCCTGAAGAGTCGTTCTGCTACGGGATGATGAATCGAGCGCCTACGCAGCAGGGTCTTCCCCTGGCAGGCCGCCACCGAACAACCAACTTGCCCCCTAGAGCGCGGACCAGGACGCCCCCAGGGGACCTCCCAGCCCCTAGGCACACGCTGCACCTCTTTCACCGATGGCGTCCATGCATGCCCGCTAGGACTGGCGTTTAGGGCCTAGGAATCAATCTTGCCCTCAGAGCGTAACCGCGCGGCCAACTCACTCTGATAAGCAGCGTGTGCCGCCGCATCTTCTTGAGCATGTTCGCTGTAGTAGATGAAGCCCAACGCCCGCCGCTGCCGATCCACCGCCAAGTTGGCATCGGCTCGGTGGATGGTCATTCCGTGGTGCACCAGCAAGTCGCCGGAAGATGCGGGGCA
>CALEMP010000165.1 GCA_937910685.1 uncultured bacterium
CCATCCATCTTGGATGTGTTGGTTGACCTCATTTACAAGGTCTGGCAAGGCGAGGTTCTTTATCACTGTGTATTGCGTGTAGTTAGTCATGGGTAGAGGCTAACAACCTGCAGGTTTGGTGTTGATCCTCGAGCCTTGGATGTTAGTCCTCTTCGCTTGAGACACGGATCGAATCCCTTGAGTGTTGCGGCTGTCCCCTCAACCTTATGCACAGTCCTTACCCGTCCATTAAATTCCCCGCCATACAAACAGTGGCGAAGACCTCGCCCGTTATTTCTTAGTCCACGGAAAATGTGCAGGACGCGAGCAGCTTATAGCCATTGTTTTCGAACAGGCGCACCTCATAGTCACCCGCCTCGGGAGCAGCTACAAGACTCAAGGATCCACTCTCAATTCCCCCCGTGCCCTGCTTCGTCTTGTCCGTATACAGCCACACGAGATACTTCTTGAGAGGCGCGCCTGCTGGCGCAATTGTGATCCAGTCCTGTTTGGTTCCCGGCGCACCTTCAAAAGCAATCACGATGGGCTCACCGCTGCTGAAAGAAGTCTTGCTCACGGACACCTTAGGGGTCACCACCCCCGCGACCTCTCCGCCCATAGGGCCAAGGGAGTACCCCTTGGGGTTGACTTGATTCCAGATGCGCACCTGGCTCAGTCGTCCGGCGAAAAACCCCTTGAGTCCGCGGTCATAATTGGCGCCGACATGCAGATATCCTTGTTGACCACCAGTGGGAAGCCGTTTTAGAGCATCAAAGCTCAAACCAAGGCCTAGCTGCTTTCCATCGAGGAAGAACCGCACCTCCCCAGCCTTCGCATCTCGCATCACCTGGATCTCGTGCTCGCCGCCGTCAGCCAACTGAGTCGCTGATTCGGTCGAAACAAAGGAGACGGCCTCCCCTATGAACTGCTCCCAGGAGAAAGCCAGATTCAAGTCAGGCCGGATGCTTAAGTGATAAGGCTGATTGAGGATTTCCTCCTCGCTGGCCCCATGACCGAAGGGAGCCGTGTAAGTGAGCAAGGTCTGCGTGCTCGTAATCTTCCTGCTCGCCAATTGAACCTGAACCGAGATGGACATGTCCCCAAGCAGGCACAGATTGTAATCACCTATTCCCGAACCTGTGGCGTAGTCATCGACTCCATCCAGTATCAGCTGGCCCGCAAGAGCTTTGGCTCCGTTTTGGTACGCCCCGTGATTGCCCTTGCCCAAGAGAGAGTAAGCACCACCGGATGCCGCGCTATCTAGATTGATTTCAGGGTCTTCGAAGTCATAACGAGCGATCAACCCAGATTCTTTATGGGCGGGAAAGAGTACGAATGCATCAAGCAAGTCGTCATAGACCTTGTCGTTGTCCTCTTCGGAGTAGAACTCTGCGGTCACTAAATCCCCGGACACTTCCAGAATCGTATATCCCATCCTGTTCTGCCAGAGGTGACCCGAATACCCCGTATTGCCATTGCCCACGATCATCTCCCACAAGCCGGGATGGTGCGGGTCCGGTGTGCCCGGTTGATATTGATGCCAGTGGCCCACAAACAGACCGTGAATGGGGGCCCCGGACTCGACCATCGCTTGCCAAAACGCTCCGCCAGTGCCTCCCGATCCGTCATAGACACCGAACGACACGGGATGGTGAGTGATCACAAACACATGGTCCTTCTCTTGGGTCCCCGGGTCTTGCAACACGGCCTTGAACCACTCCAGAGCAATCACCTTGTACCCACTGCCCCCATTGCGCGAACCAGGGGTTGACTCCGCGCGATCCGTTGTCACCGAAATGAAGCGTGTCTGGCCATAATCAAAGTAGTAGTCCATTTGGTCAATGCCCCGTCGGCCATTCACCTCTTGGCTATTGGGTAGCCACTTGCCCCCTCCGTACTTGGCCGGAAGGGTCGAAAACTGGTCCTGCCAGTCCTTGTTTTCTGCGCCGCCTCCCGCTGATCCCAAATCGTGATTCCCCGGCACCATGTAGATGGGGATGTCCTGATCGTGCTCTTGAAATACTCCCACCGTGTTGTCGGTGAAATCTTCCCACGAGTCTCCGGGGGAAGGTCGGCCGCCACACTGGACCAAGTCTCCCGGATAAAGCGCCAGATCGATATTGTGATCCAACATGCCGAGAGTGAGCTGCCTTGTGACCTTGTTGCCCTGCACATCTCCCACCACAGCGAATCGCAGGGGCGGACCACTGCAACCTTCCGGCACGGGGGTTTCAATCCCCATGCGAAGGGGAAGGAACTTGATTCCCGACCCCAAGTCGAACAGGGAGGTCCCAGCGAGCGCCGCCCTCAAGCCCGCATTGCGACGGGAAGCCTGCTGCTCTGAGTGAAGTAAAAGGGACAGGAGAGCGAGAAGCACAAGCGTCGGAGCCATCCCGCGCACTGTCATGGTTTTCAGCATGGAAGAGACTCTACAGCACGGGGCCAATCTACTGAGATAAATCGATCAAAGGGGTCCATTGACGGCAGCCAGGTGGCCAAGGCGTATCGGGCTGGGCGCATCGAGGATATTGGCGAGTACTGCTTGAGGGATGTGCGCGCCACTTCGCAACTGTTTCAGCGGCTGGAGGGGACTCTCCTACCCCTTTTTAAGGGCGGTTCCTGAGGGATTGCCCGAGGCCAAGCTCGTGATAAAAAACCCACTCTCTACTGCGCCGAATGATGCCGTCGGGCGGGCTTACATAGAGGTGGCCTTCGGTCCGCCAGGGTCTTTTGAGTCCACCGTTTCTGGCGGAGACTGCAACAAGCCGCAACAACCTTGCGAGGCCAGGCTCGTGGTAGAGCTGGACATTGAGCGAGAGGACGGGGCCCAGTGCGTCGTAGGACAGCCCTGCCTGTTTTATGACTTCTGGCATGGAGCGGGCTCCTGGAACTTTGGAGCGCCTATCACCACCAACGAGCCGCAATGGGCTGGCCGCCCGCCCGCAGGGGACGGAGAGTGGGGGTGGGGCGTTGGACCAACTTCCCCCATTCCGCCTATGCCGTTCCCGATCCCGGATGATCCGGGCAGCCCACCGAACGGATCAAGCAATACCCGTTCGCGGGTCAATCTGAAGGTGGAATGTGGAGGAAAGCCGAAGAAGGTCTTATTCTTTGCGATTCCTGCGGAGGGGACGGGAGTCCACTTTGTGGGGGTTGAGTTTGAGCTGAGCTGTACTAAGTGCCAAGCATGCCCCGAGTGAAACAACTATGAAACCCTCCAATATCGCGCTGCTCGCGTCAGCGCTAGTGAACCTCGTCTCCGTTGCATTCCTCGCGAGTAGCATGGCTGCACAAGACGACGCAAAGCCAGTAGAAGACCTACTGCGGACGCAAAAGCTTGAGATCGTCAATTCTAAAGGAGAAGTCTGCGCAGTATTGGCGGGCCATGACGGGTCCGGCGGTTCTCTGTCCCTCCTACGTCCCGGAATGCGTGTGGAGGAGGGGCGTCCACCTGTATTCGCCTACCTTGGAAGCCCGTTCACGTCCTACAGTACCTTCTATCTGACGGATGGGGTCACGGGCGATTGCGGGGTAACAATTGCGATCGAAGGCAAGCACAAGGGGCAGGTTTCCAAGGCTTCCTTGGGCGGAAAGTCAGAGCTGGGATCCTTCGAGTTGCACGCGGGACGGGCGAACGCAGGAGAGCCGTCGATCCGAATCAAGAACGCAGGCAACGATGTGGTAATTGAGAAATAGTGCGCGTTCACGTGTATACGGAGTCAGACCCCCGTCGTCTCTTTTGGATACGAAAAGTACCAGGTCCCCTGTAACCCGGAGAGCCTTAGGTGCGTTCTTGTTGCATGTCCAGAAGACCGCGAGGGGGGTTTTGGGCTTAACTAATAGGCCAATCGTATCTCTGGGGCTTGTGTAATAGACCAAAGGGGTCGATTGACGGCAGCCAGGTGGCCAAGGCGTATCGGGCTGGGCGCA
>CALEMP010000166.1 GCA_937910685.1 uncultured bacterium
TCGTGGTTGAAGGCCTCTTTGTGGGGATCATCACAGGCTTCGTCGGCGTGGGTGGAGGTTTTTTGATCGTGCCTGCCCTCGGGATCTTGGGTGGTCTGTCCATGAGTCGCGCGATCGGTACAAGCCTGGTGATCATCGTGATGAAATCCCTGGCGGGCTTTGCCAAGTATCAGGGAGTGCTGGCCGCCCAAGGCTTAGAGCTCGACTGGACCGTGATCGGGCTTTTTGTGGCCGTGGGAATTGCCGGCAGTCTACTGGGCCAAAAGTTTGGACAGGGTCTTTCGGAAGTGCGCCTGCGCCAGTGCTTCGCTGCTCTGCTGATTGTGGTGGGCAGCGGGATCTTGGCTCAGGGAGCTTGGCGCTTGTCGGCGGCAGACTCCCAAGCAGCCACCAGTGATTCAGCCGCCTTGTCCCAGGTCCAGACGGGAAATTCGAGCGGAGCCTGATCCAAGGCTTGGCGCAAAGCTCGCGCGCAGTCTTCTGGATCCCCGACGGCAAAACGGGGTGTGGCGCTGGGAGCGATTTCCGCGTGGGCGGGAATGTCACTGACCGCGAGGCGCGCTCCAGCGTTCAAGGCCTCCAAGATAGGCAGGCCAAAACCCTCTAGGCGTGAAGGCAATAGTACTGCCGAACAGCTGGCGTAGAGTTCCGCCATAGCCGCGTCCGGGACCGGGCCCGCGTAACGCACTCGGTCCAAAACCCCAAGGCGTGCTGCTTCGGTTTGCATGCGCTGGGCCATGCCTCCACGCACGGCCCCCGCGAAGAGCAGAGTGGGCAGGGACGAGTCCTGGGCCAGGGCGCGAATTGCGGTAAGCGGGTCCTTGCGCGGTTGCAGGTGCCCTGGGATCAGGATGAACGGGTCCTTGGGTGTGGAACGGGCGCAGCGGGTCAGGTGGTCGCCACCGTGGTGGATCACCCGCAGGTTGCGCGGGGTTGCGATACGCAACAACTCATCGGCGCTGGCTTGGCTGACGGTGAGTACGCAGCTGGATCTTTGGATCGCTTGTTTGAGCCAGTGGCGACCGAGGAGGGATCCTTGTCGGCGCAGGTCGTGTTGCAGGTGGACGAAGGCGATGCCCTCTGGACCGCTCGCGGGAAGGTGCCCTCCGTGAATCAGGTCAAAGGGTCCAGATGCGGCCGCTGCGGATTTCAGGAGCCGCTTTTGACCTAGGATGCGCTGCAGGCGCGAAGAGCTGGCGCGGCTCTTGATGAGCTGCACTCCGGGCAGGCGAAAACCCAGTCCCGAGCGCGGGGTGAGCATGGTCAGGGATCCGCCGCGCTCTTGCAGAATCGCCGCGGCCCTGGGGAAAACCTCCACCGCATGACGGCGCACGCCGCCCATGGGCTGGTTGAGGGCCAGGCCATTGATCAAAACCCGGGGAGCGCTCATGCCAAGGACTCCCATACCTTTTCGATGCCTTTGGCCGTGCGCTCCCATGTGTAGGCTGCGGCATGGTCGATCATTTCGGTTCTTCGGTCTTCGCCGTTCTTGAGGGCTTGGGCGATTCCGTCGGCCACGGACGCGGGACTCTTGGGATCGCAATGGAAGCCGGGGCCTCCTGCGGTCTCCGCTTGGACACTGCCCGTGGGGGTCAAGGTTGCGGTGCCCGATGCGTGGGCTTCCAGAACGGGAAGAGCAAAGCCCTCGGAATGGGAAAGCACCGGGACTACCGACGCAAGGCGCATGAGGCCTGGGAGATGTTCCTGTTCAATGTTGCCCGGAGTCGAAATGAAACGCCCAAGACCCAGTTGTTGGGCCAGGCCAAGGCTCGTGCGTAGGTCGGGAGTGTCTGGCCCGGTGATCACGATCTGCACGACCGGGCCTTTGCGGGCCACAAGCTCTGCAACTCCACGCAATAGAGCACCGAGGTTCTTTTTCTCGCGCACTGCTCCCGGGCAAAGGAGCAACGGGCGTTCTGGCAGGGAATAGGTTCCCAGCAAGACCTCGTCGATCACACCATCGGGTGGTTCCGCAAAAAAAGTTCCGTCCACACCCCAGGGGATCACGTGCAGCTTGTTGCTGTTCCCGCTCCGATTCAAGCCGATTTCATCGGCCACTATTTTGGAAGCCGTAACCACACCATCTGCGCGGCGTGCCCCAAGGCTGGCCCAAAACCGATGTCGCCACCCGGCGTTTTCTTGGCATCCGTGCCGCCAGGGCAACTCATGGATCGTCTGCACCCGTTGGCCTGGGCCGCTCCATGCAAAGGCCGAGGTAAAGCTGTGAATGCCACTCAAGTCCAAGTCCCGCACCCGCTGGCCATGACCTTTTCGGAATGCTCGGGGAGTCATGCCCTTGGGGGGGACCAGGGGCACCACTTCGATGGTACCTCGCATCTCCAAGGCCGCCACGGTGGACTCCACAGCCCGAGCGATCCCAGCAGAGTGGGGAGGCAGGGTAGGGCTAAGGTCGAATCCAACGCGCATGGGGATCAGGATACTAGTCCGGAACAGGACCGTGGGGGTTGCTGGCGCTACTCTTCTGGGCATGCAATCAATCTCAACGCGAACGATCGCCGTACTTGCGGCGGGTGCTCTGTTTTCCGGTGCGTCGGCCCAGGAGAAAACGGGTCCCGGGGCCGAGACGCAGCAGCCCCGGGTTTTCAGCCTGCCCTTCAGCAGTAACTTGGTGCGCCAGGCGGACGGGGCGGCGACCTGTGGCCTGGGGAAGGATTGGCATCGGGGAAGGCGGGAGGAACTCAAGCGGCGACTCAAGACCGGGGTTGTGGTTCTGCGCGGTATGCCTGAGCCCCGGGCGAGCCTTGGCTTTCATCAGGACAAGAACTTTTGGTACTTGACCGGGGTCGAGAGCCCGGGCGTGGCTTTTGTCATGGATCTAGACACGGGGCGCGAGGTCTTGTTTGTGTCGAAGCCCAGCGCCTTTGCCGAGAGTTGGGGTGGGGAAATATGGGACACCGATGATGAGTGGGTCAAGGAGTTGACCGGGGTGCAAGAGGTACGCGCCAATGATGCGGGGCGCGGAGGCAACCGGGGATTGTTGGAATTGCTCGATGAGCTCTTGGGGGAAAACTCAGAGCGGCCGATTTGGACCTTGCAAACCTCCCATGTGGAGTTGTCCGGGGCCTATGACAGCGCCGTGCCCTATGACCGTGCGCGAGAGAAGGACAGCCTTGATGGGCGCGTGAGTCGCGAGGCGGCTCTGGCGGGGCATCTTGAGGTGCGCTATAAGGAACAGGGTGTGAAAGTGAAGGATTTGACCCCGGAGCTTTGGGACATGCGCGTGATCAAGACGGATCGGGAATTAGATGCCATGCGACGCGCTTCGCGATCCGGCGCCCTCGCAATCCAAGAAGCGATTCGCTCCACCCGACCCGACCTTGGGGAATGGGACATCGACTCCCTGATCACTTGGCAGCAGCGGCGCTTCGGGGCAACGGGGCCGGCCTATGCGGCCATCGTGGGATCCGGTGTTAACAGTCTGGTATTGCACTACAACTTCTCCTCACGGCGCATGCGTGCGGGCGAAGTGGTGCTTGTGGACTTCGCCCCCGAGGTCGATCATTACGTCAGCGATGTGACCCGCACGTGGCCCGTGAGCGGCGTTTTCTCTGACGAGATGATCCCCATCTACGATGCAGTTCTCGCCGCCCAAGAGGCTGCTATCGCCCAGGTCAAGGCCGGGGCGCGCATGAGAGATGTGTCGGGCGCGGCCACTAAGGTCTTGCGCGAGCGCGGGTATCAGTGTCCCCATGGGATTTCCCACTCTGTGGGCATGGCGGTTCATGACCCCGGGGGTTTGGGCAAGACTCTCAAGGCAGGCATGGTGTTCACGATTGAGCCTGGGGTGTATGATAAGGCCACTGGCATCGGCGTCAGAATCGAGGACGTGATCCTAGTCACAGAAGATGGTTGCGAAATCCTGTCTGCAGACTGTCCCAAGGAGCGCGAGGCGATTGAAGCGTTGATGGCGGAGAAGGGCATCCTCGATTTGATCGATGTCCGTTGAAAGACAACCACTGATTCCCATGAACAAGATTCTGATTCTTCTGGCCGTAGTGCTCTTGCCCGGTTGCTTCATATCCCGCACGACTGTGGACCGGCCCTTGGATGCTGCGATTGTCAGTGCCCTGGTACCCGGGGAGACCACCGCCGACGGAGTTGCCAGGTTGATGGGGGCTCCCGCGGAAGTTGTGCAGTTAGGCCGGCGCACGGCTTGGCGGTATGAGTACAAGGTGGAGAAGCAGGCGGCGGTCTTGGTGTTGGTCTTGGGCTTGCGCGGGATGGATATCCAATCCGATCGGGTTTGGGTGTTTTTTGACGAGGAACAAAAGTTGACCCATGTGGGATCCTCGTTCGCTTCTGAGCAAGCGAGCTACGCTTTGCCTACCCTCTGAGCTCAGGTGCGTTTGATGAGGTTGTTCTTGGGCCCTTGGTGCGTGAATCTGCTGGGGGCAGCGTTGGTTTTGCCCCTGTGCGGCTGCATCAGTGGAACCCTTGCCCAGGAAAGTCGGCACCAGCCCCTGACGGATGAAGCGTTGGATCGCCTGGTTCCGGGGAGCGCGACCCTTGAGGATTGCTTGTCTGCCCTCGGTGCACCTTTGCAGGTTGAGGAAAATGGGGAGCAGACGGTTTTGATTTGGGGCTGGCGCGATGTGCGCGGATTCCGCGTGGCGGTTTCGGTTCCCATCGGGGACAACTCCGCCAGGCTTACTTGGGCGGAAGAGGCCAAAGAGATGAAGGGTGTGGTGGCGATCCTGGGGTCGGATCAGGTTTTGATCTTGCTGCGCCGGGGCCAACTGGGCGAAATTCTTCCCGGCAAGCGTCGGGCGTCGCAGTTGATTTCCGATGACTGAGGGTTTTTTTGCCCATTTCGCCACGCTGGCATTGCTTGCTTGCTTGCAAGTGGGGGGCCCGGGAGAGATGATGCGGGCAGACGCTCCCTGTCCTCTCGCTGGAATTGATCCGGCGATTCCCTGATCCCCTCAACCCGTTCCATGACTAGCAATATCCACGCCAGTGACCTTACTGAGCGCGAAAAGCGCCTCCTCTTCTGGGCCAGTTTCCTTTCCTTGACCGCGGCGGGAGTGGGCTTTGCTTTCCGGGTCGCTAAGGGTGGCGAGTATGGCGAAGCGCTTGGCTTGACCCAGCAGCAGGTGGGTGAGGTATTCGGCGCGTCCCTATGGCCGATCGCCCTCACCATGATTGGCTTCAGCTTGATCGTGGATCGCACCGGGTACAAGAAACCAATGATCGGCGCTTTCGCGCTGCAAGTGATTTCGGCCGTGGGTATCAGCATGGCGAGCAGTTACCAGTCGCTTTACCTGTTCACCATTTGTGCTGGGCTTGGGCATGGAATCATCGAGGCGGTGATCAACCCCATTTGTGCAGCGGTCTACCCCAAGGAAAAAACCAAGTGGCTAACGATCCTGCACGCCGCTTGGCCCGCGGGCATGATGCTGGGGACTCTGGCGATCATCGGTGCCGATTGGGGCAGCGGTGGATTGAGTTGGCAGGTGCATTCCCTCTGGATGGTGATTCCTGCGGTTGCCTACTTGCTGATGTACATGCCCTGCAAGTTCCCGGTGGACGAGCGCGTGCAAGCGGGCGTTCCCTATGTGGAGATGCTGCGGCAAGTGGGTTTCTTGACCGCTGCCCTGGCCGCATTCATGATGGTCTACGAGATCGGAAACCAGGTTTTCCAGCTCACCGATTGGTTCGAGAAACCGGAGCACTGGTTTAGTACAAGCGCTTGGATTGGGATCGCATTGGGTGGGGCATTCGGTCTGGCCGTGCGTAGCATGGGCCGCCCACTGTTCTTTCTGATGTGCCTTCTCATGATCCCCGTGGCCACCGCCGAACTGGGCACGGATGGCTGGATCAAGGGCTTGATGGCACCGGTTTTGGATGGTTATGACGTCAACCCAGCGATGGCGCTGGTGTTCTCAGCTGCGATCATGTTGGTCTTGCGCGTCTATGCGGGGAACGTTCTGAAGTTCTTCAGTCCCCCGGGACTGTTGTGTGTCAGTGGCATTTTTTCCGCCGTGGGACTCTGGTGGTTGGCGGGGGCCAGCGGACCAGCGGTCTTTGTGGCCTTCGTGCTCTATGCCTTGGGTCAGACCTACTATTGGCCCTGCGTATTGGGCTTTACATCGGAACGTTATCCCCGCGGAGGCGCGTTGACCTTGAACACGGTCTCGGCCATTGGACTGCTTTCCGCAGGAGTGATTGGTGGCCCGATCTTGGGCGCGGCCTTCGACCAATCGATTCACGATTCGGTGGTGGTAGATGCGCCGGCCTTGGCTGAGAACGCGAGTGCCGAGGGGGGGTTCATGTGGATGACCCACGACAAAATTGACCCGAGCCTTGCAGCAACCTACCAGGAAGGCCTGTCTGAAGAAGATCAAGCCGCTGTTGCGCTGGTCTACTCAGAATCCGGAAGCGCCCAGGTCAACGCCGGCCGCGACGTGCTGATGTACGCGGTGCGCTTCCCGGCCCTGCTGTTCCTCGTCTTCGGCATCATCGCCCTCTACTTCCGATCTAAGGGCGGCTACAAGCCGATCGAGTTGACCGAGGAGTGACGGGCGTTTTCTGTGCTGCTCCCCTCGGTGCGCCCCTGGCACCTTGGGTGGGGAGTCATGACTCCAGAGGGTTTGCGACCGTGGTGAGCGTGTGACCGTGCGACCGTGGCGAAGTGCGGAGGCGCGGCGCACCAGGCCTGTAAAAAGAGAGCCGGCCCCGTGATTGCTCACGGGGCCGGCATCCTCTCTCTTCTAGTGACAACTTCTAGGCTTGGCGCTCTCTCGTACGCACTCTGGCTTGACCCTTTGGTCTCCCCGATAATACTCTCTTCGGGAGCGGGTGTCCCCTGTATTTATAGGTAATGCACTTATATCATGAGGGGAATACCCTCGGTTATGGTGTAAATTCAGCATGGTCAAGGACTTGCGACCCCACAAGAAACCCCGACCACGGCCTGGAAAAGTGCCTCCATTGAGCGAGGGGCTCCCCCGCTCGCGACAGGGCAGCCCAGGAAACCCCCCTCGAAGCCACCTCCGACTGAGTCTCCGGCCCAAGGATCGCTACCCTTGTGCCCTCTCACAGTCCCCTGCCCCGTCTTTCCATGTCTTCAAAAGCCCCCTTGGTCCCGGCCAAACGCGAACTGACCCCCATCTCGATCTTCCTCGGGATTCTGCTCTCCTTGGTGATGGGCGCCGCGAACGTCTATGTGGGCCTCAAGGCCGGCATGACTGTGTCCGCTTCGATTCCTGCGGCGGTGATGGCCATGTTGATCCTGCGGGTGGTGTTGAGGCGCGGCTCGATCTTGGAAGCGAACCAGGTGCAGACCTGCGCATCGGCTGGAGAGTCTCTTGCCGCGGGCATCATCTTTACCGTGCCGGCTTTGGTGCTGGCCGGGTACTGGACCGACTTTAATTATTGGACCACAACCGGTATCGCGCTCTCCGGCGGATTGCTCGGTGCGCTGTTCATGATTCCCATGCGCAAGGTGTTTGTGGTGGACAATCCTGAACTGCCCTATCCGGAAGGGATCGCTTGCGCCGCGGTGTTGCAGGCGGGAGAAGAGAGCAGCGACGGGACTGAAAGTGGCGGTGCCAAGGCCCTGATTATGGGTGGCGCCTTGGGAGCCGTGGTCAAATTCGGTGGGGATTTCCTGGGACTCTTTTCTGGGCACCTTGAAACCGCGCGGGCATTTGGATCGCGCATCTTTTACTACGGCGCGGACATTTCTCCCATGCTCGTGGCAGTGGGCTTGATCGTGCGCTTGAATGTGGCGCTGCTGATCTTCATCGGGGGCGTGCTCTCCTGGGTGATTGCCCTGCCCATGCTTGATGCGACGGGCGTGCTCTTGGAAAGCAATGCGATCGATAGCGCGTGGGAACTTTGGAGTACCAAGATTCGCTATGTGGGTGTTGGCGCGATGGTCCTTGGCGGGGTTGTCTCGATCCTGCAGGTGCGCAAGGGCTTGGTCGAAGCCATCCGCATTCTCCGGGCGCGCTTGAAGGGTACCCACGACGACACATCTGAGGATCGCGATCTACCCACGGGTGTGATGCTGTTGGTGGGCACCGTGAGCATCACGATCATCGGGGCCTTGTACTGGAACTTCACTCAAAGCGCGCCAATCACCGCGGTGACCATGGTGTTGATGATTACGCTGTCCTTCTTCATGACCGCCGTGGCCAGCTATATCGTCGGCTTGGTGGGAAACTCGAACAGTCCCGTGTCGGGCATGACGATCACCGCGGTCCTGGCCACAGGCGCGCTCTTGACCCTGATGGGCTACAACGAAGGCCCTTCCGCCATGGCAGCGATCTTAGGCGTGGCTGCGGTGGTTTGCTGCGTAGCGTGCACCTCAGGCGATGTGTGCAACGATCTCAAGACCGGGGCCCTGGTTGGAGCGACCCCACGCAAGCAGCAGATCATGCAGCTGATCGGTGTGGCGGTCGCAGCGTTTATCTTGGCGCCCGTTCTAACGGTCTTGCACGAAGGTACAGAGGGGGGCATCGGGGGCAAGAACCTCGCGGCGCCTCAGGCGCAACTGTTCAAGTCCATCGCTGAGAGTTTCACCGGCGG
>CALEMP010000167.1 GCA_937910685.1 uncultured bacterium
GTCAGGGGCAACCCCATGGCCGACGACCTCGATCGCATAGACTTCGTGGCTCGCGGCCAGGCCCTCGAAGCCGGGGCCCTCGGAGCTCTCCTCGGCGCCGTGGATCAACTCGCTCCAGGAGTAGAGCGTCGAGGGAGTGCCGTGAATCAGGAGGATAGGAATCGCGCCCTCGGGTCCAGGGCCGTTGGTCCGCGGAGCGTGGTGGTACACGAGCTCCAGGTCACGCGGGCCGCCACCCACGTCGCCCACGAAGTCGAGCCGTTCGAGCTCCCCAATAGCAGCATTCTTGTCCAGGGCAGCCAAGCGCTCCCCAAGTTCCGACTTCCCTAAGGAACCCATGAAGCCGGCCACAAGTGGAATTACGGCCAGGACTAGCAGGGCTAGAACCCAGGTGGAGCGCTTGAAACGCCGGGCGCCCTTAGCCCCGTTTTTGATCAAATCGTGCATAACGCTCTATTCGATTAAAAAACCCAAGTGGATGCATCCAGCAAGGCATTTTTGGCGAAGACTCCAAGTGGAGACCACTCAATACTTACCGCTGATCGCTCTGGCACTCCTGATTCCGGTCATGGCCTTGGCCTGGCTCCGTCAGAAGCGTACCGGGAACGCCGGGATCGTGGACCTCATCTGGACCGGCAGCATCGGCCTTATGGCCCTGAGCTACGGGCTCCTGACCACCGGCTGGCTGCCTCGACGGGTGCTCGTCATGGTGATCGCTGGCACCTGGTCCGCGCGCCTGACTTATTACCTCTACAAGCGTTTCAGCTCTGAGCCGGAGGACGGGCGCTACGCCAGCCTGCGCACCAGTTGGGGCGAAAAGTTCGAGGCAACCCTCTTTTGGTTCTTCCAAATTCAGGCGCTCCTTGCCGTCCTGCTCTCTCTGACCTTTCTAGCGCTCTGCGCTGCAACTGAAGCCGGCTGGCGAATCCAGGACGGTCTTGCGCTTCTGCTGTTCGTCGTATCTATCCTTGGCGAGGGCATTGCAGATCGACAGCTACACGCCTGGCGAACACAGCCCGCAAATCGTGGACGCACCTGCCGCTCGGGCCTATGGGCAAGGTCACGACACCCGAACTACTTCTTCGAGTGGCTGCATTGGCTCGTCTACCCCTTGATCGGAATCGGCTTGCCCCTTGGCTGGCTGCTTTGGTTAGCCCCAGCGGGAATGCTGTTCCTGGTCATCAAGGTAACCGGCATCCCGCCAACCGAAGAGCAGTCCCTCAAGAGCCGCGGAGACGATTACCGCGCCTATCAAAACGACACCAACGCCTTTTTCCCAGGACCGACCAAACGCGTCGCTCCCAACCGCAATTAACCCGATGAAAGCCACCCTACAACTAATCGAAAAGGGCTACGTGCCCAAGCCAATCCTACGCCGTGGTATTCGAAAACTGCTCGACGAGCGCCTGCGTGAACAGCGTTCGATCTTCGAACCCAGCCGTGACCAAGCCCTCACGGATTGGGTTTCGCAGATGCGTACCAGCGACATCGCGCCTGTCCCCGAGAAGGCCAATGAGCAGCACTACGAGGTTCCGCCTGAGTTCTTCAGGCTAACTCTCGGGAGGAATCTTAAATACAGCTCCGCCTTCTACGGGGAAAAGTCCACTACCCTCGACGATGCCGAAGAGGAGATGCTACGCATCACCTGTATGCGCGCCGATCTCATCGATGGACAGGACGTGCTTGAACTGGGCTGCGGATGGGGCTCATTGACCCTGTGGATGGCTAAAAACTATCCGGCCAGCAAGATTCGAGCCGTTTCGAACTCGGCTCCTCAGCGTGAGTACATCCTTGCGACCGCCGCAGAGCGCGGCTTGAACAACATCGAGATCTTAACCGCGGACATGAACGAGTTCTGCTCGGATCAACGCTACGACCGGGTCGTCTCGGTCGAGATGTTCGAGCACATGCGCAATTGGGAGAAGCTTCTCAGTCGAGTCAGCGAATGGCTTTTGCCAGACGGCCGCGTCTTTATGCACGTCTTCGCCCATCAGCGTTACGCCTACCCGTTCGAGGTTCGCGACGAGACCGACTGGATGAGCAAGTACTTCTTTACCGGCGGCATGATGCCCTGCCCAGATCTAATTGATCAACTCAACATTCCACTTGAGGTCGAGCAGCGCTGGGAGGTCTCCGGCACACACTACGCCCGCACATCCGAGGACTGGCTAAAGAACTTGGAGACCAACAAGGCACGCGTGCTCGAAATCTTCGAAGAGACCTACGGTGCCGGCGAGGCCGTTCGTTGGTACCACCGCTGGCGAGTGTTCTTCCTGTCCTGCGCCGAGTTGTTTGCCTTTGACGGCGGTAACGAATGGATTGTCTCACATGTGCGCCTTCGTCGGATCGAGGGGCAGACTCCATGAGCACAATGCCGAGCCAGCCCGAAGCCGCCCAGGCCCCCCAAGGCCCGTGGCGGAGTTTCGTGTGTTGGCTGGACTCTTGGGCCGAGGACCAGCGGACCGCTACATCAGCCCCCAAGGATGTGGACTGGTTGCGCGTGGTGCCTTTTATCGCGCTTCACCTGAGTTGCCTCTTCGCAATCACCGTCGGCTGGAGCTGGACGGCTCTTACCGTCGCCACCCTGGCCTACTGTGCTCGCATGTTCGCGATCACGGCCTTCTACCACAGGTTCTTCTCGCATCGCTCTTTCAAGACCTCACGAGCGATGCAATTCGTCTTCGCTCTTATCGGCGCAACTGCGATTCAACGGGGCCCCATCTGGTGGGCATCACACCACCGAGCACACCATACAGTCTCAGATGAGGAAGCTGACGTGCACTCACCGGTTCGCCATGGCTTCTGGTGGAGCCACGTGGGCTGGGTCCTGTCGCGCGCCAACTTTCGCCCGCGGTTCGAACTGGTTACGGACCTAATGCGCTTCCCCGAACTGCGTTTCCTAGATCGCTTCGACATCCTCTTGCCGGCCCTGTCCTTCTTCGGTTTCTACGGTCTAGGGGTTGGATTAGCCGAACTCGGGCTTCAGACCAGCGGATGGCAGATCGTGATCTGGGGTTTCAGCATCTCCACCATCGTGACGCACCACGTGACTTTTTCCATCAACTCCGTCGCGCACCGCTCTGGCTCGCGCAGCTACGACACCACGGACGACAGCCGCAACAACCTACTGCTGTCGCTGTTAACCTTCGGCGAGGGATGGCACAACAACCACCACCGCTACCCAGCCTCGGCTCGCCAGGGTTTCCAGTGGTGGCAGATCGACATCTCTTACTACGTACTCCGCCTTATGGCGGCACTTGGACTTGTCTGGCATCTCAAACCCGTGCCCGCCCGAGTTATTGCGCAGGGGCGCCCCCATTGAAGGTCGCCGTCGTCGGGACCGGGATATCAGGATTGGTCGCCGCCCGTAAACTGCACCGCGAGCACGACATTACAGTCTTCGAGGCATCCGATAGGATTGGTGGACACACAAACACCGTCGACGTTGAGACCCCCAGCGGACCTCTCGCTGTGGACACGGGGTTTATTGTCTTCAACCAGCGCACCTACCCGAACTTTTGCAAGCTGTTGGGAGAACTCAACGTCGACTGGCAGGAAAGCCACATGAGTTTCTCGGCGCGCTGCGAGTCCACCGGACTCGAATACAACGGCACAGATATGAACGGGCTCTTCGCCCAGCGCTCCAACCTAGTGCGCCCGGCCTTCTGGCGCATGGTCCGCGATATTTTGCGCTTCTATCGCGAAGCACCGGCAGTGCTCAAGCGCCCCGACGACGACACCACACTAGGCGAGTATCTTGAGCGCGGGGGCTATTCCCGCATGTTCATTGAGAAGCATCTAATCCCCATGGGCGGCGCTGTCTGGTCGGCAACTCCCGCAACGATGCGCTCGTTCCCCTTACGTTTTCTGGTTCAGTTTTTCCACAACCACGGCTTCCTCCAGGTCGACGATCGGCCTCAGTGGCTCGTAGTGAAGGGCGGTTCGCGCGAGTACGTAAAGCCCTTAGTCGAACCTTTCCGCGACTGCATCCGCTTGGGCACGCCCATCATCCGCGTCGAACGGAACAGTAGCGGCGTACGGCTGCACTCGACCCATGGAGACGAGGGCTGCTTTGATCGAGTCGTACTGGCAACACATGCCGACACGAGCCTACGCATGCTTGTGGATGCAACTCCACGCGAGAAAGCGATCCTGAGGGCATTTAAATTCCAGACCAACGAAGCCGTGCTCCATACTGACTCTAGCCTGATGCCGCGCCGACGTCGTGCATGGGCCAGTTGGAACTACCACATCACCGATCCGCAGGGCGGACCGGGTCCGCCGGCCGTGACGTACTGGATGAATCAATTGCAGGGTCTTCCCGGCAAGACACCTTATTTTGTGACGCTCAACCGCAGCAGCGCGATCGCCCCCGAAAAAGTCTTGCGTCGCTTCCAATACGAGCACCCGATCTTCTCGACCAAGACGGTGCATGCCCAACGTAGGCATGCCGAAATCGACGGAGTTCACCGTGTGCACTTTTGCGGCGCTTACTGGCGCTACGGTTTCCATGAGGACGGTGTCCAAAGCGCTATGGCTGTGCTGAAAAACCTAAACTGCATGGACCTAGTTCAATGAACAGCGCCCTCTACACGGGTAACGTAGTTCACCGTCGCTTCAGCGAGAGGCTGCACTCCTTCCGTTATCGCATTCATCTGATGCTGCTCGATCTGGACGAGCTGGAGGATGTCTTCTCCAGCCGCTGGCTTTGGTCCAACGGACGTCCCAACCTGGTCTCGTTCCAGCGCCGCGACTACCTCGGTGCCAGCGATACGCCCTTGGCCGAGGCCGTGCTTGATCGCGTCCAGGAGAGCCTCCAGAGGCGACCCAATGGTTCAGTTCGTATCCTGACCCAGCTGCGAACCCTCGGCTACCTGTTCAACCCGGTTAGCTTCTACTTCTGCTACGACAAGGCCGGCAAACTCGATGCGATTGTGACCGAGATCACCAACACACCCTGGGGCGAGCGACATACCTATGTGCTGGACGCCGCCGGCCAGGACGATCTGACGTTTCGCTTCGACAAAAATTTCCACGTCTCGCCATTCTTCCACATGGACCAGGTCTACGAGTGGCACTTCAAGGTCGCTACCGACACCGTTGACGTCTCCATGACCAACTACGAGAACGGGTGCGCTGTTTTCCACGTCAGCCTGGCTATGGAGCGCAAATCGCTGGGAGGCCGCAGCCTTGCCGCCGCGCTCGTGCAATACCCAATCCAGCCTTTGCGCATGCACTTAGCCATCTACTGGCACGCGGCACGACTGCTCATCAAACGGGTCTCTTTCTTTACACATCCCAAAAAACGCATTCCCGCAGAGCGGGCCAGCTGATTATGAAGACCAAGACTTCTATGGAAAACTCCAGACCTACAGTCGCCTCACCTCCTGTGAGTTCGATTGCAGCGGAGACGATGGCCCTCCCTGCACGCCGGGACCCTTCGAAACATCAAACGAAGGGCCAGAGCCTATCCAGCAGCGCTCGCCCTCCATTGATCGGGCGCAAGGTTTTGGCGCGGATGAGCGAAGTCAGCTCGGGCAGCCTAAGCTTGCTGGAAGGCGGCCGACGACATGATTTCGGTAAGGCCGAGGCAGGCCTACCCCATGCGACCATTGAGGTGCGCGACGCCCGCTTCTGGGCGGCCGTCGCTTTCCGCGGTAGCATTGGCGCCGGGGAGGCCTACTCGAAGGGCTGGTGGACCAGCGCTGATCCGGTTGCAGTGGTACGCGTATTTGTGCGCAACGGAGAAGCCCTTGACGGACTAGAGCGAGGTTTCGCACGGCTTTCGCGACCATTCCTGGCTGTCTACCACGCCCTGCGACGCAACAATGAGCGTGGCAGCGCTGAGAACATTCGCGCGCACTACGATGTATCCAACGAGTTCTTCGCCCTGTTCCTAGACCCCACGATGACTTACTCCTGCGGCGTCTACGAACATCCCGAGGCCACGCTGGAAGAGGCCTCGATCGCCAAGATCGATCGACTCTGTCGCAAACTCGACCTGAAGCCGAGTGACCATCTGCTCGAAATCGGTACGGGTTGGGGTGCCTTCGCCCTGCACGCCGCCCGCGAGTACGGTTGCCGCGTAACGACCACCACCATCTCCAAAGAACAGCATGTGCTGGCAGAGAAGCGCATTCGCGAAGCCGGCCTGGAGGATCGCATTACGTTGCTCTTCCAGGACTATCGTCGACTCGAAGGCACCTATGACAAGCTGGTCTCAGTGGAAATGATCGAAGCCGTCGGAGCCGACTACTACGGCGAGTTTTTCGAATGCTGCTCCAAACTCCTCAAGCCCGAGGGAAGCATGGCGCTGCAGGCAATCACAATCTCCGACCAACACTTCGAACGAGCTCGACGGTCCGTGGACTTCATTCAGCGGCACGTATTCCCCGGCTCCTGTATCCCCTCGGTCACCGCCCTGATCTCCGCCGCGACCCGCTCGAGCGACCTACGCGTGGCGGAGCTCGAGGATATCGGTCCGCACTATGTCAAAACCCTTGCCACCTGGCGCGAGGCCTTGCGCGCGCGCTGGTCAGATGCGATGGCCATGGGATACTCGGACGATTTCCTGCGCCAATGGGAGTTCTACTTCGCCTATTGCGAAGGCGGATTTGCCGAGCGCCACATCAGCGATGTACACATGTTGCTTCAGCGTCCCGGTGTGCGCCCCCCGATCACGGCACGCCCCATTTAAAGATGCACAACGAAGACCATCAGGTACTTTTCCAAGCAGGTCGGTTGGCCCCCATGAGGGCGGTGTCAGGCCGCCTACGCCGACGCAAGAACACCATACTTGTGGCCTCCGGCGTGCTCGGCTTGCTTGCCAACAGTCTGATTGTAGCCCCCGGATGGATCACCTATCCCGCGTCTTCGAAGGTCGGGGGCTTGACCCCATCCCCCACCACCTTGCACCCATGCCCCGCCCTTCCGTCAACACTCCTAGCCCGGACCGAGAGGCTCGTCCCATCTGGGCCAGGGGCCACTGGAAGGACGCCGCTCTTCCCCATCCCGAGTGCGAAGGATCCGGCGGGTGATGAAGTTGTACAGGGGCTTTCCCGTGTGCTTCCAAATCAGAGCAATGCGCCGGCGCTTAAAACCATGCCCAGATCCCTGGCTCTGTTCCTGAGAACCGCGACCATCCCGGGTGTACCGCCGGCGGTGCTTTTGCAGGTGCCGCAGATCTTCGGCGCAACGGCTTTTGAATCCCCAGCCACCCATTCCGTGCACGCTGGCCAACTGGAAATCCAGGAGCGCCGGACGCCCGTCGGGCAACACCATGATGTTCTGCTCCTTGTGCAGATCGTTGTGGCAAACCCCATGCCCATGAACCTTGGCCACCAGGGCGTCGAGATGGTCAAAGTAATCCCTGGGAAGGAATGCAGTCTTGGAAAGGGGTGCTCCCGGCAGGTGGTTGCGTAACAGCTCTTTCCCATGGCCCAAGTCCTTGGGGTCCAGGCGCGGCACCCCGGTGAGGCCCTCAAGCACTTGCAAGGCCCTGCGCTCACGCCGGCACAGCATCCGCGCAATCCAACCAGTCAAGGGAAGCCAAGAGCCAGATGCCTCCCGCAGAATCCGATCCTTTCCATCACCCCTCAGGCGCAGCACGCGCCCGAATGAGTCTTCTTTCAGAATCTCCCTTCGATTTGGGTGCCCCATGCTTCTAGGGTACCGAGCTCTGGGAGCATTTCCCTCCCCTCCTTGTAGTTTCAGCCCATGCCAGCCACCACGAACATCTCCGCCAAAGGCCTGACCCGCCGCTTCGGTGACCATCAGGCCCTGCATCCCACAGACCTGGAGGTGGGACCTGGCATCACGGGGCTGCTGGGGCCCAACGGCAGCGGGAAAAGCACATTCATGCGTTGCTTGGTGGGACTGGTGCGACCCGATGCAGGGACAGCGGTAATCGACGGGGTGACGCTCACCGGGGACGGGGTAGAGATTCGACGGCGGGTGACCTATGCCCCCGGAGAGCTCGCCCTTTATGGGGAGCTGAGGGCTGATGAGCACCTGCGGTTTTTACTGCGCGGGCGCGAGGACGAAGCCTTCGGCCGCGCAAAGAAGATAGCCCAGATCCTCGGCCTTCCCCTTGGGCAAAAGGTACGCAGCTTTAGCCACGGCATGAAGCGTCAATTGATTTTTGCGGCCGCCATGGCTCCCGATGTGCGCGTGCGCATCTTGGATGAACCGACCGAAGGCCTAGATCCCACCAAACGCTCCGAAGTCCTTGAGCTCATGGCCGAGGACGCCCAAGACGGGCGCACGATCCTGCTCTCGTCCCACCACTTGGGCGAGGTGGACGCGATCTGCGAAAACCTAGCCTTCCTCGATGGTGGGCGCCTTGTCTCCGTGGAGAACGCCAACCGGGTTCGCGAGCGCACCAGCCAAATCGTGCGTATCTGGTGGACCGGAGGCGCACCAAAAAACGCGGTCCAAATTCTCTCCTCCCTTGGCGAAGAAGAGGTCAAATTGCAGGACGACCACCTAATGATTCACCTGACAAGCAGCGATCCGCGACCGTTCCTCAAACGCCTAGGGGATGCCCCCTTGCCCGCCCCCTCCGCCGTGGAGCATGGGCGTATTTCCCTGGCCCTGCTCTACCGTGAGATCTACGGCGTGGAGGGCGTCTAGCCATGAGTCGCTCCACCAAAGGCTGGCTGTTCACCCTGCTGGGATACACCCTGGTGCTTGAGCTGATGCTGGCCGCCGCCATCCTCTACTGGCCCAACTTCCGCGACAACCTAGGGGCGGTAAAACTGCTCTCCAAGCCACTTCCGGTGCTGGGTGACATCATCGCGCAAGTGGAGAGCATGGGCGTCGCCGCCTATGTGGTGGGCCAACATTTCTTCAAGGGTTGCAACGTTCTGGGTGCTGCCGCGGCCGCATTGATTGGCGCGTCTGCAGTGGCCGGCGAAGCTCAACGGGGGACCCTTGAGATTTGGCTCGCGCGGCCCGTGACCCGCCTGCGCCTCGCCAGCGAACGGTACCTTTCGGGGCAAGCCGTTATCTGGTTGGGGGTCTTCTTGACCACTCTAACAATCCCCCTCTTGTTGACACAGGTCGACGAGATCATGCGGCTGGACCGGCTGATGCTTTGCGCTCTGCACCAGTGCCTTTTCTTGGGGGCGGTTTACTCGATCACATTCTTGATATCCTGCGCCTCCAGCGAGCCCATGCGTATCTCCATGGGCGTGCTCTTCTTCATGATTTTCCAATTCGGAATCTACATGGTGAAGACCGTCACCCATTGGAGTGTCTACCGGCTGGCGGACATCGAGGTCTTCCACCACATTCTTGTGGATGGTGTGCTGGATTGGGGCATCGCGGGTCCCATGCTGGCAATCAACTTGGCGGGTTTTCTCGGGGGCTACGTCTTCTTGAAACGCCGATGCCCCTAGCGCGCAAGCCGTGCCTTCACGGCCCACACTAAATCTTCGGTCTTCCGGCGTCCGGGCGCTTGGGACACGAGCCCCTTGACCTGGGCGAAGGCTTCCTGTGCCTCCTTCGCGCGCCCCAAAACCGCAAGAGCCCTTCCCCGCCTATAGGCACTTTCCGGCGACGAGCCGTGCTCCCGTTCACAGATCTGGACACACTCTAGCGCGCGCTCCGGATTGCTCAACTCCTGGGCGCAGGCCGCGGCACCCAAGGCCGCTGCCCCATAACCCGCCGCGGGATCGATGATCAGCGCTGCCTCGAAAGCAGCACCCGCCCCAACCGTATCCCCGAGGGCACGGCGCGCACGGCCCAAACCCAGCTGCCATTCCACCCGGTCCGGTTCACCGCTGGCTGCTTCCTCAAAAAGAGGCAGGGCGCGCCGGGTACGCCCTTGACTGAGCAAAACCCCGGCCAGTTTGCCCTTGGCATGGGGTGTATCCACCGCACCCATGGAACGCAGCACCGCCCGCTCACGCCGGCGGTCGAGGCTCCAAGCGGCAAACTTCGATGCCCCCACAGAAATCAAAATGGCAACCAACCAGAAGGAAATCAGGGGAATGTGCAGCAGAGGACCGATCACGGGCACGCCCCCAAGAACGGTTCGCAGAATGCTGAGGGCGACAAATGTCCCCAAGAAAAATAGAATCAAGCGTGCCAAGGGTCGCCCACCTTATCCTCTGACTCTCTTGAAGCTGCCAACTCTCTTCTCCAAAGGCCCCTTGTCCCTTATCACGGGGCGCTCGAGCCAACCTCCCAGTCCCAAATGGGCGGTGAGGCTGGAACTTGGTCGGGCCATGTGGGGGCTCTTACGCGGGCTCGCATCCCTCCCTGCCTTTTGGATTGAGGAGCAGGGCATTAAGCAACAGGTGCGCGATGATGTGCTCGCTGCCCCCCAAGCACCACAGACCTGCCCCGTCAGCGATCCACCCCTCCACCGCCCCCTCAAGATCTTCATCGCCTGCGCGGAACCCAGCGGTGAAATCCACGCCTGCTCCTTGGCCCGGGCTCTACAGGATGAATTGCGCGAGTTAGGCGCACCGCCTCCGGAGCTCTTTGGTTTTGGGGGCCCAGCCTTGGCAGGCGCCGGGGTGACTCTCTTGGGCGACCCAGGGGCACGGGCCACCATGGATGCGGGTGAAGCAGCCAAGGGCATTGGTTTCTACTGCGAGCTCATGGAACGCCTCGCACGCTGTTGCGACGAACACTCCCTCGATGCATTCGTGCCCATCGACTCACCGGCCCTGTACGTGCCCATGGCCAGCCTGGCCAAGGACCGAGGCGTGGCCACGATTCACTTTGTGGCCCCGCAATATTGGGCCTGGGCTCCTTGGCGGGTTGGACGCTACAAGCGCGTGATGGACCTGGCCCTGACCATTCTCCCCTTCGAGCCACGCTGGTATCGGCGGCACGGGGTGAAGACCAGTCATGTGGGCCATCCGATTCTCGACACCTTGGGTCCCCTCAAGGACCTGCCTGCCCAGGATTCACGAACGGCCCTGGTCCTCCTGCCTGGATCGAGGGCGGGAGAGATCGAGGACAACCTAGGTTGGATGCTGGCTCGCGTGCGAGAACAGTTACCGCGACTCAAGTGCACAGAGGTACTGATCTGCCAGTCCTCCCCCCGCCACCGGGAACGCATCGAGAGAATCCTTCAGAGTGAAAGCGTCGAGGCTCAACTCATGGTCGGGGACCTGCACGCTTGTCTGGGCCGGGCGCGCACAGCCTTTGCGGTGTCGGGCACGGTGCTCATGGAAGTCATGCACCACAGGATCCCTGCCCTGGTGGTTTACCGCGTGGATCACAGCTGGAAGAAGCACGCCTTTTGGCTGCTCACATGCCCCTGGGTCGGAAAGCCGAACCTTGTGGCGGGAGAAGAGATCTTCCCGGAATTTGGCTTTGTGGGCCAAGGGGACCCGGAAAAGGTGGGGGCAGAATTGGTCGCCCTAGATGCGGACCCTGCCCGGCGAAAAGCCGTGTCCAGGGGCATTCAAAGAGCTTTTTCGCGCCTAGGTGCCGCGGGGGCTGCGAAACGTGCGGCCCGCGCGGTCCTTCATGAAATCGCCCCTGCAGAATCTAAGAGGGATGATGGGGAAATTTCGTGAATGGGCCCCGAGATCCTGCGTACCGCACCCCAGTGGGTCCTCAAGCAACAAAACTAATGACACGTACACGCGCCGGCGATCAGACGGCGTTTGACGAACTCGTGCCCCTGGTTCGGGGACGCGCCTACCAATTGGCTCGGTCCTGGGTGGGCAATCACCATGATGCGATGGAACTCAGTCAAGACGCCCTGCTGCGGGTTTACAAGGCGCGCAGCAAGTACGACCCCACGAGTCCCTTCCTGCCCTGGTTTCATCGCATCCTGCGCAACACCTGCATCTCGTTTCTACGCAAACGTCGGCCGCACATCAGCGTGCGCCTGATTGGCAAGGAAGACGGTGTGGATGACTATGAACTCATCGACGAGAACGCCAATCCGGTGCAGGATGCTCAACAGGCGGAGCACGCCCAACTGTATTCCCAGGCGCTTCAGACCCTCTCACAAAACGACCGCGAGATTCTGACCCTCCGGCACACCCAAGAACTCTCCTATCGCGAAATCGCCGAGAGCCTTGGCCTTAAGGAGGGCACGGTCATGTCCCGCCTGTTCCATGCCCGCCGCCGTTTGCGCCTCGCCCTAGGACCGGTCCTAGGAGAGGCACCTTCGTCCCAACCCGCCTAAGCTCTAGGCCTTTCCTTTTTACCACCCCACCCTTTCACCATGAACGAGTCCCAGCCGAGCCAGAATCAGTTGGATGTCATGCGCTACGCAGACGGGGAACTCCCTGCCAATGAGGCGCAGAGCATGGAGCAACGCCTGGCCACAGACCCTTCTCTGCGCCGTGAACTCGCCGCCTACCAGACCCTCGAAGTCCTTGCCCGCAACACGGCACCCCCCGAACCGGCAGACCTAGAATGGCAGCAACTGCGCTCGGGCACTGTTCATCGGGGCGTTGGCCTTGTCAGCTGGCTTCTCATCGGAGTCTCCTCCCTCGCCTATTTTTCCTGGGTGCTGGCCACGCTCTTCGGCTGGACCGCCCCCCCCCACCCGGCTATCTTCGGTCTAGGCGCTGTGGGCCTCATCCTGTTGACCCTCATGCTGCTGCGCGAGCGCGTGGCCGTCCTCCCCCTCGACCCCTACCGGAAAGTCAAACGATGATCACCACCACAACCAGCACCGTCGCTGGGCGCACCATTACAGAAAGCCTAGGGGTCGTCCGCGGCACCACGGTCCGTGCCCGCCATGTGGGCCGGGACATCATGGCTGCAATCCGCATGCTCGTGGGAGGCGAGGTGGAGGAGTACACCAAGCTCGTGGCCGAAGCCCGAGAGCAGTCTATGGATCGGATGACCGCCGAAGCCCGCTCACTGGGAGCCCATGCGGTGGTCGGGGTAAGATTTGGCACCAGTATGGTCGCCCAGGGGGCTGCGGAATTGTTGGTCTACGGGACGGCTGTTCGCTTTGCCGATCAAGAAGGGTAGAGTGCCGGGGTCGCCCCAGCGCCCAGTCCAGACCCCCAAATTCGTGCACCGCTTCCCCATCCTTCTACTTCTGTTCACAGCCTTCGCGGCCTGCAGCCATCCAGTGCAAGCGGGTGGCCAGAGTTCCTTTCGCCGTACGCCCATCCTCGAGGTCATAGGCAAGCAACCGACCCAGCCAGCCCCCGAGGTGTTGGCCCGCTGGGATGTCAGCCGCTTGATCCCCAGCGGTTGGGCTGCACGTGGCGAAACCAAGATCCGTGTGGTGGCCGACGCCGACCAGCCATCTGCCTTGCAGATCGAAGCGGGAAACAACAGCACCTTGGACATACGCGACCTGCCGCTCCTGAAAACGAATCGTTTGCGCCTCAAAATGCGCGGCGGTCCCTGCCGCGTCAAGGTCGAGTTCTTCACTCGAACCAAGAGCTTGGGGATCACGCGCACCGTCCAGCTCGACTCCCCCACAGAGTTCATCCAGGTAGACTTCGACGCAGCCTTCCTGGGCCGCTCCGGCAATTCCCCCGATCGCGTGCTCATCCGCGTGGTCGGCACCCACGAAAGCCTGTACTTGGCCAGCCTTGCCCTACTCAAGGTCAGCCCATCTGGTTGGTTGCCCGAGCCCGGCTCGACCCCCTGGCTCTCCATTGGAGAAGATCAACGCAAAGCCACGGGTTTACGATCGAACACTCCGCTCCGTGTCCGGTTCCGCGGGGTCGGGGGCGCGCGACTTGAATTCAACTTCGGCGTCCCCCCGGAAGCCGTAGGCGAAGTCGATGCGCGCCTTGAGGTAAAACTCTGGCCAGAGCGCGGAGATCCACGGGAAACCAGTTACCTCATTTCCGCCCAACGGGGTGGAATGCCGTGGCAAGCCGCGCACTTGGACATTCCCCACGCCTTGGATGGACGCCAGATCACCGCCACCTTCCGCTTGGTGCCAAAGGGCCTTGCCCTAGCTGCTCTGGCTTTGACCCCTCCCCAATTGGTACGAGCCGCGGAACGTCCGTCGATCCTGCTGATGACCGTAGACGGTTTCCGCGCAGACGCGGTCACCACGCCGGGGGGAGCACCCCTGATTGAACAAGCCCAGCGCAGGGAACTCACCCGCGTGCTGCGCACTCCTAGCAATTCACCACGGGTTGCGGCGGGAGCCATCCTGACAGGCCAGTCCCCCACGGAAAACGGTTTGCTCCTGGACACCGATCGCTTGCCTACGGATGCGAACACCCTGGCTGGTGAACTCTCCCGGGCAGGCTACCTCACCCTGGCTTTGGTGGGCGACCCCCAGCTGGGCCATGGATCAGGCCTCCTGGAAGAATTCGACTGGGTCTTTGCTCCCCAAGAGGGAGCCGACGCGGATGCACTGGGAGCCCAAGCCGCGGTTTGGCTCGCCAATCTGCCGCCAGCTCCACTTTTCGTTTGGATGCACGCGAGCGACCCCCTGCCCCCCTATGACCCAAAGCTGCGCTTCGTCCGCCGCTTCTCCGATCAAGTGGGCGACAAGGAATTCCTGCCTCCCGAGTTCCGGCCGGCCTGGAATCCCGACGAGGAAGACGCCCGGGTCGTGCGCGTTCGATACCGCGCCGAAATATCCGAAGTCGAACGCCAGCTTGCGCGCCTGATCGCCCGGGGCCGGCTTTCCACGTCGATCTGGGCCATGGCCGGACTACGCGGCCAGGGCCACGGCGAGAACGGCGCATGGTGGCGTTCGGACCGCATGACCCCCGAAATTTTGGATGTGCCCATAATCTCCATGGGAGTCCGAGGGAAGCAAGTGCTTTCGGGTCTTGATGGGGGCATCTCTTCGGTGGGCCGCGCCCTTCTGGATAGCGCGGGTCTTGATAACCTTGAGTTCCCCTCTGGCCTGGGAGGCAACGACTTAGCCTTTTCCGCGGATGGATCAAGAATCTCCCTACGCAGTGAAATGGGCCTCGGGATCCTCGCCCTCAACAAATCCCAAGACGGACCAGCCCCGCGCAAGAAGCACGGGTTCCACTGGATCGGATCCAATCGCACACCTGAGGAACTTCAGGCTGTCCACAGGGATCTCTTGATGCGCCTAGAAAACCTCCAAGTCGACGGGCTCGCGGACTGCGCCTGCGAACAGTGCGCCCGAGCCGACCAGCAATAGAGACCGGGACGATCAGGGCCCGGAGCGTTCGGTCAACACCAACTCTAGTCCCTTGCGCCGCAGGTCCGGCACGTGACAATCCTTGGTGGGGTAGCCCACGGGAATCAAGAGGAATGCTTTTCTACGCTCCGGCTGCTTCAGCAAAGTGCTAAGAAAACCCATGGGGCTAGGGGTGTGGGTCAAGGTTGCAAGCCCCGCTAGGTGCAATGCGCTGAGCAACATCCCGGCGGCAATGCCCACAGATTCTTGGGTGTAGTAATGCTGCCGTCGTTGGGCCTGGTCATCCTCGCCCCAGGCCTCTCGGAAAATCACGATCAGACTGGGGGCCTCCTCCAAGAAGGGCTTGTCGTGATCGGTGCCCAGAGGTTCCAAGTCCTCGATCCACTGTTGGTTCATACGCCCCGCGTAATTCTCGCGCTCTTCCACTTCGGCAGCCAGCCGGATTTCTCGTTTAATTTTCGGGTCGGTGACCAGCACAAAATGCCAAGGCTGCTTGTGCGCCCCGGATGGAGCACTGGCCGCAGTCAGAATGCAGGAGCGCAGGACTTCGATCGGGATCGGATCGGAAGAAAAGTGTCGCACGCTGCGGCGGGTGGCGAGGGCTTTGAAATGGGCATCTGCGCGGCGGAGCATTTCGTCCTCTGGATAGCGTTCGAATCCAAGAGGGATGGGCTGGGGTGAATCCATGGGAGCACCCTACCCAAGACCTACCGGGGCGTGAGATAGTTCCTGACTGGCGCAGGGGACCCGAGAGCGGCCCCCAATCCCCTGAACCTCCCCTTGCCCGCCGCCGTTGGCCCCCCCCAGGTGGCATCCTTGTGCCCTGCCCCCAAGCCCATGCTCCAATCGACCCCCACCCTCATCCTGCGGAACTTGCTCATGCTCCTGCTGGCCCTGCTCCCCACCGTGAGCCACGCATTCGCCCAGGACACTCCCTTTGAGTTAGATCTCAAGGAAGCCATTGACCCCTCGATCCGCTGGATGCGCAGCCAGCAGGACCGTGAAAACGGCAGCTACGGCACCATCGAAAGCACCGCCTGGGTGCTACATGCCATGGCCAGCAGCCCCCGCAATTACGACCGCAGGGACGGAGCTTTTGTGCGTGATGGGGTGCGTTGGCTCATTGCACAACAGGAGGAAGACGGAGCCTACGGAGCCACGTCCCTCACCCCCGATGCTCGGCTCAAGAACACCTCCATTGCTTCGGTTGCGCTCTATCACTTCTTGGACGAGACCACCCGGGATGGATATGCGAAGGGTTTGATGTTCTTGGCTTCCAAAGGGGTGGACGATCCCCAGGGTGTACTGCCGAGTCGCACCAAGGACCGGGCCGAAGCGGGCAAGCGAGCGGTGCGCCTCTTGGCTGCCCGGCAAGCCAATTTTTCCTGGGGGGATTCCCTGCAACTCACGGCCCAGCGGGTGGCGGAACTCTCCCAGTACCGCAACCTCTTGAAGCCCGCCAGCAGCAGCGCCGGGGATGCGGCAGCCCTGCCCACCTGGACTCCCAAGGACGCCAAGCGCACGGACCAAGCCATCGCTAAGGGAGCCGCGTACCTCTTGACCCAACAGGTGGAACCCGGTCGTTGGGGCAGCCCCCGGGGAGCGGATGCTGGCATCAGCGCCATGGTCCTAGGCGCCCTTTCTGCGGTCCCCGAGCCCCGGCAAAAGGAAATTCAGGAGGCACTCGATCAAGGCCTCAAGTGGCTCGCTTCTTTGCAGCATGAGGATGGCTCGATCCACACGGGGATGTTGGCCAACTATGTAACTTCCGCATCGATCATGGCCCTCTCCCGGGCTAAGGGGGACCAATTCGATGAAGTCCTGCAAAAGGCCCAGGCTTACATCGTGCAATTGCAGGCGGACGAGGGCGAGGGGTATTCTGCTGGCGACCGATATTATGGGGGCATCGGCTATGGAGGCGATGAGCGCCCGGACCTGTCCAATCTGCAAATGGCCCTCGACGCCCTTTCCGCATCGGGACTCAAGCAAGACCATGAAGCCTACGCCCGGGCGATCAAGTTCTTAGAGCGCTGCCAAAATCGGTCCGAGTCGAATGACATTCAAATTCTCGAAGAGGGCGTGATCATCCAGTCCGGCGAGGACGGGGGCGCTGGCTATGCTCCGGGATCGAGCAAGGCGGAGTACGAGATCACCACCCGGGACGGAAAGCGGGTCAAGGTGCCCCGCTCCTATGGTTCCATGACCTACGCCCTGTTCAAGTGCTATCTGCTGGCGGGCCTCGATCGCGAAGACCCCCGGGTGCAAGCCGCGTGGCATTGGCTGGGCCTGCATTGGACCCTGGACCAAAACCCGGGCTTTGAAGCTTCCCGGGATCCAACTGCCGCCTACCAGGGATTGTTCTATTACTACCAGGGTATGGCCCGCGCCCTTGACCTCTCGGGCGCCGAGAACATCACCGACGCGGAAGGCATCGTCCACCCCTGGCGCACGGAATTGAGCGCACGCATCGTGACCCTGCAAAGCCGCATCGACGGTTCCTGGGTCAACGTCAACGCCCCTCGCTGGTGGGAAGGCAACCCAGTGTTGGCCACCAGCTACGCCCTGTCGACCCTGGACGCCTGCCGGGTCCCCGAGGGCCGCTAGGGCCGGGAGAGCGAGGATCCCAGGCAGGGTTCTTGGGCCTCGGGTAGGGTGTCTATCCCCCGCCGCCTATCCACCGCAGCGCGGGTGTTCGCCATGCCCAAGCCCGAGAGAACCGTACCAGCCCGAAGCCCAAGGCCCAACGCATTGGGAATGGCTCAGTTCCTGTACCTGACCCACGAAGCCCCTTGGCCCGCCGATGCGGGGCACAAGCTGCGTTACACCCAAGTGATTCGCAGCCTGGGGCGCCTTGGGCAAGTGCACTTCGCGGCTTTCACGGGCCCCGATGCCCGAGATCCGCGTACGCCCCAAGAGGTCCCTGGCTACGGGACCAAAAGTCACCTGCTGGTGCCCCGCCCCATCCGCATCCGACGCCGCCCATTGACTTTGCTGCGCACCGGAATCCTATCCCTCATCACCGGCGCGCCCTACTCAGAACTGAAGTTCATGGACGCGCGCATGACCCAGGGAATGAAGCAAGTGCTCCACAGAGTCCAACCCACAGCGGCCCTGGCAACCCTGCCAATGCTGCAGTACCTCTCGGCATTGCCCCAGGGAACCAAGCGAATCCTCGACAGCCACAACATCGAACATCTGCTGTGGGAGCAGGCAGCCAGTTTGGTCCCCGGACATCTAAAGCCTTTCGTACGCCGTGAAGCATCCCTCCTGAAGGCCAGAGAAATCAAGGCGTGGAACGAAGTCGATTGCATCCTGACCATCTGCGATGAAGACGCGGACACGATCCGCTCTATGACTCCGCGACCGGTGGTCACGGTTCCACCGGTGTTGGATGCGCCTGAGGTGATCAATATCTCGAGTTCCCCCAAGTACGATGGGGCGCTACTGGGGGTTTGGACCTGGGGCCCCAATGAAATCGCCCTACGAGATTTGCTGAACGCCTTGGAGCGTCGAAGGAGCAAAACTCCATTGCGGCTTGCGATTGCCGGTCGCGGCATCCGGCCCGCACTCGCCCAAAACCTGCAACGAGCAGGGGCAGAGGTGCTGGGTCACGTGGAGGATCTGGCCGGATTCTATAGGAACACCCGTTGCGTGATTGCGCCCTATCACCTTGGGGGGGGTGTGCGACTCAAGGTCCTCGAAGCCCTGACCCACGGGGTTCCGGTGTTAGGGACACCACTTGCCCTGCGGGGGATTCGTGGGGACCCGCAAATGGGCACGCTCATGGGCGGGGAAGCCGACGATTTGCTCGAACAGGCCCATGCCCTACGCCAAGATCCTTCTTCCGGGGACGCGTTAGCCCAAAACGCCTTGCTGCGCGTGGCTCAATTCCATGGGGAGCACCATGCCCACTCGGCCCTCGCCGATCTGCTGGCCAAAGCTGGAATTCCCATTTGAGAGCAGAACCCCAACCCTCAATCCGTGGGAACAGAGCGCGGCCCTAGCGATGCTTAAAAAGCTATGCTAGCCCCATGAACACGCCAAGGCCCCAGATCCCCCGCATCTATGCAAACCCCGCAAGTGGATTGCTGCTTGAATACGCCGATCGCTGGTATGACCTGAGTGCTTGGGCCTCGGCTGCGGGACACCCGAGTCAGTTGCTCGAGTTGATTACCAGCGGCCTCTTGCATAGGGACCAATTCGCAGACTCCCTGCCCGGTTCCGGGTCCAGCGATTGGATTGAGGTTCCAACCCCCGACCTCGACAGGTGGGATCCGCCCCTCAGCCGGCCGGAGGTGGGCAAGGTGCTCTGCCTCGGCAAGAACTTCGCCGCCCACGCGGCAGAATTCGGCGAACAGGTGCCCACAGAACCCCTTTGGTTTGGAAAGTTACCCGACACCATCGTGGGCCACGGAGCCCAAGTCACCGTGCGCCCCTGGTACACCGATCGCGTGGACCACGAAGCTGAAGTGGCCCTGGTGATTAGCAAGCAAGGCAGCGACCTGACCCTGGAAAACGCCATGGAATACGTGGGCGGTTGGATGGTGGCCAACGACCTCACCGCTCGCAGCATGCAGGGTGACCACCGCAAACTCGGGCACCCCTGGATGCCCGCAAAAAACATGGACGGCTTCTTGCCCCTGGGACCTTGTTTGGTGCCCGCTGGATTTATTGATCCCCACGATCTGCGGGTCACCTGTCAGGTGGGCACCGAGTTGCGTCAAGATGCGAGCACCCAGGACCTGGTGGTGCGCGTGGAACCCGCCCTGGTAGCCCTGTCCAAACACCTAACCCTCTACCCCGGAGACATCGTCTTGATGGGTACCCCCGAGGGAGTCGGTCCCCTACAAGACGGGGACCAGGTTGTGTGTGACGTGGATCAAATCGGAGCCCTCAGCACGCGTATCCTGCGCCCCAAATCCTAGGAATTCCATGCACCCCGAAACCTTCTCCGGACAGCTTCGCGACCCTTCGCTCATCAGCCCAGACCAAAGCCACAGCTCCGTTGCGGTGACTCTAGAGCTCAACACCCAGGGCATGAGCGCCAAACCCGAGGGAGATCCCCCGCGCCTATTAGCCTGGAGCGGCATGCGCATGCGCAAGAACGAGGCGGGTGCCCTGGAGTTTTTCCAGGGAGGTTTGGCTGTTAGCTGCACCGATCCTGACATCTTGCGCGTGGTGGAAAGCCTCGCGGGCAACGACCTGGGCAATGACATCTCGAGGGTCCACGGGGATACGGTTTCGGGCCCCTGGCGCACGCGCCTGGGCTGCGTTGCATTCGTTGCGTTCTGCATCTGGGCGCTGGTCAAAATGCCCGCCTGCTTTAGCGCAGTCACGGATGGAGTGGCGGATAGCGTGCCCTATTCTGCGGACGAGACCATCGGCGAACTCGCCGATAAATCCATGCCTACCAATGGCACGGAGATCACCGACCCCCAGGTGCGCGGAGCCATCGAGGTGATGCTCAACCGCATCGCCCCCTACCGCTGTTTGCCCGATGCGGAATTCAAATTCAAAGTCGTGCGCAATCCAACGATCAACGCATTTGCGCTGCCCGGTGGTTACATCACGGTATTCAGCGGCCTCATAGAAAAAGCCACCAGCCCCGAACAGGTCGCCGGGGTCTTGGCCCACGAGATCGCCCACGTGACCAAGCGTCACGGCATCAACCGCATCGTCAAGGCCGCGGGCGCGGCGACGGTGCTGGCGGTCACCGTGGGTGATATGGGAGGCCTCCAAAACGCGGCCATGGAGGTCCTGACAGCGGTCACCATGAACGGCTACGGACGCTTGGACGAAAGCGAAGCGGATCAGGAAGGGGTTCGCATGTTGATCGCAGCCCACATCGACCCGGAAGGTTTGGCTGAGTTCTTTGAAACCCTCGAAGAGGAACAGGACGGCGAAATCCCCGTCTGGATGAGCACCCACCCCAAACCCGGGGGCCGAGCCCAAGCGGTGCGCGATCAGGTCTTCGAGTTGTCCAGCACCCCTGACTGGGAGCCACTGGACATCGACTGGGACGCGGTCATCGAGCGCCTCGACCAGGTCTAGCCCCCGGTGGGACGGCCCACAGGTCGGGGCAATTGCTGCGCCAGGTGTCGCCCGCCCACCGCCGCATAGACCCGGGCGTCCGCCACCAAGCCGGCCAGCTCGCCGGGCAGCAGGGCCTGGCCCCCGTCGCTCTTGGCATCTTCGGGACGGGCGTGAACTTCCACCGCGAGACCGTCCGCACCAGCCGCAAGGGCAGCCCGGGACAAGGGAGGAATCAGTCCGGGAATCCCGGCCGCATGGCTTGGGTCCACCATGATCGGCAGGTGGGACCATTGCTGCATGAGGGGCAAAACCGTCAGGTCCAAGGTGTTGCGCGTAGCAGGCTCGAAGGTGCGGATGCCACGCTCGCAGAAAATCACATTGTCGCAACCGTGGGCCGCGAGATACTCGGCGGACTGCAGCCACTCCTTGATGGTGGCGGACAAGCCACGCTTGAGCAGCACCGGCCGGCGGGCGGTGGCCACGGATTTGAGCAGGGTGAAGTTCTGCATATTGCGTGCACCGATTTGCAAGCAGTCCACATCGTGATCGAGGAACGCTGGCAATTGCGCCGCGTCCATGATCTCGCTGATGATCGGCATGCCATAGCGCAAGCCCGCCTCCTTCAGCAGGTACAAACCTTCCTGCCCGAGCCCCTGAAAAGCATAGGGCGACGTGCGAGGCTTAAACGCGCCCCCGCGCAAAATGTGCGCCCCGGCCTTATGGGCACAGCGCGCAGCATCATCGAGTTGCTCGGGGGTTTCCACGGAACAGGGTCCCGCGATCACCACCACGCTGCCACCACCCACGGGCACTCCACCCACCCTGACCACCGAGGGGCCATCTCGGAAACTGCTGTCCACCCGGCGCCATTCTCCCACGGGGTGCACGACGGATTCGACCTCGTCGAGGGCATCGATGCGCCCTGCAAGTTCGGAGTCCACCTTGTCGAGGGTGGCGATGATCGGGCGGTTCATCTCTGGACTGCGCGAGGTACGCACCCCCGAGGTTTCAAGCATTGCAGTGATCGCTGCCACACGCGCTTCGGGCGTCCCGGGCCAAAGGCGCAAAATCATCGCGAACCTCCCTTGGACGGGCTGGTGCCCTTTTCGATCGCCTCAAATACCGCGGGCAAGCGCTCGGGATCAAAGTCCCCGCTGGCTCGCAGGAGCAAGTCCTCAAGGTTGGCCGGTGCGCTCACGTCCTGCTCGGCAAGGAGCCTCGCGCGCTCCTCCAACAGATTCAAAAGGGCACGGTCGAGAAAGGCTAGGTGATTTCTAGTTTGGGGTTGCATGGTTGATTCCTAGTCCGGTTGAGCCCCACAGAGGGCCGCTACAAAGTCAAAGGCCGCCTGGGCCCCATCTTGATCGGTGCCTTTGGTCCGGTGCAAGTGTTGCACAAGAGCACTGCCCGAAATGGCCAAATCCGTATGTCCCGCCAAAGCCGTAATATCCCCCGGCGTGGCCACGCCAAAGCCCACGGCCATGGGAGTCGATCCGGCCAAGTCGCGCACCTGGTCCAGCCAGCGCAACACTTCCGCATCAAAATGAGTGCGCTGTCCCGTGACCCCCACCCGGCCCACGCAGTACAGGAAACCGCTGGAAGCCTCGGCGGCCGCCCGAATGCGCGCTGGGGAGGAACGCGGGGTGGCGAAGAACACCGTACCCAAGTCCAACTCCTCACAGGCATCTTGTAACTCACCGGCCAGCTCGGGCGGCAGGTCGGGCACGACAAAACCGTCGCCTCCCACTGTGGCGAGGCGCTCGGCGCTGGCCCGTAAACCGCCCAGACCCACAAAGAGAGGATTGGTGTAGGAAAAAAGCAGCACTGCCATTTGGCCCCCCTCCTGGCGATAGCGCTGGATCAGATCCAGGGTGCCGGTCGGAGTCATGCCCCCTTCCAAGCTGCGTTCGGCTGCCGCTTGCAAAACAGGTCCATCCGCTAAGGGATCAGAAAAGGGCAGGCCTAACTCCACGCAGACCGCCCCTGCTTTTTCGATGGCGTGTAGGGCAGCGAGGGTGCGTCCCAGACCTCCGTCTCCGGCGGTCAAGTAGGGCGCAATTCCGGGGCAGCCCCCCTTCCGGCCGGCCTCTAGGGCAGCTTGCAAACGGGGGTTCATGCTTGACCTCCCAAAAGGGGCAAGACCGTATCCAGGTCCTTGTCACCCCGGCCGGAAAGCCCAAGCACCACTTGTTTGCCGCGCCATTCTTCCCGGTGGCTCATGAGCCAACCGAGTGCATGGGAGGATTCAAGGGCGGGCAAAACCCCTTCCAAGCGAGCAAGGGCCGCGAAGCCCTCCAGAGCTTCATCATCCATCGCGGTTTCATAACGGGCCCGACCAATGTCCGCCAGGTGCGCGTGTTCGGGGCCCACGGCGGGATAGTCCAAACCTGCGCTAATCGAATGGGTGCCTTGGATTTGACCGTGCTCATCGGCGAGCACCAGGGTCCGGCATCCGTGCAGCACACCCTCTTGCCCACCGAGCCAACGGGCCGCGTGCTCTCCCGGCTCCGATCCGCGCCCACCCGCTTCCACGCCCACGAGGGTGACGGAGTCATGGGGCACAAAAGCCCGGAAGAGCCCAATCGCATTGGATCCGCCCCCCACGCAAGCCACGGCCAAGTCCGGTAGGGACCCATCCCCTTGCGCTTGGAATTGCTGCTTGGCTTCGTCACCGATTACCTGATGAAAGGCGGCCACCATGGTGGGGAAAGGGTGAGGTCCAAGGGCAGAACCCAAGAGGTAATGGGCATCGGGATCGGAAACCCAAGCTCGCAGGGCTTCGTTCACCGCGTCCTTGAGTGTGCGCTGGCCACTCTTGACCGGCTCGACTCGCGCCCCGAGCAAGTGCATGCGCTCCACGTTCGGCCGCTGACGTTGCATATCGACCTCCCCCATGTAGACCACGCATTCCAAACCAAGCAAGGCGCAAACCGTAGCACTGGCAACACCGTGTTGGCCCGCTCCGGTCTCCGCCAGAATGCGTGTCTTGCCCATGCGCTTAGCCAAGAGTGCTTGGCCTAGGGCGTTGTTCAACTTGTGGGCACCCGTGTGCAATAGGTCCTCACGTTTGATCCACAGGTCCAAACCCCATTCTTGACTCAGGCGCCGGGCATGAAAGAGGGGCGTTGCCCTTCCCGCAAAGTCCCGCCTCAGGCGCTGGAGCTCCTGTTCAAACGCCCCGTCACCAGTGGCTTCGATGTAAGCCGCCTCCAATTCCAAGAGCGCCGGCATCAGGGTCTCTGGTGCATAGCAACCACCGAAGCGGCCAAAGTGCGTGGGCAATTGGAAGGTACTCATGATGGACTCTCCTGTTGAGCAAAAGCGCGCTGAGCATGGCGCACAAAGTCACGGACACGCTGGGGATCTTTTTGGCCCGGTGAACTCTCCAGCCGCGAAGAAGCGTCGACCCCTAGGGGGCATGTGGCCCGAATCGCAGAGGCCACGGTTTCGGGGTCGAGGCCCCCAGCCAGGAGGCAGGGCCCCGTGGCCGCAAGCTCCCGGGCGCAGGTCTGATCCACCAAGAGACCACTGCCCCCGGCGGAAGAGGGATGGTCCAACACAAAGCCCTCAGCCACTCCAAACCAACGGGCCATTTGCACCAATGCTCCCTCCTGCACGCCAATGCGCCGGAGGATCGAAAATCCAAAACCCTTGAAGACCTCTGGGTCTTGGTCGCCACACAGTTGCAGGAAAGTCGCGCCGCTGTTTTCCATCAAGCGCGCAAGGGCTGCGACCTCACCGTCCACCACCACCAAGACGCTGGCCTTGCCCTCGGGCACAAGGGCCACGAGGGGCACCAGATCAGCTTCTGACACATGCCGGGGAGAGGGCTCATGGTGCACGAACCCAAACAGATCCGCCCCGGCTTCCACCCCAGCGCGCACGTCCTCCCCGCGGGTCAAACCGCAGATCTTGATTGTGGCAGGCTTCATGACTCGAGCACCTCGCGCCACTCACGCAGGGTGGCTTCGGGATCGGTCGAACGCATCAGGGCCGTCCCCACCAACGCTGCGTCGGCCCCGGCTGCCCGCACGCGGCACAAATCTTCGGTGCCCTGCAAGCCGGATTCGGCCACGCTCAAAACCCCCTTTGGCATCAGGGGTAGGATGCGCTCCACCGTGGCCAAGTCGATGGAAAAGTCGCGTAGGTCCCGGGCATTGACGCCGATCGCACCCACTCCGATCTCAGGGCAACAAAGCCGCGCCGCCTGTTCCAACTCGGCCTCATCGTGGACCTCAACCAGGGTGAACAGGCCTTGCTCCCTAGCGCAGACCGCAAGGTCCTGCAGCAGAGCATCTTCCAAGCAAGCACAAATCAAGAGCACCCCGTCAGCGCCCATGCCGGGGCTTTCGAGCACCATCTCGGTAGAGATCAAAAAGTCTTTACGCAAGCGCGGAATACCTGCGGACTGCACCGCAGCCAAATCCCGGGGATGGCCTTGAAAATGTTCCTCTTCCGTGAGTATCGACAGGGCAGCAGCCCCGCCCCGTGCATAGGACTCGGCCCGTTTGGCCAGGTCTAACTCTTCGGATAGTTGGCCCTGGGAAGGGGCCCGGCGTTTGCATTCGGCGATCAGAGAAAGCCCCGGAGCCCCAAGCGCCCGACAAAAACGCTCGATCGAATCCCCTTCACGAAGGCCTTCCACGGGGGCGGCCACAGGCCCACGACGAGCGGCCTTGGCCGCAACGGATTCGAGAATCGGATCCAGACGCGTCCCGGTCCAACGCACACCAGCAGGCAAGCTCATGAGGTGACCGCCACGGAAATCTGCACCCACTGGGCCAAGCGATCCCGGGCCGCGCCCGAATCCAATGCCTCCGCCCCAAGGCGCACGCCTTCTTCGGCGCTGGTGGCCTTCTCAGCTAGCACCAGGGCTGCGGCAACGTTGTACAGCAAGGCGTCCCGCAGAGGGCCGCCATCCCCATCGAGCAATCGGTGCAAGATCTTTGCGTTGTGTTCCGCATCGCCTCCGGCCAAGGCTGCCACCGGGGCCGCGTCGAGCCCAAGCTTGACCCCTTCGGTTTCAAACGTCTCGAGGCTGCCCAAGCATTGCACCCGGTTGGGTCCATCGAGGGTCAACTCGTCTGCTCCGCCGCCCCCATGCACCACCATGCCTCGCTGATGGCCCAGGGACTCCAAAATCGAAGCCACCTCTTGCAATCGAGATCCATCAGAGATCCCCACCAACTGGCGGCGCACACCACCGGGATTGGCGAGGGGCCCGAGGCTATTGAAAATCGTACGGATCCCAAGCGCCTTGCGCACGGGACCCGCGTGGCGCATGGCCGGGTGATAAAGAGGTGCATGCAAGTAGGTGATGCCCACCTGGTCAAGCACCTCCCGAGCTTGGTCGGGGGTCAACTCGATGCAAACCCCAAGGGCTTCGAGCAGGTCCGCGGAACCGGACTTGGAAGAGGCGGCCCGGTTGCCATGCTTGACCACGCGAGCCCCCGCCGAGGCAGCCACCAGAGCGGCAGCGGTGGACAGGTTGAATGTGCCCAGCCCGTCTCCTCCCGTGCCGCAGGTATCGATGGCTTGGGGATGGGAGTGCTCGAAGGGCAGCATGTTGCCACGCAGGGCACGTACGGCCCCGAGCAACTCGTCTTGGGTTTCCCGGCGCTGGGCCAAACTTGCCAAGAGCGCCGCAAGCACCAAGGGATCGGTTCCTCCCCCAAAGATCTCGCCGAACACCGCTTCGCAATCGGAAGCGGTAAGGCTTGCGCCCCCTTGCACCGCGGCCAAGGCGTCCCGGGAATTCACAGACTGCTCCCCGGACTGCGGGCAGCCACCGGTTCCCCCGCCGCCGCCAAAAAGTTCGCCAGGATGCGCGTACCCAGGGGCGTCAAGATCGACTCGGGATGGAACTGCACGCCAAAGCGCGGTCCCAGGGTGTCCTCGACCCCCATCACATGCCCATCTTCGGTCCAAGCGATCAGCGTCAAGTTCTCCGGCAAGCTCACCCGCTCCGCCACCAACGAGTGATAGCGCGCACAGGGGAAAGGACTCTGCACTCCACGAAACAAGGGGCCCTTGGCGTGGTGCACCAAACTCGCCTTGCCATGCACGGGGGAGGGATCCACCAGCAGCTTTCCACCGGCCTGCTCCACAATGGCTTGGTGCCCAAGGCAAACCCCCAACACGGGCACGCTGGGATCCAAAGCTGCAAGCAACTCCATGGTAATGCCCGCGTCCTTGGGCCGGCCCGGACCCGGAGAGATCACAACGGCGGACGCACCCAAGGCCAATGCCTCGTCACACGTCAGCGCGTCGTTACGCTTCACCACCACCTCGGCGCCAAGACCAGCAAGGGCTTGCACCAAGTTGTAGGTGAAGGAATCGTAGTTATCGATGAGCAGGATCATGACTGGCCTCCCACGCCCTTGTCGCCCTTCGGCTGAAAGGCTGGCTCTGCCGCCATGGCCACGGTTTCCCCGAGGGCCTGGGCCTTGTGCAGGGTTTCTTCATGTTCGAGTTCTGGGTTCGACTCCCAGACAATGCCGGCCCCCGCTTGCCAGTGCACCCGGTCCTTTTGCACCACCAGGGTTCGAATGGTGATCGCCAGTTCCGCGGCTCCAGAGCCATCGAAGTAGCCAAAGGCACCGGCATAGGGACCGCGGCAACGGCCCTCAAGAGCGGTGACTAGCTCTAATGCACGCACCTTGGGTGCTCCTGAAACCGTGCCGGCTGGGAAGCAAGCAGCGGCCAAATCCAGGGCATCGGCGCCCGCCGCCAAGCGAGACTCGACCCGGCTGACCAGGTGCTGCACCCGTGGGAATTTTTCAAGGACCGCGTGTTCGCAAACCCGCACGCTCCCCACCCGGGCCACTCGGCCAAGGTCGTTGCGCGCCAAGTCCACCAACATGTCATGCTCGGCCCGTTCCTTTGGATCGGTCAAGAGTTCCTGACCCAACAACCGGTCTTGCTCTTCGTCCCCGCCCCGGGGCCGGGTACCAGCAATCGGAACCGCTTGGCAAACTCCGCCCCGCAGGGAAACCAAACGCTCGGGCGATGATCCAATCAAGGTGATGTCTTCGGACGCCCAATAGAACATGTGGGGCGCGGGATTCACCAAGCGCAGCACCCGGTACAGGGTGAACGGGTCCCCCGCAAAGCGCCGGGAGAAACCTTGGCTCAGCACAGCCTGAAAAACCTCGCCCTCGCCAATCATATGGCGCAGGGTTTCTACAGCTTCCATGTACGCGCTCGCTTCCGTGGTGCGTTCGGGTTGATCGTCCAACAAGGAGAACCCCTTGAAGTCTCCCGCCTCGGTCAATAGCTCACGGGTCAATGTCTCCAACTTCTTCTCCGCTGCGCTGCGATCAGCGGCTCCGGCTGGACATGCGGTGATCACATACAAGCGTTGGGTCGCGTGGTCAAATGCCACCACATCGCGAAACAAATCAAAGCAAGCATCCGGCGAGCCAAAGGGATCGTTTTCTTGACGCTTGATGCGTGGCTCTAATTCCGTGACCCACTCGTGACCAAAGAATCCAAGCCAACCCCCCACCAAGGGCGGCAATCCCGGAGGCGCTTTTGGCACCGCATGGGACTTGAGTGCAGCGCGCAGAGCATCCAGGGCGCTGCCCTTGGTCGTCTTGCTCTTGCCCCCCTCGGTCATGGTGACCTCCCCGGCCCGGGCGCGCAGGGAAGCGCAGGGATTGACCGCAACAAACGAATAGCGGGCAAGCCGCATGACTCCCTCGACAGATTCGAGCAACACGCCCTCGTGGCCGCTCGCCCGCAGAGCACGGAATGCCTGCACGGGGGTAAATAAGTCCGCGGGCAAAACCCACCAAGCCAGTTGGTACTGGTCGGCGTCTTTGTCAGTGGATCGGGAAAGGGGTGAAGTCACTCGGGGCCTCGCAATAGTTGGAGCACGGATGGGTTCTGCACGCCGGGCAGGATAGAAAAAAGAAACGCGGGCCCCCAGAAGATCTGGGGGCCCGCGATGAACATCTGGAAAAGGTGAAGGTCAAAAGATCTTCTGCCCAGTCCGCTGCACCGCGGGCTGGGGCCACCAAAGCCCGTTTTGCCCGAGGAGGGCAGGGCTTTTGGCGGGGGAGAACTGGCTCCCCAAGAAATCCAAGGTCGGGCTTTTCATACTAGAAGGCTAGACCACCCGGGCGAAGAGCGCAAGGAGCAGTCTCAAGTCCAGACAAAGCAGCATTCAAGCAGGGGCTGTGGCCACGGTCTTAGGGCTGGTGAACTGGCGATGGCCCTCGATGCCGCCCAGGAATCCCATGCCCGACTGACGAGCTCCAACCCAGGGGGTTCCGGGGGCTCCACCCAAGTAGCGGTTGACCCCGACCTGCCCTGCGCGCAGGGCTGCGGATACCCGCTGCCCACGTTCAGGGTCAGAAGTCCAAACATTGGCTCCTAGACCATAAACCGTGTCGTTGGCCTTCTCGATGGCTTCCTCTTCGGTCTCAAAAGTACTCAGGCAAACCACCGGGCCAAAGGTCTCGTCCTGCCGGACCTTGGCATCCTCGGGGGCATCGACGATCACCGTGGCAGGATAAAACCACCCAGGTCCCTCGGGCAATTCGCCCCCGATAGCAATGCGTGCTCCCTTTTCCCGTGCGTCCGCCACATGGGCCACCACATTGTCCCGCTGGGATTCGCTCACCAGGGGCCCCATGCAGGTCCCTTTGGCCAGGGGATCCCCGAAGGGCCAGTTGGCCACTTCCTTGAGCACGAGCTCTTCAATTTTTTCAGCCACGGAACTCTCCACCAAGACCCTTTCCACGCTGCAACAAACCTGGCCCGTGTTGCTTAAGGAAAACTGGGTGGCGGAAAGCGCTGCAGCTTCTAAGTCCGAGTCCGCAAAGATGATCAGAGGGTCCTTACCACCGAGCTCAAGCACCACGCGCTTCAAGCCCCCTGCTGCACTGCGCATGATTGCGATGCCCGTGGCGCGACTGCCCACAAAAGCAACCATGTCCACGTCCGCGTCCACCAACGCAGCGCCCACGGCCCCTTCTCCCTGCAGCAATTCCAGCACTCCCTCTGGCAGCTGTTCCTGAAACAGGCGCGCAAGATAGGCACCGGTCAGGGGCACGTGCTCACTGGGCTTGAACACCACGGTATTGCCGGCCCCCAAAGCGGGAACCAACATCTGGGCGGGCATACCCACGGGGAAATTCCAGGGAGTGATCACCGCCACCACTCCGTGGGGCTCCCTGGTGAGCAGCACCCGGTCTTCGCTCCCCGGCACAATTTCAGGAGCAATCGCCTGGGCCACGCGCTCGAGTTCTTCGGTCAAGCGTTGGACGTATCCGCGTACCTCGCCCACTGCCCGCTCGAGGGGCTTGCCCATCTCCCGCGACAACACTGCCCCGAGTTCCGGCGCCTGTTCCCCCATGCGCTCGAGTGCAGCGCGCACAAGGTCCAATCGCTGGCTGGACTCCATATCCCGCCAGGCGGGCCAAGCTGCCCGGGCCCGGGCCACAGCGGCCTGTACGTCGGCCCCTGTGGCGCAGGGAACCTCTTCGATTAATTCTCCCGTGGCGGGATCTAGATTGCGGATAGTGGCTTGACTCATGCCCCCATAGTGCCCCAATTACGGGGCAACTGACCAGAGAGCGATTCGGATAAATCTGGGCCCCTAAAGCAACCAGCCGCCGGCCACTTCCAAGTTTTGGCCGATCACGTAGCTCGCATCCGGAGAGAGCAACCAGCTCACCGCCGCTGCAACCTCCTCGGGCTTGCCCCCGCGACCGCTGGGAATACGCGCGATGCGTTCGGAGTCATGGGTTTCTGGAGCAGCCCCCCCATGGGGAATGACCCCGGGAGAAACCATGTTGATGCGCACCCCATGGGGCGCCTCCTCCAAAGCCGCGGACTTCATCCAAACCAGCAGTGCGGTTTTTGCTGCGGTGTAGGCGGCGGTGGTCTGCCGTCCCCGCAAACCGTCCAGGCCCGCGGTGCCAAAAAACACCGCCGCCCCCCCGGATTCCCGCAGGGCAGCCCGGGATCCATCCAACAGGTCTACGGCCGAGAGCATATTGCTGCGCCAGAGGGATTGGATCTGATCACGCCCGGTCTCGGACGGAGCACCGCTGAAAAACTCGCCCATGGCGTGCACAACCCCGTCCAATTGACCTTCCCGAGCCAAGACCGCTTGCACCACCTGTTGGGCTGCGCCCTCTTCGGTCAAATCCGCTTGGTGCACCTGGTCCGCGCCAAACCGCTGGATCAAACCCTCGCGACCCCGGGAAGACCGGTGCACTCCGTGCACGCGCCAGCCCTGCCCCGCGAGGCGTTCGGCACAGGCAAGACCAAGACCTTGGGCCGCACCGCTCAACAGAACTACAGGAGAATTCGCCACAGGCCCAAGCTAACCGAAGCCCGGGGGCCTCAGTTCACCCAACCGGCGCGAGCAAGGGGCCAAAGGCGTGCGCGCACGATCCCCTGCAAGCAATCCATGGGTACCTGACCAAACTCACGGCTGTCCGAGCTATGGATACGGTTGTCCCCAAGAACGAAGAAGTGATCAGAGGCCACGGTGCAATGTTTGAAACTGGCGTGGTCTATGGAGCCCGCGTCGAGATAGGACTCCTCGAGAGCCTCTCCGTTGACCCAAACCTTGCCAAAGGCAATCAAAATATCGTCCCCGGGCAAGCCGACCACACGCTTGACGTAATCGAGGCTCTGATCGAGGGGGCACTTGAGGACCACCACGTCACCGCGCCCCATGGGGAAAATGTGGTGAAAGACATCATCCACCACGATCCGATCGGAATTCAAAATCCCGGGAGACATGGAGGAACCACGCACCTGGGACACATGAAAGCACAGGCTCCAGAAAATAGCAGCGAAAGCTAATCCTTGGGGGAACCACCGGTACCAACGACGGAGAAAACCCCCAACCGAAGGCAGAACGCCAGGCGGGTTTTTCTCCCGGGGCGAAAGACCCAAAGGAAAGACCCCTGGGGAAAAAGAAGTGCGTGCAACGATCTGCCGGGCGGGCGTCGAAAGAGTGATCGGCGGGGCGAGCAGCGCCGCACGCGTAGATTCAAACTCCGGATTCCCTATAAGGGCGTTATCCGCCCGGGGCACCTGGAATTCTGAGTTCATGAGAGGCCTATCGACCAACCCAGAGGCTCATCTTGAGGCCCAAGCCCTTTTGGCATTCAGTGCACCGGAATGCCCAAGACTGCACCCGCGCCCCCCCTGCCAATCGGGGGCCAAGCCGGGTAGACGCAGACTCAGGATTGGGCCCCGAGTGCTCTGGATGCCGCTCTGTGCTGGTCATCCGAACGGTTGATGGTGAAAGCCCCCACTTCCGTCAACCGTCCCTCTTTTGCAACCGGCGAAGTGAACCACACGGGACTTGTCCCTAGGAGAGGCTCGGAGCTTCCATCACAGCTGTGCCCGCCGTACGATGAGGGATAAGCACCACCAAGACTCGGGCCACGAAGGCCCGGGAACGTCACTAGATCCCCGCACTCAACTCCCCGGCGCCACCTTGGCCATGACCCAACGCCTCGCTGCAACCCTGCAAGTTACAGGGAAAGAACTGCGCGAAACACTGCGCGATCGCCAGACCGCCTTCACCACCCTGGTCTTGCCTATCTGCATGTACCCGGTTTTGTTCTGGATCATGGCCCAAGGTTTCTTGGTCCTTCAAGGCCAGAAAGAACGCACCGAAGTTCACGTGGGAGTGGTCAACCAAGGCCTGCTAGAAGAAGACCTCTTGCGGGCGATGGACCAGGGTCCGGAGCCAGGCCCTGCGAATCGCTTGGTATTGGTGGACTTGGGCTTCCAAGATGATGTGCCCCCTGAGGATTTACTGGAAGCGACAAGCGGGGTCGGCGAGCCCCAAGGTCCTCCTCTCGCGGGCGTCTTGAGTTTTGGGCCGGACGGTGCCCACTTGCATGTCAATCGCAGTGAGCCCAAAGGGGAACTGGCCGAGTCCCGGGTGACCAAGCGCCTCGCCCAGCACGTGGATCAATTGCGCGAGCAAGCAGCCGAAGCGGGCGGGCACGCCGCAAGCGCCCTGCAACCCTTGTATCTTGAGCGGGTCGACGTGGGCCCTGAGAGCGACAAGGGCGCCCTGCTGCTTGCCACCTTGCTGCCCATGCTGTTGGTGACCATGTGCGTCATGGGGGCCTTTTTCCCGGCAGTGGACCTGTCCGCAGGCGAACGCGAACGGGGCACGGCGGAGACCACGCTTCTACTGCCGGTACCCCGTCTTTGGGTTCTGCAGGGCAAGGTTTTGGCGGTGGCGAGCTTGGCCATGATCGCCACCACCTTCAACCTTTTGGCCCTCGGAATCTCCGCAGAGGGCCTGCTGGCCACGATCCTTCAGGGCAGCAACATCACCATCAACTTGCCCTGGCAAGCACTGCTGGCCGTGGCTCCCCTCGCATTGCTCTTTGCCCTCTTCGTGGCAGCTACGCTCACCGCAACTTCCGGAATGGCGCGCAACTTCAAGGAAGCCCAAGCCATGCTGGGCCCGGTGCAGATGGTCTTCATCCTGCCGGCCATCGCGGGCATCATGCCTGGCATTGATTTGACCCCGGGCCTCGCATTGGTCCCCGTTCTCAACGTGACCCTTGCAGCTAAATCCATGCTGCTCGGAAAAGTCCTGCCACTGGAATATGCCCTTGTGGCTGGATCCCTCTTGCTGAGCGCTTGGTTGGCCTTGAAGTTCGCCGTCCGCCTACTGTCCCGCGAGGCATTTGCCACCACTTCCGCCACGATCTCCTGGCGACAACTGTTTTCCTTCCTACGCTCCGACGGGGATGCAAGCCGATGACCCTTGATACCAATACGAATGCCCCAGCAATTCACGCCGAGGCCCTAACCAAGATTTTCTCTGACCCCGAGCGAGGAAAGGTGGCAGCGGTCCAGGACCTCGACCTTGCTTGCAACTACGGCGAGGTAATGGGCCTTTTGGGTCCCAATGGTGCTGGAAAAACCACGACCCTGCGAATGCTCTCCACGATCCTGGCTCCCACAAGGGGCCGGGGCACCGTGGCCGGCGCGGACATCACCAATGACCCAATCACCGTGCGCAAACGAATCGGATTCCTGTCCGGGACCACCGGGCTCTATCCGCGCTTAACAGCCCAAGAGGTCCTGCAGTATTTCGGCCGCTTGCATGGCATGGACGAGGACACCCTCGGTCGCCGACTTGAAGTGGTGGTCAAGGCCTTTGACCTAAAGGACTTCCTTTTGGGCCGTTGCGAATCACTCTCCACCGGCCAAAAACAACGGGTATCGATTGCCCGGGCGGTGATCCATGACCCGCGGGTTTTGATCCTGGATGAACCCACCACCGGCCTCGACCTGCTCGCTGCCAGTGACATGATTCGCTTCGTTGAATCCCGCCGGGAAGAAGGTCGCTGCGTGCTGTTTTCAACCCACATCCTATCGGAAGCAGAGCGCCTCTGCGACCGCATCGCCATCGTGCATGCGGGAAGAGTCCTGGCGGTGGGCACCCAAGAGGAACTGCGTGAAGACACCGGCGAGAAGTGGCTCGAAGACGTGTTCCGCGCTTTCGTTGCCCGGGCTGACAATTCCCCTGAACAAGCAGCGGACCAGCCCCATGCCAACATCGTCGACGGAGAGCCTCACAAGTGAGAGGCGCCTCGATCACCCGCACGGTCTTCCGCGTGGAATTCCTGCAGCTTCTGCGGGATCGCCGGGCGTTCTTTGCAGCTGTGCTCTTGCCGGTGTTTTTGTACCCGCTCATGTTGTCGGGCAGCGACCTCTTAAAGAATGCCACAGAAGGCAGCTTGGAAGAGCGCGAGTTGACCGTCCTAGTGGATTCGGGCGATGCGCCCCCCGAGCTTGCCACGCGCTTGCTCGATGCGGTCGGAGGCCCCGCCACTTTGATTGTGAATGGGGATGCCAGCAGCCTGACGAACCAACCCGCCGCCTCCCTCCCAGAGACTCACCGCCGGCAAATCGAGGACGCATGGCGTGAACTGGTGGGAGACACAGCCCAAGCGGTCTTGATCCTGGAGGGTGGCGCGACTGCCACAGGACAGCTGCGCGCCACGATTTGGTACGAGCGCAAGGACGAATCCTCGCGAACCCTGTCTGGACGCCTTCGCGAGCGACTGCAGTCTCTGGCGGAGATCATGACCGTTGAACGCCGAGTGGACCTCTTAGGGGCCGACCCGGGAGCAGCATTGGCCCTCGAAGTACACGACCAAGCCACGGCCGAAGACAAGGGCGCAGCCAACCTGGCGCGTTTCCTGCCAATCATGTTGGTTTTCTTGCTGCTCGGGGGAGGCTCCTTTGCAGCCCTCTCCATCTTTGCGGGGGAGCGCGAAGCGGGCACCCTGGAAACCTTGCTGGTCAGTCCGGCAAACAAGAGCGCCGTGGTGCTCGGCAAGTTTGGCGCAGTCTTGCTGACTGGAATAGCCTGCCTTGTCTCAAACATTCTGGGCCTCTACCTAGCAGCACAACTCGGCTGGGAGGGACTGTCCGGTGGAGGCTCCGGAGGCATCAGCTTGGAGCGCCTGGCCGGTGCCTTCGTGTTCATCCCCGCCTGCATTTTGGTCTGCGCCATCCTGTGCCTTGCCTGTGGCCGGGCGCGCAGTTTCCGCGAAGGCCAGCACAAGTTGCTGCCCTTGATGCTAGCCCTGGCGGTACCCAATCTGGTGGTCCTGGCGCCCGGCCTAGAGCACAATTACCTGTTGGCCCTGGTGCCCCTGACCGGTGCGGCCCTTTCCCTACGGGATGCCCTGCTGGGTGAGCTCACCCTTGGTATCACCCTGACCATGATTCTCAGCCATCTTGCCTGGAGCGCTTTTGCCGTGCGCCAATTGGCAGGCCTGCTTGACGCCGAGAGAGTCTTGATTGGCGATGCCTCTGCAGAGGAAGCGGGCAACCGTCGCCTAGCCTCGCGCCACGCCCAAGCCTATGGCTTCGGAGCGGTGCTGCTGATGCTCGGGGTGGCGTCTCGCCTACAAGCCCATGACATGCTGAACGGGCTTTTGACCACTCTTTGGGGCATGATGCTGCCCCTGGCTCTGATTTGCCTGTGGCATGCGAATCGACGCTTTGGCCCGGCTCGCGCGTTGGACTTCATCCGCACCTGGCCGCGCATCAGCGACCTATTGCTGGCGGTTCTGATTGCACCAGGCTTAGCCTGGGTCATCGAGCTCCTCGTGCGAAGCCAAGAGTTCGTCTTGCCCCTGCCTGAAGCGGTGACCCAGAACCCTGCCCTAGAACAGTTCTTCCAGAGCACCTCCCTTGGAACCCTGCTCTTCGCCATGGCGGTCAGCCCTGGTATTGTGGAAGAGCTCCTGTTCCGCGGCGCAATCCTAGGCACCCTCGCCCGGGACAAAAAGCCCGTACGCGCCGTGGTGATCTCGTCTCTCTTCTTCTCGGCGGCCCACGCATCCCTGCACCGCCTGATGCCGACCTTCTTGATCGGCAGCCTCTTGGGCACGATCACCCTGCGGTCGGGCAGCCTGTGGCCAGCGGTGGTGCTGCATGTGACCTACAACTCTTGGGTCATGCTGCTGGGCACCGAGCGCCTGCCCGAGGTGCTCGTGACAGGCTGGGGCCAACACCTGGTCTGGCTCGCCCTGCCAAGTCTGTTCTTGCTGCTGCGCCCCCGGAAGCCTCGATCAGCGAATTGAAGCGCCCATGATGCGGCCCTGCTCCACGTCGGTCCAGACCAGCCCCCAGCCCTTGGGAAGGGCCAGTAATCGGGCGCAGCCGTCGGAGCGCTTGCCCGTGACAGTTGCCACGGTCTGAATCGCACCCAACTCGGACCCGATGGTTCGCACAACCCAAGCGCCTCCGGTTTCGGTGGACTCCAACCAGGAAACCAAGAGCCGCCCCTGCTGGTCAAAGCAGGCGCTAATCTGCCCCTTGGCTGCTCCGCGATCAATCTGCCTGGCCGGGCCAAAGCTCTGGCCCCCGTCCTCCGAGAGGCACACCTGAATGCGCGAGACTCCCTCGGCATCCTCGGTGTACCACGCAAGGGCCACATCTTTACCGTCCGCGGCCAAGGCCGGACCGTTGACCGGACAAGCCGGGTATTCCCAATTGTCCTTGTGCACGGAAAATGGCTCGCTCCAACCGTCCGCTTCGGACCAACGGGAGAGTTGAATGTCACGTAAGCCCTCGTCCGAACGGTCACGCCAAGCGACGAGGGCCGACCCATCATCCAGAACGATCAAACCCGTGGGACAGCACTCGCAGGTCTTTCCGTCGAGCACGCTCTCGGGGCCACGACGGCCGTCCCCGTACAACACGCGGCTCATGAGGGTCATGGGCCCCTTGTCACCCATCAAGCGACCATCCAACCAAACGGCCAACACGCGCTCTTGATCCAAGGTCGCGAGGGAGGCGAAACCGTGCTCACCGGGGCCCGTGTCCTCGTGAACGGGGCCTTGCTCGGCGAACTCCCCGTCCTCTTGGCGCAGGGCGTATTGCACGTGATAGTCATAGGTTCCCGCTTCTGATTTTTTCAGCCAAGTCACGAGCTCCCCATCGGAAGAAATCGCCGGGCAGTCTGCCCAGTTCACAAACCAGTCGCTGCCCTCCACAAGGCTTTGCTCCCCTTCAAAAGAAAGTTGATCCCCTTCCAACTGCAGGCGCGTCGCGATCAGCGCGTGCTCTCCGTCTCCCAAGCTGCGGGTGACCAACACACGGCCCGCGTCAGCGACCCGGGGGAATCGGCCAGCGGGACCTTCCACCGCTGATTGCACCTGGACGGCACCGGATTCCACAGTGGATTCCGGCTCCTCAGCCGTACCGCCGGATTGGGCGTAAAGAACCACCCCTACTCCGGCAAAGCCAAGCAGGGTTCCAATAATCATGGAGGGGGTCGTGCGTCGGGCTCCGGCAACACCAAGACGGGCAAAAGGCAATGTAAACAGGGGGGTAGTGGAAAAGACGAGGGCCGCGACCCCTGGGGGAAGTTCCCGCAGGGCTAAATGATAGGGAACCAAACCGAGGACAGAGCCGGTGATCGAAGCAATCAAGATGACGCGCAGACCAGCCCTTCGTCGAAAGGGCTTGACCAGTTCAACAAACTCCCTCCCCACGCCCGTGACCGGGCTTCCCCGGGAGATTACCCCAAGGATCGTAGCCAGCATGAATGCGCCGATCACGCCCCCGGTCAGGCGCATGCCTGCACCCGTGAACACGCCGGCCCCTTGCATGCCATCGTGTCCGCTCAAAATCGCCGCGGTAATAGCAAGCGCGTTGACCGCGGCAATCATTGCCCCACGGCGGCGAATTTTGGGATCAAGAGATCCTCCACCCCCACCGCTGCGCAAAACCAAGAGCACACCGGCCAAGACCAAGCCGCCTCCCACAAGACTGCCCGAATCCATTACGTCGCCGAACAACCAATGGGCACCGATGACGGTCAAGGGCACATTGGCCAGGGACACCACCGCTGTGGTTTGCACACCGCACATGGGTAGGGCGGCAAAGTACATGGCATCCCCAATGGCAAAACCCAAAAGCCCGCTGATCAGCATCTGAGTCACGGCGCCTGAGGGAACCCCCCCATCCCCAATAGCTACTCCGATGATAAAGAACAGAACCGTCGCCAGAACGTTCTTGAAGAGCACCGCGGCGCTGGCGCTGGGCGGATCCGGCGCGGCAAAAATGGCTGAGAAAAGGTGCGAAGCCACGGCCCAACTGCCCGCGGAGAAGATGCCCGCAAAGAGCCCCCAGAAACTCAATTCAAGCAAGTGAAGAACTCCAACGAAGAGCGCCGCACACCAAAGATGGAAGCGCGGCGTTCATGAATGAAAATTGAGTCGAGGTCACCCGGGACAGCACCCCGGCGTTCGCTCATGAGCCCTTGCGGGCCTTGTGCTTGGCAATGTGGTACTTACCGGAGCCCATGCCTATTTTACGCACGCGCTTACGGCCGCGGGTGGGACCGCCAGCTTTGGTTTGGGACTTGGCCATGACTGTTCTTGGATCTTTGGTGGGGACTCTGAGGCTTCGTCGTGCCCCTCAAGAGGCATGATCGAGCCGAGGAGGGTAGCCGCTTGAGGGCCAGAGGGCAAGGTTCTAGTCTTCCTTTGGTGGGTTCCCCGACTCCTGGGGCCCCTCGGAGGGGGATTCATCATCCGGCCAACCGGTGAATTCGAAGCGATAAGTCGCTTCCGGGATGTCCTTAGGCAGGGAATCGATCATGCGCTTCAGGGCAAACCTGAGGCGCCGTTCGAACATCTCGGTGGCGTCTGGGGTGCTCCCAGGGGGGAAAACCTGGACTCCCATGGCATTGTCCCCCACCAGCACTCCGTGGCCCAGCAGGCTCGGAGCGGGCATGCTGATCACCACATCCAGCCCCTCCTGGTGCACGGCATTGCGGGGAATTTCCTCGATGTTGACCCCAAAAATAGCCGGGGGCTGGTCGGGATCTTCGGACGAGACCACGTGGGTCACGATCCAGGGTTGCTCCGCCGAAAAGCGAGACATGGAGAGGGCCTGGCTAATCCCCGGCGCTCCCAATTCCAGATAAAGCTTCACCCGGCCTTCGGCCGTGGTGGGCGCTGCCCTGCGGATCTCGTCACGACTGTCTTCCGCCAGGGACACCTGCCAGCGGAAGAATGCGGGCACGGCCATGCCCATGACCACGATGCCGAGCAGGTAGTAGATGGCCCGGGGGCCTGAGGGCTTGTCTTGGGTTTCCATGAGCAGTGCATTGTCCTCGATAGGTGTTCCCGGCGCAACTGCCCCGGGGCATTCCGGTTCTGTAGGGTGTCCTGGGTCATGTGCCCCTTCTCCAGCCCCTCCCCCCGCAGAAGCCCTGGCTTCCACCCGGAGCAGGCCTCACCCCTAGATCACGGGCCATCGAGATGACCACCAAGCGCCGAATTTTCGTCGGGGACATCCAGGGCTGCCGGGTGGAGTTAGAGCAATTGCTCGAAAAACTCCGGTTTGATCCCAGCGGTGACGTTTTACACCCGGTTGGCGACCTGGTGAACCGCGGCCCCGATTCTGTGGGGGTGCTGCGATTGCTGAAAAGCCTCGATGCGGGAGGCGTGCTCGGCAACCACGAAGTGCATCTGTTGCGCACAGCTGCGGGTATGCGCCGACCGGCTCCCTCCGAACACATGGAGTGCGTGTTGGATGCACCGGATCGCCAAGAGCTGCTGGAGTGGCTGGCGGCGAGGCCCTGGTGCTTGGAGTGGGACGATTTGATCTGCATCCATGCGGGGGTGCATCCCACCTGGGAGCACCCCGCCCAACTGCTAGCGGGCATCCCCCCTACCGAGCCCACCGACGACGCGGATTTCGCCGTGTTGGTTCGTCACTGCGACAGCTCGGGCCAGCGCGCGCCCAAGGACGAGTCGGACCCCGGAGCACCTTTTGTTCCCTGGTGGCAACTCTGGGAAGCCCGGACCAACGAAACCCGCAAGGTGGTTTTTGGGCACTGGGCCCGCCAGGGTCTTTTGGTACGGGACAAGGTCGTGGGGCTGGATTCGGGCTGTGTGTACGGTGGCGAGTTGAGCGCATGGATCCCAGAGGAAGAACGCCTCGTGCAAGTCCCCGCCCAAAAAGCCTGGTCACCGGTCACGCCACCCCGCAAAGGATCATGAGCAGCCCCAAGGCCAAGACTGGAGTTTCCTCAAAGCCCCGACAAGTCGACTGGTACGACACACCGCGCTACTACGATCTCGTTTTTGATGAGGACACAGCCCTCGAAGGTTTTTTCCTAGAACAGGCTCACCAACTGTACGGCTCCTCCCGCGGGCGACGCTGCCTGGAACCCGCCTGCGGCTCCGGCCGTCTGGTGGTGGAAATGGCACGCCGGGAATGGAAAGTAAGCGGCAACGACATCTCAAAGCCCATGCTGGCCTATGCGCGCGCGCGCCTCAAGGAAGAGAACCTCAAGGCCCGGCTCCTGCATGGGGACATGTGCGAACTAGGCCTCAAAGGGCGCTTTGACCTGGCCCATTGCCTGGTCAGCACATTCAAGTACTTAGACACCGAGTCCAAAGCACGCCAACACTTCACGCGCATAGCTGACCTCTTGGTGCCCGGGGGCATTTATTGCCTCGGCATGCACCTGACAAACTATTCGCGCACCAAATACGAACGGGAGCGCTGGGTTGTGGAAGAGGGCGCCACGCACGTCACATGCAACATCCAGGCCTGGCCTCCCCTAGCCAAAGAACGCAAGGAACGCATGCGCAGCCGCATGCGCATCGAAGAAAACGGCAGCGAGCACACCCAGGAAACCAACTGGTGGTTCCGCACCTACAACGGGGACCAACTGCGCCGCACGATCGCCCAGGAAAAACGCCTGGAATTGGTCGCCGTGCACGACTTCCAATACGACCTGAACCGAACCGTGGAGCTCGACGGGGGCTTCGACGTGCTGCTGGTCTTGCGACGCAAGCCGGACCACGCCTAAGCACAGCGCATCCCCGCCATCTGCCCCGCCGTCATAAAACCGCGGACTCAAGGAGAGCGGAATAGGACTAGGCCATTGCATGACGCCCCTCATCCATCAAGGGGCCTAAGCAGCAGGGTGTGGGTCGCGCTTCCGTTCCAACTCGACCCTACAGGCCTAGCGCCCCGGGCCCTCGCGCAGGAGCACCTCATACAGACGAATGAACCCCGATCGTTCGCCCATGGAAATCAAAGCGTCGTCATTGTGCTCGGCCCTGGCAGCGAGGGAATGCAAGCCGCGCCCCGCCAAGATCTCCGCAGCGCTTTGAATCATGCCCTTCGACATGCCCCGTCGCCGGAAAGCATCAGCGGTCCATAGCAGCAAAACCATGGGGGTCTCATCCCCCACTAGGGGATCGATCAAGGGACCAGTAACGATCAAGCCCACGGTTTCTCCATCCGGCCCAACCGTCTGAAGAATCACCCCTGTGGGCGATTGGAGCACTCTCTGCAGCAGTTTCAGGCCGCAATCCTCAGGCGCTGGATCGTTGCGTAATTCCTCGCAAGAGCGCTCGACCAGTCTCTGGGCTAGGGGAGCAAGGGCCTCGCAATCGGCGGGATCGGAAATCTCTTTTAGACTTAGGTTCATAGGAACGAGCAACTCAGGAGGGAATGGAACGGGGACTGGGCATAGGGGCCCGAGCAAAACGGCGCTTGGCCCCCAGTGTCAGATCATCGAGACAGGCCTGCACACAGGGCACCAACACCAGCACCAAAATGGTCGCCGCCGCCAATCCAAAGAAGACGCTGATGGCCATCGGCTGCAAGAAACGCGCTTGGCCGCTGGAGAAAAAGGTCAGGGGCGTCAAGCCCGCCATGGTGGTCACGCTGGTGAGCAAAATCGGCCGGAAGCGCAGGGTGCCCGCTTCGATCAAAGAGGCCATGTGCTCGACCCCCTGGGCCCGCCGCTGGTTGACGAACTCAATCAAAATCAGCGAGTCATTGACCACCACTCCGCAGAGGGCCAAGAGGCCAATCAAAGACAGCAGAGTCATGTCGCGACCCATGATCAGGTGCCCCACCACCACGCCCACCAGAGCAAAGGGCACGATGGACATGATCACTAGGGGTTGCAGGTACGAGCGGAATAGGGTGCCGAGGATTGCAAAGATCAAAGCCAGCGCCACCAGCGAGGCCTTGGCCAAACCAGCGAGGCTGCTTTCCGTGTCATCAAAATCCCCCAGGGGCTTGAGGGTCGTACCCCCGTGGGTTTGAGGCAAGTCCGAGTAACGCTCAAGCAAGGCACTGACAATATCCCGTGCATTGCCCTGAGTGCGGT
>CALEMP010000168.1 GCA_937910685.1 uncultured bacterium
GAACGCGATATTTCCGCCGGAACGCCCCTGCGCATCGAACTCGGCGGTGGTGAGAACCCTCGACCGGGATTCCATTCGTTTGACTGCAGACAAGTCTCGGCGGGCTCCTCGAGAGTAGACCTAGAGAGAGATTTGAGTTTCCTATCCGACAACTCCGTATCCCACACTTACTCATGCCACACGCTTGAGCATATCCAGCACCTCTCCGAGTTGATGCGTGAGATTTACCGGGTGTCCACCCCTGGGGGAATAGTCGAAGTGAAGGTCCCTCATTTTTCTAACCCATACGGCTACTCGGACCCCACACACGTGCGGTTCTTCGGTCTGTATTCAATGAACTACTTTGCAAAGGAGGGTATCCAGTGGTCGAGGCCAATAACAGTCTATGACAAGAGCCTCTCCTTCCGACTGGACGGGGTTACAGTGAAGTTCTACCCCTGGCTTTTAGGTTGGAGAAAATTCACGCGCTTGTTCCAAAAGTGGGTAAACCGCTCCACTGGAACCCAGGAGTTTTACGAAACCCACCTGAGCCGATTCTTGCCTGCTCACGAGGTTCTGTTTGTGCTGAGCGTCTTGAAGGCTTAGAGCGCAGTGAATACCCGGCCGCGGAAGCATTCGAGAGCCTGTCCATCATCGTCTGCCTCTTCCTAGAGCAAGCAAAGGTCATGTTGCGTGATGGCGAGCTAGAAGGGGCGCAAGGTATCAAGCATCGGGTCATAGAACACCGGAACGGCGGCAGGCCAAAAATGAAGGGATTCAAGTTCCGCCTGTGCCTCAAGGCGCCTCATTTTAAGTAGCCTTCTACGGAAGCCTAGCATGTAGTCAATGCCTGCGCCGACCTCAGCCACATGAATCCATCCCTCATCATCTGTACCTACAACGCGCCCCGCGAGCTAGAGTTTGGCCTTTGCGGGGTGGCGCGGCAATCTGTCATGCCCCACGAGGTCATCATCGCTGACGATGGCTCAGGGGACGAAACCAGGGGCACCGTTGAGCGCTGGCGCGACCGCCTGAATTGCCCCGTAAAACACGTGTGGCAGTCAGATCGGGGCTATCGAAAGGCGCGAATTGTCAATGAGTCGGTTCGCCAGTCGTCCGGGGATTACCTCCTCTTCCTCGATGGAGATTCGTTTCCCCATCCCCGCTGGGTCGAGGACCATATGGCCTCCGCCCGGCCGGATACGATTCAATGTGGGCGCCGGGTCAAGTTGGGACCAGAGCTTTCGCCCACAGTATGTATTGAAGATATTGAGGCTGGTTTGTTGGACGGATTGAGTGGCCCATTGATCAGAAGTGCCCTCAAGAAAGACACTCTTCGGCTGGCCCTCGGCATCCGCCTTCCCCTGACAATTACCCGCATTATCCACCCTAGGCCTCGCCGACTCATGGGAGTCAACTACTCGGTTCCCAAAGATGTGTTCCTAGCTGTTAATGGCTACGACGAGGCTTGGACGGTCTACGGGCACGAAGATTTCGACATCGAACAACGACTCAAGCGGGCAGGCTATCGCTTTCAAGCCATCCTCAATCGCGGCATCGTGTATCACGTCTACCACCCCGAGCGTGAGCAGTCTGAAGAGGGGATGCGGCTCGTAGAAAAGGTTATCAATGGAACCCACATTCGCTGCGAAAGCGGTATTAAGGGTGGCGCCGTTTTCGACCCTTCCTGCTAGATCCACCCAGGACCCTTTGCCTACGCGTGGTGCTTGGCAGTCACCGAGCGGTTCTGAGTGGGGGGAAGGCCCACATCCGTGCGCTGCACGTTGTTGTGCATGCAGGTGAAACACTTGTGGAAGCTCGCGCGCTGCTGCTTTTGACACTGAGCGGGGCTCACCTTATGGGCAAAAAGCACCGCTCGGCCATCAGTCCGCTGGGGACAGGTTCGATCAATTGCTTCGTTGGGGGCCATAACGCTAGGGAAAGGTGACTCTAGATTAGATCGGCCGGGGGAGGGGGGATATGGCCTTCGACCTGCCCGATTTGTTGGGATTTTCCCCTGGGCGGTTTCGGCAAGGGCGGCAATACCTGTTTTGGGGTCCTCGCGGGTGCCTCAAGAGAGCGCCCGAACCGTTTAGGTTTTGTCCCCGAGGGAGCCCCGGTCCAGGGCGGGTGGCTGGCCGACCCTTGATCCCTAGGCTGGTGCTTCGGGGAGGGCTGCCCGAAGGGCTCCGAGAGCCTCGGCTGCCGCCTCTGGACCTCTGTGGGAATCACGGGAGAGCTCCACCGAGGCAACGCCTTGAAAGCCGACCTCCTGTAAGGCAGAAAGAACTCCCGGCAGGTCCAGGTCTCCCTGGCCAAAAGGCCTGTGCTCATGAATTCCGACGGGGCAATCGTCCAGGTGCACGTTCACTAGCTGCTCACTGTGGGCGCGGATGACGTCGCCCTCGGGCCGGTCGCCGGTCACGACCAGGTGCCCCACGTCCAGAGTCAAACCTAGGTCTCCCGCATCGGGGCCCAGGGTTTCGAGCAGCGCCTTGTACCCGGCCGGGCCCTCAATAAACATGCCCGGCTCCGGTTCAAAGCCAATGGCCACGCCCCTGGCACGGGCATGGGCTAAGACCGAGCGCAATCCTTTGGCGAGGCGCTCCAACAGGGCCCGCGGGTCCTTCTGCGTGGAAAAGGTGGCACCGGTGGACTCAGTTCCAGCCCACAGGGACACGAGGGGAGCGCCCAGCTCGACCGCCAAGTCGATGCAGCGACGATAGTAATCCACCCTGCGCTCGCGCCCCTCCGATTGGGCGTTCATGAGGTTCGGGTCGTGCTTGTGAGCGGGGTCCAGAAGAAAACGCGCGCCGGTTTCGACGGTTAGCGCAAGCCCTAGATCCACCGACTGTCGGCGTAATTGGGCCGCCTCGTTCGCGCCCAATCGATAAGGATCGAGCTGGCCCACATCGGGAGTGATGGCCACCGCTTGGTAGCCGATGTGTCCCAAGAGGGTCAGGGCCTCATCCAGGCGATGATGCGCCAAGCCATTTGTGTTGTAGCCGAAGCGAATCATGGGGATCATTCCTCACGGGAGGTGTCTGCTTCGGCGTCGTTCGGACTTTGAGCCACATCCTTTTCATCTGAATGGTGCCCAGCCTCGTCATGACCCTGTTGGGCGCGGGCCTCCTCTTCGGAAGGGCCCTCGCTGGAAGGGTCTTCGAGCCAAGGGGCCGAGGACGTAGCCCCCGGTTCACTCTCCAAATTTTCGCGCTCGGTGATCGTGTAGTCCGGGACGCTTGGAGCAGGGGTGGCGGGCTCGAGCTGGTCGAGGGTCGCAACATCCTTCACCTCTCGAGCTTCCCGCTCGAGGTCCCAGCGCACGCGCCGTAACTCGTCTTCGATGCCCGCATCGCGCCACATCTGGGTTACCGCTCGCCGGAGCTTCATAACTTGCGTCACCCCACGCATGGTGACCTGAGGCAAACTGCGCCCAAAGACAAGAACTGCCCCTCCGGCGATGACCACCAGCTCCACAAGATCTAGGTTTCCAAAAAGGCCTAACACGTCTGCAGTCTAGCGCTCCAGCGCACCTAACGGGGAGACAAGATGCTAACCCGGGGGCGGGTCCACCCAAGAAGGGGCGCAAGGTCGACTTTGATTCCAGACCCCTCCCCCTCCCGGTGAAAGATGCCCACTTCGAAGATAAAGTCGTGGCCAATGCGGCGCAAGAGGAGCTCTGAACGCAGGGACCCTCCGCCAAAGATTGCGTGTTGAGCCAGCGCATCCACCTCCCACTTGGCGTCGAGGGTTATGCGCCCGCGGTAGGTGATTGCCTCATAGAGGGTGTCCAGGTTTGCTTGGTTGCCCCGGTCATGGACCAACTGGAACTCAAACCAGTCCACCGGCTTAATAGCAAACACCGACTTTGAATAGGCGGTTTCGCCCTCATCAAACAGATAGCGTCCGTCATGTCGAATGCCCACGGGAATACCGAAAGCCGTTGTTCCCAGGCTGCCCAAGAAACGGGCGGTGTCCAATTGCGCCGCGCTCTGAGGATTCCCGTGCAGGCGCTCCAGGCCCAGGTCAAAATCCATGCGATCATTCGAAACCGGGCGCGTCCACCGCAGGCGCAAGCCAACCCCAGAACGACTCCCGCCAATAGGTTGGTCGAGGGAATCAAACTGCACGATTTGCCCCACCTCTTCGTCAATCCAAAGCTCTTCCCTGTGGCTGATAAATGGCGAAAGAGAGGTAGCGCTCGTATTTGAAATACGCGCCCATGAGCCCCCCATCTCGAGTCCAGCAAAGACCCCGGCACGACCGACCGTCTGATTGTCGTTGACCGAACGGTCCCATGAAGTTGCCTGTAAATCGAGCGTTGGAACTGCGATGATGCCGCTTTCGCCAAGGCCCACGGGCAAGGCGAGCTCGTGAATTGTGTCCACCCTCATCACCCTACGGTCGCCAAGTCCGTCAGGGTTGCCATCCAAACCCAAGAAGGCGGGTTCAAAATCTAGGTCCCCCTCGTGCCGCTCTAGATAGGCCGCATCGACGCTTGCGGAATAACTCAGCGAGTGGTCGAGGACCCGACCCACCTCGGCGGCCCCTCGATAGAGCCCGACGGCGGGCCTTTCGAGCACTGCGCTTCGGAAACTATTGCCCTGGTCCGAGACCTTCGCGCTGAAGTAGTGCCCATCACGGGCCTTACGCCAATGGAGATAGGTGTCCCTCTCTTCATAATCGAGGTATTCGCGCTCATAAAACTCGGACTGAACACCTGGATCGGTCTGATAGTTGACCACCGCGTCAATCCACTGGCGACTATCGAAGGGATACCGTCCACGCGCGTTCAACCACAAGCGTGTGTCACTTTCCGTGCCGTCTTCTACACGCAATACACCGCGGTCTTCCCCTTGATCATGAATTCCCCTTGCCCAGAGGTTCAGCCAATAGACATCGTCTTGGCTAGGTCCGCTTTCGTTTTCGCGTAGGAGCAAGCCCATGCCCAGGAGCGGCCCGCGAGATCCTAGCCAAGCGCCTTCGTACTTCCACTGGCCCTTGGCCTTTGTCTTGTCAAAGCCAAAGACCGTGGCCACGCCTTGCCCCAGGGATCCAATGTCCGTGGCACCCTCGGTGCCAAGGGCCGTTCCAAAACGAGCCGTGCTGGAAAGAAAGATGTTCTGAATCGTGCGGATCTTGCCGTCCCCGTCTTCAAATCCCTCAAAACTGCCGGCTTCGTCCAGCACGACGCTGCCGATACCTGGCAAGGGCAAGCCAAAGCCCCCGGGGAAGCGCAGACGGTTTCCGCTCACACCAAACTTCCAGTTCCCGTCGGCGCGTGGCTCAAGGCGCAGGTCCTCGGTCTCGATGACATAGTGCGGAATCTCATGATTGCATGCGGTCAAGGTTGCGTCCGAAGCCACGAGGCCACCCGAGGGCAAGCTGTCCAAGCGACCTGCAAATGCACGCAAGCGCTCCTTCTTGCCTCTCACTTCGATCTCAAACCCAAGCTCCGTTTCCTTAAGCCAGCCGCGGCGGCCCTCTAGGTCGAGGTAAGCCTCTTCCGCCCTCGCGCTTCGAACGCCTTGACTCGCCACCTCAACGCTGCCCCAAAGGTGAAACGCACGCACAAAAGCGGCCAGCTCGCCCCGGGCCAGGCGCTGGAAAGTGTTGTTGACCAAATCCGTTTCCTGAAGATCCGGCGACTCGGCGATCAAACCCTCAAAGTCCAAGTCCAATGGCATTCCCCATAGGCGCTCATGGATCATTGCCCTCCAGCGAGATGGGTGCAACCAAATGGACATGTAATCCGCCCGGGAGGTTTCATCAAAATTAACATGAACGAGACCACTGATCGTTTGCATCAGGTCTGGGCCGGTGCGTACCCCGGCGGCGCCACTGAAAGCTAAACTCCAGGCGGGGCCCTGACGAATGATGCCGGCTTCCGCATCGAGCAAATAGTCCGCCAACCCAAAGGTTGCCTCGGTGGTTTCAAAGCGAACGCCCTCCGACCGGGCCAAGAGTGGGCTTCCCCGTAGGATCACTCGCTCGTGATCCACCAGGAGTTCATCCGCCTCGAATCGCGCGAGGCCTCCGTACGCCGCCCGGACATTGCCCTCTGCGTTGATGAAATGGATGTTCGAGGGCCCCGGCCGAGCGCGGTCTGGGGGTAAGTCATATCCGCTGGAGATTCGATCTGCCGTAAGGGTCAAGGGGTTGCCGTCTAGGTCAGCGGACTCAAGATAGGCCTCCCCCTCAAGCTCAAGACTGGTCCTCGTCAACACAAAGAGGTTTGCTGCGAAGTCGGAGTTCTCACGCAGGTGATCGGCCGCTTTGGGGGCGCCAGGAGACAAGGGCAGGAGTGCGCCCTCTAGCACACCTTTTACCCCCTGCAATCGAACCTCGTCCTGTTGAACAACCATCAGTGTTCCGTGAACAGTGAATGGAAAACCCGTGGCGGGTAACAATCCTCGCGCGGTAATTTGCCTTCCAGGCAAAGCATTCAGCGTGACGCTCTGCCCCGGAATCATGGTCAAGGAGTCCGCTTGCACGTTCACGGTGTTGCCCTGGGTTATGTGAGCCCGCACATCCTCTTGCACTTGCACCAAGCTGGCCTGACTAATAAAAGACCCGTCCTCTTGCTCGATGCGGCTCCAATCCGCCTCTAAGGTTCCGGCCTCCAAGGCAATGACCGTCTCGCCTTCGGTCCAAAGCCCATCGGTCACCTTTTCCGCACGCCAGTGAAAGTCCTGGCCCACCTGATCGATGCGCGTGTGAGCACACCCCATGCCCAGTTGTGCTGGGGCCAGAACAAGATCCACGCGCACCTCGTCCCACGCTTCGAGGTGAGTTGCGGACGCCACCACGCGCATGGCCTCCAATTCTGCGATCTGCGTTCCCTCGTCGCGCCACGCAAGCTGGGCCTTTTGCCCCGGTAGGCCAAATAGCTCGATTTGATCCCCCTTAGCAACCATGCGGTCAGCAAACCCGGAACCATCAGATGTTTGCCAGGACACCTTTCCTTTGGCGTCAAAATTGAGGAAGTCCGCCGACAAATTCTTGAGTTCATCACAGGAAAGGCTCCCCTCCTGGCCCCCGAAGGTTTCCGCCTGTACCCCAAGAGCTTGAATTACCTGCAGTTCGCCCTTCTCCAAAATTAGATCCGCCCCGCCAACCGCAGTGAGCGATCCGGTCGGTTCGCCCCCAACGTTCGAGATAATCTGCAAGGGCTCCCCGGTCTGCAGTCTGACCTCCAGCTCGTCGCCGCCCATCGCAAGTAAGTGCGCGTTGCTAGTGAAAACTTCCAACCCCTCTTGACCCATGAACACCTCCCCCCGCAAGTCCAAATCCACCGAGCCTCGGTCTCCCGCCAACGTGCCGGTAAATCCATCTTGAGCCTCAAGCCGCGATCCCCCTGGCCCGGCAAACTCGCCCTCCCCATCCAATCCAAAAAGCAACTCGTCGGGACCGTCCACCGCCCACAACACTCCTTCTCCGGTCATGGTGACCAAGGCAGGAGCATCCGCTGTGGCTCCATCACCAAAAGAGAACCAGGGCTTGCTTGCCACTTCAAAACGGACAGAACCATCGGACTCAAACTGGACGGTGGCCCCGATGCCACCAAAGCGGTCCGCTCCACGGGTCACCACCATTGGGCCCCGGGCAATAATGCGGCTCACTTCCACTCCGGACTCACCCGCACGCGTCTCCACGTGCAAATATTCAGCATCCAACTGAAGCTCTTGTTCTTGAACTAAAACCAGGACCGAAGGCCCATCGGCGGTGATTTCAAAGCGCTCTCCCCGCTCGCCACCCTGTTGTTTCAAGACCAGGGGAGTGCCCACGGCTGTGGACAAGACTCCGCGGCGAATTCCCGTTCGCAGCAAATCCACGGTGCCCCCCATGGGAAATTCCAGGTGACCGGCGCGCGCGTCAAAAAACAGTCCGCTCCCTTCTGCGGTGAGGCCTTCGCCCACCACCTTGACCTGATACTCGTTATTGGCCCTGTAGACCTGCGAGTCCAATTCCGCGAGGATCTCTGGCGCCGTCACCGTTAGGGGCGCCTGGGGCAAATCGCGCAGTTGTTCCAGACGCACTTGGTGCAACTGGATTTTTGATCCTCCCCCAAGCTGGGGGCCGCCAAGGCCGCCGCCAAGATCCAATACAAGGTCCGCCGACTCCGCATTCACACGCCGGAGCAAGTCCCCGCTCCCTTGGATATACTCAAGTATCGTCAAGCCGGTGGCTAGATAAGGGCGCACCATACCCTGCCCCTTCGGCTGCAGGTCGGACGCCTCAAATTCGCGGAACACTAGGCCTGTTTCCGCATCAAAGAATTCCATCTTTGTGTAACCCGAGACCTCCACCGTCTGGGTATCCACCAATGCTCGGTCCAGAGGGGATTCCCGCCCCGCTGGCATATGGTTTTCCGGCTCCTGATTGAGGCGGTCGAACATTACCAGCAGCGCCATTCCGCTGCCGAAGAGCAAAATAAAGAGGAGCGCCCGTCTCATTTCCTTGCGCGGGACACGAGGTCCTCCCAGCAGCCCCTCGACCGGAGCAGCTCCTCGGCCACCTCGCGAAGGGCACCCCGGCCACCGGGGGAATCTGTGACCCAAGTTGCGGCCGCGCGAACTTCCTCGCGCGCGTCAGCCGGCGCGCAGAAAATCCCTGCCCGGGAGGCAAGCCCAAGGTCTGGAAGATCGTCTCCCATAGCCAATGTCTGTGCGGGCGAGACTCCCAGGCGTTCCTGCAAGGACCGCAAGACCTCCGCCTTTGGACCCGAGTGCATCTCCAGGTGCTTCACACCCAACTCTGCCGCGCGGCGCTCCACCGCAGGACAGCCGCGACCCGTGATCCACGCCAGCTCAAGGCCTAAATCGCGCACGAGCCAAACCATGCCTTGGCCATCACGCACATCAAAACGCACCTCTTGCCCGTCGTCCCCGTAGATCACGGA
>CALEMP010000169.1 GCA_937910685.1 uncultured bacterium
ATCGCCATCGCCATCGAGGTCCGTGGCGTAGACTGATCGGGCATTAACCGCAGCGGTTGTGAGCACGTGTTGCGCCCCAAAAATCCCGCCCCCCATGTTCTCATACCAGATGATCCGAACGCCTGCGGCGCAGAGCACGTCCGCGTCGCCATCTCCATCGAGGTCCGTGGCGTAGACCGAGCTGGCAGAATTAGCGGCAGTGGTGATCACCTGTTGCGCCCCGAACACCCCGCCACCGAGGTTCTCATACCAGGCGATTTTGTCGTCATTTACGGAAGCCGAAAGCACATCCTGATCGCCATCTCCGTCGAGATCCGTGGCGTAGACCGAGATGGCCCCATCCGCGATAGTCGTGAGCACCTGCTGCGGGCCGAAGGCCCCGCCCCCGAGGTTCTCATACCAGGCGATCTTGTCGTCCTGCAAGGAAGCCGAGAGCACATCCGCATCGCCATCCCCGTCGAGGTCCGTGGCGAAAACCGAAGAGCCCCCATTCGCAGCGGTCGTGATCACTTCCTGACTCCCAAAATTAGACTGCGCCCCAGCCACCTCTACCAGCAACAGGGGAGAACAAAGAGTCAAAGCACAAACAGCAATACGAGGGGAAATCAACATGGAAGCAACCAAGGTTAAGCAGAGAAAAAAGAGAGCCAAGCACCACGCCTCAAAGATACGAGCAGCTTGAACATTTCAGGAAACCCCAAATCCCTCGTTTAGGACACTTATTCCAGGATTTATTTTGAGGACACCCTCTGGACCCCCTCTGGACCCCCCCAGAACCCTCTTCCGGCAGGCCGGTTGATCCCCAGCAACTCCCCGGTAGTTCTGAACATCACCGGCAGGCCATAGGTGGTGTTCAATTGAGGCTTGAGTGGGGGAGGGGCACCTCGTGCATGCCTTGGCTGACACATGCCCTTGCCCCTCATCCTTGAGGTCCCGGAACCGGCCCTCAGAGACCTTTGCGTGTGGTGTGGGAGCGGATCACAAATCGGTCATCCCCGGTTCGAGTCCGGGTGCCGCCTCCAGCTCTCTTCTCGTGCCAGGAGACTGCTGTTTGGGCAGAGGGATGCGGAGTCGCCGCCCTGGTGGGGGCTGAAGCTGTATCCAGGACAGCCGGTTTTTCTAAGGGGGCATGCGCGAGAATCGTTTCGTTAGCATGAAGCTATGGCTTCCCTCGTCGCACGTCCCGTTACTCATAGGCTCTTGGAGTTTGGGGCGACGGCGGTTTTTTTGGGCTATGCGGTTGGGTTTCAGCGGCGTGTTGCTTTTGCCTCTGAGACAAGTGAAGACCGGCTCGTGATTCTGGCAGGTCTTTTGTGTGGTTATCTGGTTGCAGATCTGATTTCAGGGACTGCTCACTGGATGGGGGATCGGTTTTGGAATGAGTCCACACCCATTCTTGGTCCCAATTTTATTGCCCCCTTTCGTGAGCACCACGTGGATCCCCAGGCGATGGTGGCCCATGGAACTCTTGAACTGGTTGGAAACACCGCCGTCTTTGCATTCCCCGGATTGGCCGCGGCCTATTACTTGTTGGATTTTGAATCCGGTTCAGGGTGGGCCCTTTTCAATGCGGGCTTGCTGCTCAGCACAATGTTAGGCGTTGTTGCGACCAACATCTTTCATCGTTGGGCCCACATGGATCAGCCCCCCTCTTTCGCACGCATCCTTCAGAGAACTGGCCTTGTCCTGACAAAACAACACCATGCCCGTCACCACACGGGCAACTTCGATCGGGCCTACTGCATCACGACGGGCTGGATGGATCGCCTTCTCGATGCACTGGGGATTTGGGATCGCATGGAACGCGTTCTGGGTCGCGATCCACGATAGGGCGGGCACTAGCCAAGGTCCTTTCCTTGCAGCCCTGTGTGGGGGCAGGGGAGTGTAGGGGCAGGGGGAGGCGAACACAGGTGGTGGTGGGTGGCAACCGGGGCACCGTTCAAAAAGCTACACCCTGCTTGATGAATGATCTCCTGAGCGGTGCGCCGGGCCTCTCCAACTTGCTGCCCACGACGTCCTCTTGATCTAGTTTCTATCCGGCTTTGGACCGAGCTCGGCGATCAAGTTGCCCGCGAGAAGCGCCCCTGCCCCAAGGGCGAACCAGCCGTTGACCGCCTCCATGCCATACAGCACGGAGATAATCGTGCCCCAGACCGGCTCGATGGCGTAGAGCGTTGCCGCGCGCACCGGTTCGAGCATTCGTTGGTAGTGATTGAGCACGGTCAACGCGATCAGGGTTGCCAAAATCGAGCAGCACGCGAGGGGCATCCAGAAGTCGTACTCGCTCAGCAAACCCATAAGTTGCGGAACAGTAAGCGCGCCCTCTTGCCCGAGGGTCCAGGCCGTGTAGAGGGCCGCCCCGACAGCGACCACCGTGAACGATGACAGGGAAACGGCAGCGGGGGCGTGGCGCCTTGTGATGGCGTCGGTGACCAGGATCGTGCAGGCGAAGAGGAAGGCACTCAGGACGGTGAGCCATTCGGCAAGGCCAAATCCAAGCTGGGGCGGGCCCGAGATGTAGGCTGCACCCAGGGTCGCAAGCACAACGCCGACCAAGAGGCTGAAGGAGAGGTTGCGGTGCTTTGCGCTAAACAGGGAAAGGAAGGCGGTGAAGATTACGTACAGGCTGGTGAGGAAGCCCGAGACTGCGGGCGAGAGTGTGGATAGGGCGGTCATCTGGAGCAAGAAGCCGACGAGAAGGAGCAGTCCCAAACCGCCGCCCTCAAGCCACAAGCGAGGACTGAAGTTCTTAGCTGTGCGGCACGAAGGCAGGAGCAGAGGGAGCGCGAGGGCCGCAACGCCGAACCGGAGGGTGAGGAAGAGGCCTCGCGCGGCAGCCTCACCATCTGGGCCCAAGGTGAGCTGGGCCTGACTGAGGGCTTGCTTCATCCAGACGAAGGTCCAACCCCAGACGACGGTGACGGCAAGCAGAGCGTACAGCGCGTGGCGGCGCTCGCTCGATGAGGGAGATTGGGGCATGGCGGATTTGAGGCGGGGTATTCTAGCGACCTTCCAGAAGACGCAGGCACGGGCGTATTGGGATCCTCGTGTTCCTTGCGACTCTTCACGTTTCCCTGGCCTGCCCTACGGCGAATGTGATGGCTGGGTAAAGGGCACCTCGCAGGTAGCAAGCGTGCAGGGTGGGGGCCAGGCGCTAAGACGGCATCAGAAGGGAAGGGGCGAAGCTAAGGCAGTGCCTCCCCGCCTCCCTAGCCCTGCTCTTCGCGCAGGATCCGCCGGGCGTTGTCCATATCCTGGGCCGCAAGGCGTCCCGCATCACGACCGCGGTCGGTGTCTGCGGCGGCGAGGGCTGCGGCTTTGACCTCTTGTTGGCTGAGTCCCGCATCCAGGGCGCCGCGCACGGCCCGGCGCATGGCGGCCATCACGGATCGGTCCGCGCTGATGGCGGCGTCGATGGCTGCACGGCCTAGGTGCATGGGGCCGTGAGAGGGAACCAATCGTTCGATTGAGTAACGCTCGACCAATTCCGCAAGGTCCACCAGGGCCCCTTCGAACATGCGCGCCTCGTGGCGGCAAAAGGGCACTCCGGGGGAGACCAGGTAATCGGCGCTCAAGAGAGTCGCGAGGGCGGGGATGACCACCACGCTGGTGCAGTTGGAGTGGCCGGGCAAAAAGTGCAGGTGCACTTCGAGTTCGCCGCCCAGAACAAATGAGGTTTCGGTCTCGAAGGTCTCATGAACGATGGGCCAGGGGTAGTCCGGGGGCTCGGCAGACATCCGTTGGCCCAGGGCTTTTCCCGCGGCCAAGATGCGGCCTCGGGCTTCGGGCCCTTTTTCGGCGGCGATGCGTGGCATCCAAACGCGCGCGTCCTCGAAAGATGCGCCTCCGCGAATATGGTCGTGGTGGGCGTGGGTCAAGACCATGTGGCTGATCCGCCGAGGGGCTTGGGGGCTTTCTACCGTGGTGAGGCGCGCGTGCAAGAGGGCTAGCTCTGCCGGGGAAAGCCCCGGGTCGACCACGAGGGCCTCGCTCTCGGCGAAAAGGCCAATGGAGTTGTAGTTCCAGGTCGCCGAGCGCAGCACCACCAAGGGGTCACTCTTGTTTCCCGCCAGCAGAAAACGGGCAAAGCGCGGGCCGCGTTTAGATTTGCCAGTCGCCATCGCTGTCCTCGTCTTCCTCGTCAAAAGTCCAGGCGTCGCGCACCGCTTGGGTGACCAGGCGCTTGATGAGCTGGGGATCGAGGGCGCTGGGCTTGAGCGCGCCGTCCCCATGTTCAAGGAACAGGGCACTTTGATTCGCGCCGAACCATAGCTCGGGAGAGGGAGTGGTGGGGTCTTGATGGCGCCAGTGGTGCTCATCCTTGACCGTGCATCCCTCCAACTGGTTGAGCTCTGCGCAAAGGGCTTCTAGATCGGGTCTTGGGTGGGCCGTGCGCGTCACAAGATCAAACCAGGAAGCGGTAGACACGAGGAAGCGAGCATGGGTTCCATCCTTGGAGTGACTGAGCACCAAGATCCTGTCGGCAGCCGAAATGGACCAGAGGGCATGGCGGCCGGGGTCGAAGCCCGTGGCCTGTGGGCGGCTGCTGGCTTGGCCAGGGCCTGCGGTCCAAATGCTGAAGTCAAGGTGCGCCAGGTCATCGTGCACGGCGCGCTTCAGGTCATCTGTGTCGGCCCGCCAGGCGGCCAGTTCCGGCGCCCAAAGGTGGGAGTCCTTTTCCAGTTGCCCATCGAGCCAAGCGGGGATGCGTTCAAATGCAGCCAAGCTGGCGGTCTCGTGGCGTTCGCGGATGCTCATCCCCCCGAAGTCCAAGTCCGAGCGTTCAGGGTTGGCCAAGTTGGTGATCGCCGCATCGAGCATCAGGCTCTCTTCAGTGGCGGCAGAAAAGAAATCGCCGGCGGCAGCGGCATCCAAGAGTCGGTCCCGGTGGGCGAGGGCCCATTCGCCCTTCAGGACCGAAAGGGCCGCGAGGCAACCGTCCGTGTCGTAGTGGTTGTTGACGAGCTCTTGGCATCCATCCCTAAGAAGGTCCTGCTCCTTTTGCGGGAGGCCGGAAAAATTCAAGGCGATGCCCGTGGAAAGGTCATGCTTCAATCCCTCGGGGGTACGGTTCCCCGGCCAGTGGGAAAGCTCCAGCCCAGGTGCGCCACCTGCGCCGTCCATGGTGATCACCCGTTCGGTGGGTGTCTCGTCAAAAATCCGAAAGGGTAATTGCATCGGTCTTGGTGTCCCTGAGACTCGAGTGCGAGCCCCTGACTGGTTCACTTGTCCTTGCTTCGCTTGGCAATCAACCTGCGGATCTTTTTCAGGTTGTCCGCCGAGTCGCGCTTGGCGATTTCCGTGCGCGTGCGCTCAAAATCCTTGAGTTCGGGATTCTCGAGGGCCTTGACCGCCAGAACCTGGGACTTGCTGTACCAACCTATGGCCTGCTCAAAGTCGCGATCCAAGTAATAGTGCAGGATCACCGCAGCGTCGTTGTAAAGCCCCGCTTGATCGGGAGCGAGCTCCATGCCCTTCTGGTAAGCCTCAAGCGAGCGCTCGAAGTATTGTACGGCTCGTGCCTGGTCTTCCTTTTTCTTGGATCCGCGCCGCAGCACTTCCCCTGAATCCCGGGCGAACAAACCCAGATCGTTCCAGCGTTCCCAATTGGCGGGTTGCACGCCGCAAAGGATCTCGGCGCAAACCGCTGCTTGGGCCACGCCTTCGGGTCCCTTGGCGTAGCACTTGCCTTGGGTGAAGTAGACAATGCCGATGTGCAACTCCGCGTTGCCGGTAATCATAGCCACCAAGCTGGCGGGGTTCTTGTCCCACCAGATCTTGAGCGCGTTCGCCGCGCCCACATAGTTCTCGGCGCGGTATCGGGCCAGAGCCTGATACCAGTAAGCGTTCTCGTAGGCAGGCCATTTTTGCACGGCTTCCTGCAAGTTCTTGTCTGCTTCTGCGTAGGCGCCGGTTTCGGTTTGGGCGTAGCCGAGCCACCAAAGAAGAGTCGCATCGCCCTTGCTCTCGGGGCCCCAGCGCTTGACGTATTGGGCCTTGGCGTCTTCCAGGCAAGCGACGAAGAAGGCGATCCCGTTTTCGCCCCCCGCGAGGGCACCCCAGACCACGCCGAAGTCCACCTTGCTTGGGTCGGAACCCATAGCTTCGGCGTACTTTTTGGCCGCTAAGTCCTTGTTCGGCACCCAGAGGGCCAAGGTGGCTGCTTGCAGCTGGTACTCCGCACGCTGGGAAACCTTGGACTCGTCCTTGGCCAGCAATTCGGCCGCCTTGTCGAAAGCCGCAAGTCCCTTGTTGGCCGCAGCGATTTTAGCTTTCTCGTCCTCACGACCAGCGGCGTCGGTGGTTTGCCAAACGCAAACCAGACCGCGCACATAGTGGGCGTGGTGGGATGTGGCGCGGGCTGCGACGCCGCGCTCGGATGCGCTCATGGCCAGGTCGAGTTGGCTGGGTTCGTGTGCCAACCAGGCCGCATGGGCCAGGGGGGTGAAGGCGTCGTCGAAGAGTTCCCCGTTGCCGTCGGTGGCGCTCTTCAGATAGTTAGCGGCATCCACGAGGGCCAACTGCACGGTGCTGCTGCCGCCTGCGGCCATGTTGTCCAGGGCGCGGCGATAGGAACCCATTCCAAAGATGTAGTCCACCGGGGCGCCTTCGGCTCCTGCGCGTTCCAATAGCTCCATCTGGTTGAAGGCATCGTTGTAGCGGCCCTGGTCAACCCAGGAACGCAGAACCCAGACTCGGGTACGCATGTCTCCCTTGGTCTTGGCGTCTGCCTCTTCAAAAAGTGCTTGGGCTTGTTCTGCCCGGCCTTCGTCCAACTCGGAGCGGCCGGCGGCGATCAAGCGATCCACCTCGTCCGGTTGGCTGCTGACCGAGACGGTGCAGGGCGCCGTCGGAAGGAAAGCGGGAGGGCAAGCAAGGGTCAAAAGCGTCGCAATCAGGGGGGCAATCATCATAAAACTCAATGAGGGAGACGGGACTCAACGGGCAGGGCTTTGGTGCAGCCATACCATGAACGCGTATTCTTCCGGGGGGAGATCTTCCCCGGCGATCAAACGATCCACCAGGGGCAGCATATCGGTTTTCAGCCAAGCGCGGCGGGGCGGGCCGATTTCTAGGGCGCGCTCGAAGTAGGGCTTCGAGCCAGCGGGGTCGTCGAGCAGGGTCAGGTGCAGGATGCCCAGGTTCTGGTAGGCGTCGCCCCAGGCCTCGATGGGGTCGGCCCACTCCTGCTGGGCGCGCTCTTCGGCTGTGAGTTCCCCGAGGGCCAGGTCTCCTGCCTTGCGCGCCTGCTCCAGCAAGACTCGGGCGACTTCCACGTCCTGGCGTAAGTAATAGGTCATCACGAGCCCCGCATCGTTGACCATGCGCACGTCCGTGGGTGCCAACTCTGCGGCGGTCTGATAGGCCTGCCAGGATTGCTCCATGACCAGGAGCGCTTCGGCGAAGATTTCCTTGGACTCTTCTTCGGCTTTGTTCTTGGCTGCCTCTTGGGCTTTTTGTTCCAGGAGCACCGCCGCGTCCCGGTTGAAGAAGCCCGCGTTGTTGGCGTAGTCTGCGCTGGTGGGGCGGTACTCGTGCAGGTAGTTCGCCACCCTTGCCGCCGCGCGCATGGCGCTGAGCTCTTCGGGTTTCTGGGCGTGCTTGCCGATCACGAAATCGAGGCCCACGAGACCGCTCGGGATGCGTTCCCCTGTGGCCACTTCGATGGCCCCTGGGAAAAGATCCTGCATGGAAAGAAATGCTTCTTCCGCAGCGTCCAGGTTTCCAGCGTTGAGTTGGATGAAGCCCCGGGCGGAGCGACAGGATGCTTGGTACGCCTGGGATGTGGAAATGGACTCTGGGGCCAACTTGCCGTATCGGTCGAACAACGTTTCCGCTTCAAGGAAGGTGCTCGCGTCGCCTGCGCCCGATTCGAATTGCTCTAGGCCTTGCTGGAAAAGGGTGACTGCTTGGTACCACCAGCCGATGGCCGAGTCCGGGTGATTGGCGCTCCAGGCGCTGTAATGCTCGAGCAGTGCGACGCGCCCGCCAGCGGATTCCAAGAGGCTTACCAGTCGCGCGTGCAGGCCCGCGTCCTCAGGAGCGAATTCCAGGGCGCGCTCGATGGGTGCGATTGCCGCGGCTACTCCGTTCTGCCATTGTTGCAGATTGGAAAGTTGCACGAACGCCCATTGGCGGTGTTCCGGATCCGCGCTGGTGATGAAGAGTTGGTCCTCGGTTTCCGCAAAGAGCGCGTCGCTGGGGGCTTCGCTTTTGCGCGCTGCGAGGTAGGCGTCAAATCCCGCCTCTGCCCAAACGCGGCTCAAGGGGGGGGAGAGTTTCGGCACGGGACCTTCGATTTGCGCCAGGGCTTTGCCTGCGTTGCGTGCCAAGGTCAAGGCCATGTCTGGGTCGAGGGCCAGACGCTTTGCTTGGCTGATGCCCACCAGGCAAGAGATCTCTTGGGCGCCGAGCTTGCCCTCCTTCGCCGCAAGCCCCGAACGAAAGGCCGACTCAAAGGACTCGGCCGCGTCTTCGTAAAAGAACACCGGTTGCGTGTCTCCCGCAGCTGAGGCCATGGCGACCTGGGCGCGCAAGAAATGCAAATCCGCCGCGTCGGGATCCAAAGCCAGTGCAGCCTCGATGGGTCGGAAGGCATCCCTCGGTCGGCCCGCGTCGAGGGCCGCTTGCCCCTCTTCCATGGCGGCGGCCACCAGTAGGGGGATCAGGGCAGCCCGCGCCCCATGCCAATCCTCGGCGTCCAGTTGAGTCTGAACCTGGGCGAGCTGGCGGACCTTGGGGGAGGCCGGAGCGGGATCCTCTTGGTCGGTCAAGACCTCTTGCTGGGCCCCGGTCGAGGCACAAGCGGCCAGAAGGGCCATGAGTAGGGTGATGCGAATGGGCTGAAACATGGGGAGAGGCAGGACTTTGGGGGAGGATTCTACCCGGGGGAGCAGTGG
>CALEMP010000170.1 GCA_937910685.1 uncultured bacterium
CCCCGATCAGGGAGGTACCCCAGGATCGGAGCAGGGCTTCGAGCCCGGTGGGCGAGGCCTTCTCGCCGCGCATGGCGTGCACCGCGCGCGAGCCCTGACTGTGGGAGTGCATGCTGACTTGATCCAAGAACGCCAGCATGGGCTTGCCCCTCTGAAGGGACTGTTCCAATTCGAAGACCGCCCGGGGATGCAGTTTTGTCGGGCGCATGAGCACCACCAAGTCGCAGCCAGGGGGGACGGGCTCCCCCGCCTCCAGGCTGGCTGTACTCACCTGAACCAGATCGAACCGCCGGGAGAGGGCTTGCCGCAGGGAATGGTTGGACCCCAACTGCCAGCTCATTTTTGGATCTGTGTCAAAGGTCTCGCCCACCCAGGCGATGCGCGGGCGGTGATCTCGCAACATGCGTGCAACCGCTGCCACAAAATCCACTTCCAAGGACCATGGGTCCGCCCATTCCACTCGCTCCGTACGCCCGCGATAACGCAACAGCAAACTGCGATAGACCATTTGGCGCGAGACCGATGTGCCATGGGCCGCCTGCACAGGGCGCGCCTGCAAGCCGTGGGTTTTTGCGTCAAGGGCTGCCTGGCTGGAGACCGCCGGGTCGCGCACATCCAACACCATCTTGCCCCCGGCCAAGGCCAAATACTCTTCCAGTTGACCTTCCACCTGGGCGCGCTCAATGGCGGCGCGGCCGGACTCGATTTCCTTGGTGAAGAACCCGTGCACCGCAAGGGTATCCTCCAAGCGCCCGAGCACGGATTTGGTGGCCGAACTGACCTGGAAGAGGCCGTCCTCGGAGAGATCCCTTCGGGGCAGATCCCAATGGTCGACCACGCGGTTGACCTCGACGAAAATGCCGAAGACCAAGAGGGCGCTCAACCAAAGAGCCCCACGTCCCCGTTGCTTGGACCTCAGTTGTATGGATTCAGCACTCATCGCTCGCGCCTCCCCTCCACCACCCAGGTGTTCAGTAACAGCGCCGCACAAATCAAGGTGAGTCCGTAGATCAAGTCTCCTCCGTCCAAGACTCCGCGCACTGCACTGCCCATGAAGTGGGCGCCGGGGGTCAAGCCGTCGATGCTCTCGGCCAAGTCCGCGGGGAACAATTCCACCACCATGCGCACCAGCCAAAGTCCCAACAACAACAGGGCCGAAAGCAAAAACGCCACCAGTGGATCGGTGGCGCAAGCGCTCACCAAGAGGGCCAGGGACACATAGGCGGCGCCCAGCAACATGGCCCCCAAGAGCCCCACCAAGGCGGTTCCCCGGTCCAGGTCCCCCAATGTTTCGACGGTCCAAGCGATGGGCAGCACGGTCAAGAGCAGCAGCAGGCTAACGATCACCGTGTGCGCCAAGAACTTGCCCAGGACCAACTGGCTGGCGCGCAGGGGGAAGGTCAAGAACAACTCTTCGGTGCCCGCTCGGCGCTCCTCAGTCCATGACCCCATGCAAAGGGCGGGAACCAAGAGCCCCAGGGACAGGGGCATCCAGGCAAGAAGCACCACCAAGCTGGCCTCGCCCCCTTCCCAAAGGGACGGCAGGGGCATTCCGCCGATGGGCATGCCCACCAGATAGAACAGCCCGGCGGACACGAGCACAAAGATCAAGATCGTGGCGTAGGCCACGGGTGATTCAAAAGCCGCGCGTAATTCCCGGCCCGTGATAGCGAGTACCTGCCTCATGGCTTGCCCTCCCGGACACCGGCAGTGTGTTCCATGAACACCTGCTCAAGGGTGGGGAGTTCGTGGCGCAGTTCCAAAAGGGTAGCACCGGTTTGGAGCAAGACTGCGCGGAGGGGTTCGAGCACCAAGAGAGGATCGCAAACCCGAACTTCAAGGCGCAGCTCTCCCCCGCGCAAGGGGTCGACTTGGGCGACCTGCTCCACTCCATCAAGGGCCAAGAGGGTCTCGGTCAGGCTAGCGGAATCCCCCGCACCGTTGACCTCGAAGACCAAACGCTTGCCCACGCTTCCCGCGAGGGCCTCGGGCTTCCCGTCCGCCACCAGCCGCCCACCGGCGATGATCAATACCCTTTGGCAGACATCTTCCACCTCTGGAAGCACATGGGTCGAAACCAAAACGGTCTTGTCCTTGGCAAGGCGCGCCACTAAGTCTCGCACGCGCACAATTTCCCGGGGGTCGAGCCCGCTGGTGGGTTCGTCCAACACGAGCACATAGGGATCGCTAATCAGTGCTTGGGCAAGGCCCACCCGTTGGCGATAGCCCTTAGAGAGCGTGTGGATGCGCCGGGTCTCGTAGCCGTCCAGATCACAGGAGTCCAACACTCGGGCCATGGCGTCCTTGCGGGGTGCGCCCCTCATGCCACGCAGGGTGGCCACCAGCCCAAGAAAACGGTCCACGCGCATTTCCCGGTGCAGGGGTGTGTGCTCCGGCAGATAGCCCAGGATCCTGCGGGCCTCCACTTTGCTGGCCGGAATCCCCCCCAGGGTGGCCTCGCCCCCATCGGGATTCAGGTAGCCGGTGAGCATGCGCATGGTGGTGCTCTTGCCCGCCCCGTTGGGACCCAAGAAACCCACCAACTCGCCCCGGCGTACCTGGAACGAAACCTGATCTACGGCAACCACAGGGCCAAAGCTCTTGCAGAGGCCCTTGGCTTCAATCAGGACTTCCCCAATGGGCTGGGGTTTCTGGCCCGAGGGCTGTGATTCTGAGGCGGCCTGCATGGGAAGATGTCAGGTTATACCACTCCTAGACGCGCAGGTGACCGGAGCATCGCCTCTTCAGCGTAGGATAGCCCCATGAACCCAGATCTACGTTTCCGCTCCCTGGCCCCCTGGCTGAGGGAAACCTTTGGGCAACCGATCTATCGGGTCGCCCTCGACGCCGGATCCACCTGCCCCAACCGAGACGGGACCCGGGGATTTGGGGGCTGCACCTATTGCGATGTGGAGGGCTCTGGTACCGGCGCCCTACGCACCGGAGAAGACGTAGCCGAGCAACTTGCGACGGGACTCAAGCGCATTGCACGCCGGGAAAAAAGAGGGCAGGCCGTGGGTGCGATCGCCTACCTGCAGAGCTATAGCAACACCTATGGGGACATCAATCGCCTGGGTGAATTGCTCGGCGCGGTGGAGCCCTACCTAGGCGGGCCGGTGCGCTGCGTATCTGTGGCCACCCGCCCGGACTGCTTGACCGACGAGGCCTTGCAGTTGCTGGCCAAATTATCCAAGCGCGTACCGGTCTGGCTAGAGTTAGGCCTTGAAAGCGCCAATGACCAAGTACTCCTCGACATCAATCGCCTGCACACCCTCGATGAGTTTTTTGATGCGGTAAAACGTGCCCATCAGGCGGGGCTCTCCACTGTGGGACACGCGATTCTGGGCTTGCCCGGGGATGGGCGTGAGGGCGCACGGGCCACCGCCGAGGCCTTGGCCCAAGCGGGTTGTGCGGGGGTTAAGCTTCACCACCTAATGGTTCTCGAAAAAACCAGGATGGCCCATGACTGGCGGGAGGGAAACCTCGAAGTCCTTGAGCTAGAAACCTATCTCGAATGGGCTGCTGACTTTATCGAACGCCTGCACCCCGACCAAGTGGTGCACCGGATGACCGGAGAAGCCCCGCCAGAGAAACTGATCGCCCCGCAATTCGGGGTGCACAAGACCGCGATCCGCGAGCGCTTGACAGAAGTTTTATCCAAGCGGGGAACACGCCAGGGAAGCGCCTATGCGGGGGGATCCGACGCGCTGCTCCAGCACCAGGGCACCCAGCCCTGAGGTTCTTGGATCGGAGGAAATGCGTGCGAGGGGCGCAAGGGGTCGCTCCGGCGGCACAGTTCAAACGCCCCGACCTCGCTTTCCACCTTCACTCTAGGTGCATCACCGGGGATCTGTTTATCCTAGACAGCAAGAGCAAGGAAGATCTCCGCGCCCCAAACCATGTACCTACCCCTCCCCAAGACCCAGCTCACCCTCCTGCCCTTGGCCCTCTTGATAGGCGCAAGTGCCACGCTCCACGCACAACCTCAGGAACTGCTCGAGTCCCTCGACGATGGTGCCTACCTGCGTCCGGATGAAGAGCCTCCGGTTGGCCTGTTGGGAGCAACCATGGCCGCATCCGGCGAGATGACAATGGCCTGGACCTGGGAGAGCCACAACTTCAGCACACCCAGAACAGGCAGCAAGGAGGCCACCATCGGCGAGGTCACCGACCAAGGCTATACCTTTGCCGCCACTTCTGCCCGGGTGGAAGAACACCATTTCTCCTTCCACTTCGAATTGGAAGAGGGCTTGGAGGTGCAGTTCACCGTGCCCTACCGGGACTCCCGGGCGGACGTGCTGGGCCCCTCGGGGGACCGAACGCGTATGCGTACCAACGGCCTTGGGGACTTGGAGTTCGGCGCCACTTGGAGCGAAGCTCGGATCAAGGGGGGCCTTCACTCCTATGGCATGAGCATTGGCCTGCCCACAGGCTCCACCAACTCCACAGGCGCCAACCCTGACGAGACCGATGGACAATTGCCCTACACCCTGCAGCCGGGAAGCGGCGCTTGGAGTTTGATCCCCCAGGCCCACTGGCTGGGACACACGGATGACTGGTCCTGGGGCTATGGGGGCCAATACGTTCTACGCGTACGTGAGGGGGGCTCCTCATGGAACCGAGGCAACGAACTAGAAGTCGGGGCATGGGCTGCCCACCGCATCGATCGCGACATGAGTATCTCCTTGCGCATTGAAGGTCATCACTCCAACGGAATCGTTGGAAGCGAAAGCGCAATCGACTCGAGCCTTTCCAACCTGCACGACCCCGAAAATGCTGGAGGCACCCTGATCCAACTCTTCGGCGGACTCAACTATGTGGGTACCCGTGGCAATCGCTTCGCCCTAGAGGTTGGTGTTCCCCTGCACGATGACGTTGACGGGTTTGGCCTAGGCACATCCCTGACCTATGCCTTGGGCTGGCGCTACGGCTTCTAAGCAAACCCGGGCAAAGAGCCCAGTCGCTTGGGGCAATCCAGCGTCTCAGCGTGTGTAGAGAATGCGAGTGCAACTGGGGCACTGCACTAAATCCACGCCGCGCGCGAGACGCACATAGAGGTTGCGTGGGATCTTCACGAAGCAACACTGGCAAACCAGCTCATCCAACTCGGCGAGGGCCTCGCCCTGCCGACGTTCCAAGAGCCCCTTATAGAGGGTCAACTGAGCGTCAGGAATGGTGTCGGACTGCAGGCTGATGCGCTGGGCATCAAGGGCTTCGAGCCTAGCTGCAGCTTCGGCCATTTCGGTCCTGACCGCCTCGGAGAGAGCGTCGAAGTCCGGACGTTCAGCTATCACAGTAGCCTCAACTTCTTCCGCCTGTGCCTGCTTCTCGTCTGCCTGGGCCAAGAGGGCCAGGCCCTCATCCTCCGCATCGGAAACCGTGTACTTGACCGTACGAATCTCGTGTTGGTAAGCAGCCAAGAGAGCCGCATCGACCCCCTCTGAGTTGCATTCCTTCTCGAGCTTACGCTGGCGAATGCGCTGGACCGTCACCGAGTCCTCGATCTCCTTGACCTGGGACCGCAGATGCTGGGAAGCCGCGCGGCACTTGTGGGCGAGGGTCACCATGTCGCTGAGCTTGGTATGCCGAGCCCTGAGTTCCTCTGGAAGGCGCTGTAACTCCGCCCGTACCCGGTAGATCTGCCGGTCGGTGTCTTGGAGAGAGAGGAGCGCCTGAAGCGTTTGATTCATGTTGGATGGGCCGAGATTTGGGGCGGGCAGTTTAGTGACGGCCCCCGGGAGGCGCAATGGAGAGTTGGGTTTCCTAGTCCACTTGGGGAAGATATCTCGCCGGGCCCTGCTCCCATGCCCCTCTGCCGCCCTGCCGCCCAATCTCCCTCAGCGGGTTCCGCTACCGGATCCGAGGGACACTCCCCAAGGTAGGCCCCAGCCCGAGCCCATCCCCCATGGGCTCAAGGCCACAAAAGCGCCGCGCGCCGCCCCCAGGATCTGGGGCCGGCGCGCGGCTCAATCAACTTCCCGGGGGCAACAGCTCCCCAGGTTCGGGAATGTCACTGACTCAAAGGTCCCGGGGATCCCCTTCCTCATCGTCCACAGAAACTCCCTCGAGGAAGCTCGCCAACTGACGGGCCCGCACCGGGTGGCGCAGTTTACGCACGGCCTTGGCCTCGATCTGGCGCACCCGTTCGCGGGTCACGCGGAAGATCCGTCCAACCTCTTCCAAGGTGTAGGTGTACCCATCACCGATGCCATAGCGCAGCTTGATGATCTCACGTTCGCGGAAGGTCAAGGTGCCAAGCACATCGTCAATACGCTCCTTGAGCATTTCCTTGCCCGCGGCCTCCAGGGGACTCTCGGCGGTTTCATCCTCGATGAAGTCACCAAAGTAGCTGTCGTCGGACTCGCCAATCGGTCGGTCAAGGCTGATCGGATGCTTGCTGATTTTCATCACGCGCTTGGCTTCGTCCACCGTAATGCCGGTGGCCTCGGCGACCTCTTCCACAGACGGGGCACGCCCCTTCTCTTGAACCAGTCGCTTGGTCACGTTGCGCAACTTGCTCATGGTTTCAATCATGTGCACAGGAATACGAATCGTGCGTGCTTGGTCGGCAATCGAGCGGGTAATCGCTTGACGGATCCACCAAGTGGCGTAGGTCGAGAACTTGTAACCACGACGGTACTCGTACTTCTCCACAGCCTTCATGAGACCGGTGTTGCCCTCTTGGATCAGGTCCAAGAAAGACAGTCCACGGTTGCGGTACTTCTTGGCGATCGAAACCACCAGACGCAGGTTGCCGCTGGAAAGCAAGCGCTTGGCTTCCTCGTACTCTTCATAGTGCAAGGTGACCTGGTCAAGCCGACGACGCAGACGGTCGATGGGCTCGCCCGCTGCCTCTTCCAGGCGGTCCATTTCCCCTTGCAGCTCATCAAATTGGGCCGAGTCTCCGTCTTGAGCAAGGTTGCGTCGAGCTGTGTCCAGCTTGCGCTCCACTGCGCGCATGTCACGCCAGTGATCCTCCAGAAGGAACTCGTAGGGACGCACCTTCTTAATCTGCAGGTGGCATTCCTCGATCAAAATGATCAGCTTGCGACGGATGTTCTGAACCTTAGTGATGATCTCGGAACGCTCGGCACCCTGGATGTGGCCACCGATCAGAGGCCGATAGGTGTCGCGCAGGCGTTCCATCAGATTCTCGATGGTGCTCACGTTGACCGGCAGACGCTTGGCTAGAAACGGCTTACCCAGGGTCTCGACGATCTTGGGATCATCATCCGGCTTGGGATTGGGATTGACCTTGAGGGTACGATCAAATGCCAATTCACTGTGCTGCACCTGGTGCAGGGTGTCGATGGAAGCGGTCATGGCCACGCCAGAACCCATACACTTCTTGCGGAAGCGCTTGCGGGTAACCTCGATGGCCTTAGCCAAGGAGATCTCTTGCTCGCGGGTCAAGAGGGGGATCTCCCCCATCTGGGTCAGGTACATGCGCACCGGATCGTCGATCTTCTCGACCGCTGCGGGGGCCACCGGAGTAAGAGGCTTAGGAGTCACCGGAGTGGTGGTTGCACTCGTCACCGCCGCGGTGGGCGTCCCCTCGTCAGGATCGTCGTCGAGCACATCAATGCCCGCGTCCTCGAGACCGATGAACAGTTGGTCCATCTTGTCCGGGGGCACGAATTGATCTTCGAGCAGGGTGTTCATCTCTGCAAAGGTAAGAAAGCCTTTGCGCTTGCCCTCGTGAACGAGAGTTTTGATGATTTCTTCTGTTTTATCAGTCATGGTTTTTTGGGGGTGATGCGCGTTGGGGGGCAACGTTACACCGGTTTGGGGCTTTCCGTGGTCTTACTGGTAGAGAGTTCTGTGAAGTGATCTTTTAGGGAGCGTCGACGAGGCGGTCTCCGCCTGGTACACGCAGGCTGAGTAGTAGCATGAGATTTCCGCGAAGAGACTTGAGGGTCTCCTCGGCCTGGAGGCGAATATCTTCTGGTTGGGTTTCTGCGCAGAGTTCTTGCTGTACGCGGATGCGGCCGTTGACCTTCAGGATTTCCTGCTCGTTCCGGCAATATTTAATTTCATCCAAGACCTCGCAGGTGCGCTGCGACAAGTCCTCTTCCCCTTCCAGAGTTTGCATCAGCCCTGCCACACGACTTCTTATGGGCTGATCACCCAGTTCATCCAAGACCAATTTCAGGCTGGGGTCTTCATCATTGTCCCAAAGCTTGGCCATCGCCTCGAAGAGGGGGCGGCCTGAGTCCTCGCTGGACAACTCACCATCAAGGGTCTCGCGCACCCTGGGGAAGAGGCCTGGATCATTGAGCACTGCGCTGAAGAGGGCTGCGAGGGCATGCCGGGAGCGTTTCTCCATCCGCTCATGGGAGCGAGCTTCCTTCGAGCTGAACACTCCGCTACCGCTGGGAGACTCCTGGGAATTGGACTGGGAGGGCTCCATGGCGGGAATCACCACGTCCTTCTGGGTGCTGGAGACCCGCGAACTGGCTCCCTTGCGCCCCTTGTACTCGGTTCGTAACACGTCGAGGGGCGTATCGAGCCCCGCGGCCATTCCCTTCAAAGCCTCGTCTTGGAGCAAGCCACCGGAAAGGGCGGCCACCATTTCGAACATTTCCGAGATCCCCCGCACACGCTCGGAGCCAGAAAGGGGCTTCAAGCCACCGATCATGAATTCGAGCCAGGGCTGACCCATCTCAAGCCGCGAGGTCATGCCCGCAGCCCCTTCGGTGGCCAAAATGTCCGCTGGATCTTGCCCGTCATCGAGGGGCACCACGAAGATCTCTGTGTCCAAGGAAAGCAGTCCCTTGAGTGCCTTGTGGGCGGCCTTGCGCCCAGCATCGTCCCCATCGAACAGCAACTGGACCTGTTGGGCACCGGAACGCCGCACCAGTCGCGCATGGGCCTCGGTGGTCGCCGTTCCCAGTACAGCCGCCCCGTGCAGAATGCCGCCCTGGTGCAGAGCCATCACATCGGTGTAGCCCTCCACCAAGATCAACTGCTTGTTCCGTTGGGCGTGGGGCAATGCACGGTCGAAGCCATAGATCACCCGGCCCTTCTTGAACCATGGGGTTTCCGGCGTGTTGACATATTTTGGCCCCTCTTCCCCGGGCATGATGCGACCGCCGAATCCCACCGTGCGGCCACGCTCGTCCCGAATGGGAATCATCAATCGATGTCGAAAGAAGTCATAGGGCCGGCCATCCCGATCCCCAATGCGCACGAGCCCCACGGACTCGGCCAACTCCACTGGCGCACCACCCTTGCCCTGGGTCAGGGCGCTGATCGGATTGCCGCCGGCTCCATGACTGGGGGGCGCGTAACCGATTCCAAAGGCCTCAATGGTGGTTGCTTCAAATCCGCGACTTGTCAGGTATTCCCGGGCAGCGCGGCCATTGGCGCCCTTGAGACCATCGCGGTAAATGCGTTCCGCATGGGCCAGGAGTTTCAGGCCAGGCTCTTCGCGTTTGTTCTCGGGGCCACGCTTCTTGGGCAAATCCACGCCCGTTCGCTGGGCAGCGAACTCCACCGCTTCGATGAACGAAATCCCCAGTCGCGCGCAAATTAGATCGAAAAGGTCACCGCCCTTGCTGCACGATCCAAAGCAATACCAAAGCCCCGGGTCCGGACCGATCGCAAAGGAAGGGGTGCCTTCCTCGTGCAATGGGCAAGTGGCCCACAAACGGTTGGAGCGCTGAACAGGCTCCTTGCCCCACTCACGGATCATGGCTTCCGGCGTGAGCCGAGCCTTGATCTCTTCGAGGGCGCGTTTGAAGTCGGGGTCGGGGGACATTTTTAGGCCGGGGGAACGGCGGAGACTGCTGAGGGGCCGGGAAGCGCCCGATGGCTGGAGTTCGTTAGGAGGGATGTGGTTCGAATTCGGAAGGCACCGAACACAGCACTGCAAATACTCAGAAAACCGGTCATGGGGACAGGATTCAGTGATTCAACTCCAAAAAGGTGGGCACCTAATAGGAGTGTCGTGGTTCCGGACGTGTCTCCGACTGCGCGATGAGTCTGGAGCCAGCTACGTCGCGCTGAAACCCAACTGAGGTTGTAAGGAAAGTTCGATGACGAACGGGGCCTGATGTGTTTGCTCCGGCTGGTTTGAGGGGTCTAGAGGGAGACAACCCTTACTTTTGGAGGACAGCAAACACTTTCCCAGTTCACGCAAGGATAGCCCACTGAAAGGGGGGAGGTAAGTGCTAGAGGAAGATTCACTTGAGGTTGAGACCGTGATCGGCCCGCTCCCTATCCGTCAGACAGCCCTCAAGAGGGTCCGTGGGCCTACCATAAATCCAAGAGTTTAGGTTGTAGGGCCCTCTGGGATGCCCAGGGCGGGGTTAATGCCCCGGGCGAGGGCCTCCCAACCCTCCAGAGTCACCTGCCCGACCCGCAGTCCGGGGTCCAGTCCCGCCTGTTCCAATACTGTGTAAGAAATCTCACGATCGCCCAAATGATCCCCCAAGACCCGCCGCAAGACCTGCCGCCGGCGCTGGAGCAAGCTAGCAGCCAAGTCGCGCACTTCGAGCCTGGCCCCATGGGGCAAGAGGGGTGAACGTAGCTCTCCGTGGGCCAAGCGACTCTCCACCTTAGGTCGCGGGGTGAAGGCCTCCGGGGACACGCGCCTCCCCGAGCGCATGCGGTACGCCAACTGCACCGCCACGGACAGGGGACCGAAGGTCGCACTGCCCCCCTCCGCCGCCAAGCGCCCGGCGACCTCGGTTTGCACCAGGACCGTCAGGCTGCGAGGCGGGTTTGGAAGTTGCGCGATCAAGGCCAGCACCGGCCCGGAAATCGAATAGGGCAGATTCGCGACCAAGTGCCAGTCCCCTTCGGCGGGCACTTGCGCCAGCAGCTCGGGCCCAAGCTTGTGCTTCCCCGCCAAGGCGTCAGCCAAAATAACCTGCGCATCGGGATAGGAAGCCAAAAACTCCGCCGCGATAGGAGCAAGTCGCGTGTCCACTTCGATGCAAGCGAGGCGCGCCCCCACATGGGCCAAGTGCACGGAAAGAAAACCGAGGCCAGGTCCGATTTCCAAGACCCGGTCCCCCTCCACAATCCCCGCGTCCGCCACGATCGCGCGGGCTATATTTTCGTCCAGGAGAAAGTTCTGCCCGAGTCGCCGGGAGGGATGAAACCCCGCGCCATCCAGGGCGCTCTTGAACTCGCTCCAGGGCGGGCGGGCCGGGCGCTCGCTCATTGTTCTGCTCCCGCACGGAGCCAAGTGAACCCCAAGGTCCCACTGGCTACCTCTTCAAGCCCACGCAGCATTTCCACTGCTGGACTCCCCCATCGCTTGCCCACGCCGCGCACTCGAGCTTCAAAACGGGGATCTGAAAAGTCATCCCCATGCTCCAAGAGCCAACGCCGTGCAGAACAAACCCGGCGCAAGCCCAGATCCACCGCCCGGTGGCGTGGATCGAGGCCACGGGCCAAGATCCCCTGTTCCCCGTGCAAACTCTGGGTGGTTTCCAAGAAAGATCCCCCCACTGCACAGGCCAAGTGCCCTTCGCCTCCGCCCAGGAGCGCCACCCCTTCGGGCGGTTGATCGAGACACCATTCCCACACGTTGCCCTCTAGGTCGAGCAACTGGGAACCGGGGGTGCGCCCGGATGCAAAGGTCCCCACCGCCACGGAACGGCCAAGCCCTACCTCAAGAGTGTTCGCCGCGGAAGCCATACCCCGGGGACCATAGGGATGGGGCTGCCCCCGCGAACCACTGGCGCACCAAAACCACTCGGCTACGGTGGGCAAACGCATTTGCTCCAAGCGGGCGAATTCCAAGGCTTCCGCCCGATCCATGCCCACCGCAGGCAAATGCCCTTGGGCCCCTTGGGGCCCGGCCCATTGGTCCCAGCCACCCAGTGGAACATCCATGCCCGCCGCCAACCACTCGCGCCAAGTGACCTCAAACAGATCTACCAACAGGCCGTCACCACCTTCCGGGTCTCCGCCCGCGGCGACAATTCCCACCTGCCACAGGTTGTGAGCTCCCGCGGGAACGAATGCTAATCGTTCGATGGTTAAGAGGTTCTTGGCATCGCTTGCCGGGGGAGAGCACGCACCCAAGCAACTCAACCCAGTCAGCAATGCCATCCACCCCGCCCCGGCCTGCAAAGACCGGGACGGGGTGGAGGGCTGGCTCAAGGGGTGGGACAAGGTCTGTTCCTCCCCAGAGCAACGGGTGTGGGTACGACGCATACGCCCGATCATAGGATCAGAGGCAGGCGCTGATGGGATCACTCCCCAGCGTCGGCGACAAAAATCTCGACGCGACGGTTGAGGCGCTTGTTTTCGGCACTGTTGTTCGGACGCAGAGGCTGGTGAGAGCCAAAGCCCAAGACGAGCAAGTCCTTACCCGAAAGACCCTTCTGCTTCAGCATCAGCACCGCAACCGAGACCGCCCGTTCAGCGGAAAGTTGGATATTCCCCTTGGGGAACGACTTCAAGGTAGAGGGCTTTTTAATGGGGTCAGAGTCCGTGTGCCCACGAACCTGAATCTGCCCATGGGGCGAAGCCTTGATATCGAGGGCCACCTTATTGAGGGCATCGATGCCCTTTTGGTTCAAGTCAGCGGACCCGGAGGCAAAGAGCAGGTCGTCGCGAATCATGGTCACATAGCCACCATCCACCCGGAAGGTCTCGATGTCGCCCATGGGACGACCAAGATCTTCGATGCGTGCCTGGAGCTCATCAATGCGGCCCTGGGCGTCCTTGTCGTAACCTGCTTCCTGCAGGCCACGAGTGTAGGCGTCCTGGGATTCCGTCATGAGACGGTTGTTCTCGGCCATCAGCAGTTGGTTCTCATTCTCAAGGCCGTGCACTTGGTCCTGATACATTTCAGCCAAGCTGGTGGCCTTGTTGTATTGCTCTTGGCTTACGACGCAAGAAGAGAGGACGGGTGAAAAGAGTGCAGCCAGGCCCAGAAGGGCGATGCGGCTCATGCGCGGTGTACGTTGCTGGATCATCGTATTGTTCGAATCCTTTTGTTAATTGTGACGACCAAAGTCGCCTCGCAGAACAAGTCGGCACGGAACCTGTCCTCCCCTCATGCGGCCCCGAACTCCGACCTAGGAGCAAGGGGGAAACACGGCCCGTGGTGCCGACCGCGTTACCCATGCGAGTGTAGGAATCGAAACAGGCGAGTCCCAGCCTGAGCCCGACTTTCTCAGAAGAAGCGTCGAGGTGGGTCCCGATCTACAGAATCGAGGCCCGGGAAACGGGCCTCTCACCAGCAGTTGAGAGGATCAGCCCAAATAGACCATCCCCACGGGCTGAAAGGGCCACGAAGGGACTCAAAAGCCCTATCGCCAGCAAACAGGTCCCGCCCAGGGGCCATCCGAGCCCAAATGGCCCTAGAACTTGACGCCGAAGATACCGCCAACGGCCTCAGCCGTGCCGGACACGCTGCCGGAGGCCAAGGACATGGCCACCGCACCGAAGAGGACCATCAGGCCCACGGAAACCAGCACCGCGCCCAGCAGGGCAGGGTGCATTTCCTCTTCTTCTTCCTCTATGGCAGCGGCAGCGGGCAGATCTTCGATCTGCTCGTCCTCTTCCATCTCGTCGTCCAACTCGATCTCGCCCACATCCTCGATCTCTTCCTCAAGAAGGGTGTCGATGTTGCTGATCTCTTGGGTCGCCATGCCACTGTCCCCTTCGAGGTCGTCGTCCTCAAAGACCAACTCTTCGTCGGCGTCGCCTAGGTCAACCACTTCGCCGCCCAGCTCCATTCGCAGGGCGTCCACGTCGCTTTGACGTAGTTTCATGGTTTCGCCCTTACGGAAGGCGCGGATTTCGCCTTCGGATACCAGGCGCTTGAGCTCCTCTTCTTTGAGGCGCAAGTCGTCGAGGGCTTTGTCGAAACTGATGAACTCGTCGGACACGGGGGGGCTCCTTGAAATAGGTCCCCTGCGGCGTGCAGGGGGTTGTGGGTTAAGTGAGGGGGAGCGGCTTAATCAGGGGCCGCGCAATCAATAAGGGTCGATGTATGACGAAGATCAGTCCTTTTCGGACAACCCTTCGTCGCTGAACATTTTTTCCAGAACCTTGAAGGGCATGGGGCGCCCCTTGGATTCTGTCTTGTCGTTGAATCCGTCCAAACGCAGGTCCAGGGAGATATTACGCGCACCGACTAGGCGCACGCCACGGGTGGACTTGGAGCCACCGGATGCCTGGTAAACGCAAAGTTGACCGGTGATCGTGTCCACCAAGTAGAGAACACTGGAACCAGTCAGGTCCATTCCAGTGACCGCAATCATGCGGTCGTTGGAATCCCCTGTCACCCCGGCGCTGAGGCTGGGGATGATCTGGGCTTCGGTACCCGGATCAGGGCCCGGATCAGGGCCCGGATCGTCCTGGGGACGGGGGCCTGCACCGGCAACGGCCAGGGCCAAGAGGCCCAGAAGGGACCAAGTGACGGCACGCGGTCCAAAGCCGGTGGATGTGGTTTGATGATCGGAGAAGGTCATGGAGAGGATCGGCTCGGAGTAAAGCACCCGCAGGAGGTACAGGC
>CALEMP010000171.1 GCA_937910685.1 uncultured bacterium
GCGGGCGGCTTCGAGCCTGGCCTTGGCCGGGGCACAGTTACGCGCCTGGTGGGGCTTGGGGTGGGCGTTTTAGAAATCGCCGGGCTGCCCGAATTTGACGAAGGGGCGAGAGCCGGCGGCGGCGGGGCCTTCCAGTTCTTCGGGTGAATCGAAGCCTTCCTTGCCGTGGGGGGGATTCGGGGATGTCGCCCCCCCTCCAACGGCCCTGATCCTCGTACCATGTTCTCCTCAAAATATCACTCTTGATCATGTCTCCCCAAGCCACACCCTCTGTACAGGAACGCATTGTTGCGCGCGCCTTCTCTCAGCTTGTGACCATGATTCATGTGGCTAACACCCGTGAATCAAAGCGCCCTGGCGACCCGAAGGTGGGTGGCCACCCCGCTAGTTGTGCCAGCTCCATGCATCTCTTGGCCGCCTTGCACTTGGATGTGCGCGAGCCTGCGGACTTTGTCTGCTGCAAGCCCCACGCCAGTCCGGTGGACCATGCCCTGCACCATCTGATTGGTCTCTTGCGCCACGACGCCAAGGTCGATGCCTTTGCGCCCAGCACTTCCAATGATTGGTTCAGCGACTTGGAGTCAGAGCAGGTCATGCACGGTTTGCGCATGTTCCCCGGGGAGGGACAGCCCCATGTGTTCCAGAGCTACCACGCGGCGTCGGACCCGGACCACCACAACTTCCTTCCTTCGGGCACCGTGGGCATCCCCCCTGTGTGCTCTGGCTACCTTGCCTTGGCCTATCGTTATGCGGTAGATCACGGCTGGGAAGTGCCCGAGGGCGCGCATTTTTGGAGCCTAATTGGCGACTCGGAATTCCGCGAGGGTTCCCTGTTGGAGGCCATGCCTGACTTTGCCGAGCGGCAACTAGGCAATGTGACTTGGATCATTGACTACAACCGCCAGAATCTGGATGGGACGCGCATTCCCAATGAGCATGGTCTGGAGGGGGCTGACTGTGACCGCATCGCGCGGACGGCGGAGGCCAACGGGTGGAAGGTGATTCAACTACGTCACGGTAGCTACCGGGAAGAGATCTTTGCCCGTGAGGGTGGTTCTTGTCTGCGGGAAGTTTTGGAGACAGGGGTTAGCGATTACGAGTTCCAGATGCTGGTCCTCAAGGGCGACCCGAGCCGCATTCGCCAAGCGTTCATTGAAAAGTGTCCCGGATCCGAGGCTCTGGTCAATGGTCTCGCTGATGCCGAGATCTTGCGGATGATGCAGGACTTGGGCGGTCATGACTACGAAATGGTTGTTGCAGCCCTACGCGCATCACGGGCCGAGTCTACCGAACCTTACTTGGTGGTCGCGCACACCCTGAAGGGTTGGGGCCTTGAGTGCTTGGCTCATCCGGGTAACCACTCGACTCTGCCCAAAGAAGAGGAGGTGCAGCGCATTGCGCAAGCCGCAGACCTGGACTGGGACCGGCCCTTTCGGCGCTTTGCCGATGACTCGGAAGAGGGCCAGTTCTTGGCCGCCCGACGGGACATTTTCCGCGCAGCGCGTACAAGTCAAGAGGATCTAGCGGCGCGTAACCGCGTCCGCACCCAAGAGGCGATTCAGGCGGTGGGCGGTTTGCCCGAGGCGTTTGACATCAACATGGCGCTTTTTCCCATGGCTCATACCCAATGGATGTGGGGCCAGATCGCCGCCAAGCTTGTGCGCATAGGAACCCACGGAGCCCAGCCCTTGGCTGAAGGGGCGGAACTTACCCCCCTCAAGGATGAGGACGCGCGCTGGGTTCCCGCAGCCCAATTCATGATGACGATGTCGCCGGATGTGGGTTCGTCCACCAACATCTCGCCCTCGATGGACGGCGGGGTCTACGGGGAAGTCGGCGAGCAGCGCCGGGATGTGGAGCAGGAACTGGAACTGAATGTGCGTCACCCCGAGTTGTTGGCCCAGACCGAAGCCTGGACCCGCCACATTCGCTTTGAGATTGCTGAGGCCAATGCAATGAGCGCCATGGGGTCATTTGGAATGATGGGCGCCTTCGTGGGGCTGCCTTTCGTGCCAGTGATGACGGTCTATGACTTCTTCATCAAGCGTGCCCTCGATCAGCTCTACTACAATGTGTATTGGGGGGCCGAGTTCATCCTAATGGGCACACCATCGGGCGTGACCCTTTCGCCCGAAGGGGCCCAGCATTCCTGGAAGTCCGACATCCAGATGCCCAACCTGATCACCTGGGAGCCAACCTTTGCATTGGAGATGGACTGGGTCCTTTCCGACGCGATCCGCCGCCAGCTGGCGGGGGACAACAAGGGCCGCAGCGGCGTGCTTGTGCGAGGCGTCACGCGCGGGATCCCCCAAAAGGCCCTGCTTGAGAACCTCCGCGGAGCCCACGACGCCACCGGCCTGTCGGACGAGCAACTCTTGGCTCGCACCCGTACCCATTGTTTGGCGGGTGGCTACATTCTCAAGACCGGCTACGGCCAAGAGGGCTACGAGCCTGGAGACAATGTGGTCAAGCTGTTCGTGATGGGATCGCTCGTCACCGAAGCATTGACCGCGTCTGAGGAACTCCTGCAGCGCGGAATCTTTGCCGACATCATCATGGTCACCTCGCCCGAGTTGCTTCTTGGCATCCTGGGTGAGCAAGACGACTATTTCCACCTGCGTACCACCCTGGGCGTCAGCGCTGACTTGCACCTGAGTGCTTCTGCCAGCAGCTCGCGCGAGTCCATCGCCGGACTAGCCGGCCGACGCGTCCCCTGTGTCGCCATCTGCGACGGCGAAGCGGGCCTACTCGACAATGTGGGTTCCGTAGTCGGCGTCCGCTGTCGCACCCTGGCCGTGCGGAAATTCAGCAAGTGCGGTCGCCCCGACGAAGTCTTCCGCTATCAAGACCTTGACCCCTCCTCGATCATCGAAGCCTGCGGGCAGGTGCTTTCGGAAACCGCCCTGGAGAACCTAACTCTTGATCCCGCCGTGCTGAGCCAATTGGCCAAGGGCGAACAAAAGGTCCGTGCCAACTGGCGCGATCTTTGGCCGAGCCCGGAGTGATGGGGGGCCGGCGGGGCTTGAACCTGCGGCAGGTGTGGGAGCTACCGGTTTGAAGCCCGCTTCTGTTTAGACAAGGCGCGGCGTGAGTACTGATAACGCTTCTTGCGACCCCCGATCAGCGCACGCCTGAATTTCGCGCGGGTCATGCCCAATTGTTTGGCCATGCGTTCCAGCAGGACGCGTTCGGCTATGGACACCCTGCCATCAGCCCAGGCGACTTGCAGCAATTCCGAAAGCCAAATCTCAGCCTGCTCGTGCTTCGGAAACTCAACCGACTGCGTGAACGCACCGCCTTGAGTCAGCAGAGCGTCTACCTCCCCTTCTTCGAGCCCTGCCCGACGTGCCAGCCTCTTCAAGGCTAGGCGTTCCTTGGAGGAGATGGGGTGATCTACTTGGGCGAGCGCCGTGGCCCAGGCCAGAAGATCTTGCGGCGAATGTGTGAATGGTCCTCCAGCTGCTTTGTTCTCGTGCTGCTGGAATTCTTCGTCCAGCCGGTCAATCCAGAACCGTTTCGTTCTTGCCGTGAGCACTTCGTCCAAGAGCCAGGTCGAGTCACCTCCACGGCGAGGAGCCTCACAGAAAGGACATGTAGTCCCCGTGCCGCCCTCATCGTGAGCGCCGCACTCCTTGCAGTGGGCCGTTGTCAGACTATCGACGACGGGCGTCTGCACTCCTGCCTTGCGCGCGAAGAGGAATAGGTTGCGACGCAATCGCCTGCGCTTTCCGAACCGTGAGCTCGCACGGCTCCTGCCAAACACCCCATCCCAACAGATCTCAACAAGCGCGTGGTCCTGGTGCTCTCCGCGTAGCAGACCCCGGGTGCGCACCGAACCTACCGCACGGTCGGCCGCAAAGGACCTATTTGGTTTCTGCAGGCCTTGTTCATATTCGTCGCAGAAGCGGGCAGTCGACACAGAAACCAAGGGGCCGACCTCTGCCCGCCGGTCCGCCGCCGCCTTGCGCCAGAAGGCCAAGGAGGCCCGATCCTCAAGCAACTGAACGCTCATGCCCTCGTCCTTGAGCAGGAACGCCTTGAGGCCGATGACACTTCCACTTAACTCCGGTTTCCAGGCTGACGCCTGGGTGATCTCGGTCAGCACCCAGTCGAACTCGCCACTGCGCGCCCGGCAACTGCAGGTGCCGCACTTCGCCGATTGATTCAAGCTGAGGGGCGCTCCGCAATTGGGACACTGCCCCTCCATCAGCCCGGGCCCGTTCAGGGTCTTGACGCCCCGTCGGCGCACGAAGGTCCAACACTCCACGAAGAACTCCTTCTTGATCAAGGAACCTGAAATCTGTTCCTGCGTTTCCAAGGACCTTCTCGCAATCTGCGCCTTGAAGGGCACACGCACTGTAATCGTGTCGAAAGGCGAGCCCGCCTCGACGTGGATAAACGTCAGCCTCTCCAATCGAACCGAATCCATGGCCTGCTGCCAGCCCTCCTGCCGCTGCTCCTCAATCTGAACGGAAAAGCGCTCGAATACCCCGTCCGACACGAAGGGTGCCAGCTCCTCCAGGTCCTGGGCACACCATCCATCCTGGGCCTTGTGGAACGCCACTTCGACCCGCCTCAAGAAGATGTCGCGCGCAAAGCCCGGATCCCGAGCCTCGAATTCATCCCAGGTGACGGTGCGTTCATGGTGCTTCAAGATGCGTCGCGCCCTGCGGATCACCATGCGCTCCTGCATCTCCTTGGTCTTCTTCGCGCTGTACGCCATGAAGACCACGACCCCAATTGTGACAGGCACCCCGACTACCGGGGCTTCAATCATGAGTCGAATGTAAAGGTAGACGAGGGCTCCGCCGCCGCCGCCAGAGCCCCCTCCGCTTCCTCCCCCAAACCCTCCGCCCCCAAACCCTCCGCCCCCCCCGGCCTGGCACAGGGTGAGGAGTGGAAAGATCTTGAAGAGGAGGAGGTACACTGGAATTCAGCGCAATGGTGCGCCCGGCATGACTCGAACTTGCTACCCCCGGTTTAGAAAACCGGCGCTCTATCAGGATGAGCTACGGGAGCCTGGGCGGGGGAGCGGGTTTGCGACGAGGAAACAGGCACATAGTGCGCCCTCTCCTCGAGGCTCGGATTGTAGCGTAAAGGGCGCGCAACAGCGTTAGACACCGCAGGCGACCCAGGGGCAACGGACGGGGGGCGTATCCCAGTAAGTTAGCGACTCCTGAATGGACTCACGGTCCACCTTGCCCTCCGGGCCCGCACTGCTATGAATATCCGCTACCGATCGACGTTCCTCTCTCTCTTGGTCATCACCCTTTGTGCCGCTTCCTCCGGGTATGCCCAAGTGGGCCAAGCCGGCATGTTGCGTTACCCCGATGTGAGTCAAGCTCAGATTGTGTTCGTCTACGCCAATGATCTCTGGCTGGTGGACCGTGCCGGTGGTTTGGCAACTCCCTTGGCGAGCCCAGCGGGGGCCGAGCGTAACCCGCGTTTTAGTGCCGACGGAAAGACCATCGCTTTCAGCGGCAACTACGAAGGGGATAGCGACCTGTACACCATGAACGTGGACGGGGGCATTCCTTTTCGAGTGACCCATCACCTAGGTCGCGACCAGTTCACGGACTGGACTGCGGACGGCCGGTTGGTGTTTTCCACCTCGGCCTTCACGGGGCAGCGTAGAGCAGCGGAAATGTTCACCGTACCCGCCACGGGTGGACTGCCCACCAAAGTGTCCATTCCTTATGGTGCGAACGGCACCATCCGCGCCGATGGGCGCATGTTGGCCTACACGCCAAACAGTCGGGACAATAGGAGCTGGAAACGCTATCTAGGGGGAACAGCCACGGACGTGTGGCTCTTCGATTTGCAGGACAAGACCTCGCGCAGGGTGACCACGTGGGAGGGAACCGATAGCATTCCCATGTGGCATGGGGATGACCTGTACTTCGTGTCGGATCGCGGAAGTGACCAACGGCTCAACGTTTGGAAGTTCGATGCGCAGAACGACGAGTTCAGCCAAATCACGAGCTTCACCGATTTCGATGTGAAGTGGCCGGCAATTGGCCCAGGGGACAAGGGCCAGGGTGAGATCGTCTTTCAAAACAATTCTGGGCTGTTTCTGCTGGACCTTGGCAGCGGTCAAACCCGCCAGGTGTCGGTGAAAATCCCCGGTGCGCGCGAGTCGATTCGCCCACGCATGGTGGATGTATCCGATTCAATCAGCGCCGGCGGTCTTTCGTCCACGGGCAAGCGCGTGGCAGTGGAGGCCCGCGGTGACATTTGGACCTTGCCTGCGGATAAGGGCAAACCCCGCAACTTGACCCACTCGAATGGGGTTGCGGAGCGCGACCCTTCCTGGAGTCCGGATGGGCGTTGGGTGGCTTACTTTTCCGACGCCAGCGGTGAATACGAGTTGACCCTGACTCAATCCGACGGTCGCGGCGAGACGCGCCAATTGACCCAGAACACGGAAGGCTACAAGTACCAGCCGGTCTGGTCGCCGAACTCCGAGCAGATCGCGTACAGCGATCGCTCGGGGACGATCTACTTGCACAACATCGAGGCCGCCACGACCACTCAGGTGGATCAGCACGGCAGGGCGGAATGGGGAGTGGGGCTGAATTGGTCCCACGACTCCCGGTGGCTCACTTTTAGCACGCCCGGTGCCAGCGCACTTGGATCTTCGATCATGCTGTATGACACGGACTCGGGGAGCTTGGAGCGTGTGACGAGCGACATGTTCGACGACTCGAATCCAGTGTTCGATCGCAAGGGGGACTACCTCTACTTCGCCAGCGTGCGCAACTTCAATGGTCAGCGCGGATCGGCGATTGACTCCAACTACGTGTATGAGAATGCCCAGATCCTCTTGGCTGTTCCCCTGCGCAAAGATGTGGAATTCCCCTGGACCGAAGAGAGCGATGAGGAGACCTGGGGCGAGGAGGACGAGGAAGATGGCGAGGAGCCGGGCAACGACGAGGATGACGGCGAGCCGCAAGACCCCGATTCAGATTCGGACTCTGACGACGAAGAAGAGGACGAGCCCGCCGACGATGGTGTCTCCGGGGCATGGTCTGGTGATCTGGATGTTCCTGAGATGGGTCCCATCGACGTGAAGATGAGGCTCACGCTGAGCGACGGAGTGATCTCCGGGACCATTACAAGCGTGCTCGGAACCGCCACAATAACGGGGACCCTCGACCTCGAGTCCGGTGAGTGCAGTGGGGACATCCACACCGATACAGGCATCGCGATGTCCTTTACGGGCAAGCTCTCGGATGGCTCCCTCTCCTGGACCATCGTCAGCCCTGATGGCAACGCCAGCATGACTTGCGACCGTGCCTCCCCCTCAAGCTCCGACGATGAACCGGACGAAGACGAACCCGCAAAGGTGGTCGAGATTGACATCGAGGGCTTCGAGCGACGCGCCCTTCAACTCCCGGTTAGCGCGGGTAGCTTCGGCAGCATGGCGGTGAACCATAAGGGTCAATTGCTCTACAGCCGACAGGGCAAAGGTGGTGGCATCAAGCTCTACGGCTTGACTGACGACGACCAAACCGAGAAGAGCGTCACCGGCGGAGAAGGCTTCAGCCTCTCGAGCGATGGCAAGAAGCTCTTGTTGCTGCGCGGCAGTGCGCCGTCCATTGGCAAGGCGGCAGAGGGTAGCTCTCCCAAGAAAGTCAAGACCGACGGCATGGATACATGGATCGATGCGCGTCAGGAGTGGCCCCAAATCTACACGGATGCCTGGCGCCTGTTCCGGGACTACTTCTATGCGGAGAACATGCACGGTGTCGATTGGAAGGCTGTGCACGATGCGTACCGCCCGATGATCGACTTCTGCGTGACGCGCAATGACGTGGACTACGTTCTGCGCGAGATCGTCTCTGAGCTGAACTGCGGGCACACCTACGTTAGCGGTGGTCCCATGGAGAGAGGTCCGCGGGTTGGTGTAGGCCTCTTGGGTTGTGACTACACCTTGGAAGACGGTGCTTACCGCATCGCCAAGATCATCGAAGGGGGGGTCTGGGACGCGGATGCTCGCGGTCCCCTGAGTAAGACCGGAGTGGACGTTCACGAGGGCGACTACCTCTTGGCCGTGGACGGCATCCCGATGGATACTTCCGTCGACCCCTGGGCCGCCTTCGTGGGCAAGGGAGGCCAGGCCGTCGAACTGACGGTTTCGAGCGCACCGATCCTGGACGACCAGGCGCGCCGTGTACGGGTCAAGACTCTCACGAGCGAGGGTGACTTGCGCTACAGAAACTGGATTGAGACCAACCGCGCCACAGTGGAGAAGGACTCCGAGGGCCGCGTGGGTTACATCTACGTGCCCGACACGGGCTCCCGCGGCCGCAACGACTTCTTCCGCCAACTCTATGGTCAAGCGCACCTGGATGCCTTGATCGTGGACGAGCGTTGGAACGGCGGAGGCTCTTTCCCCAACCGCGAGATCGAAGCCCTCAACCGTCCGCGCACGAACTACTGGGGTCGCCGTTGGGGCAAGAGCTGGGCCACTCCCCATGACAGCCACCAGGGCCCCAAGTGCATGCTGATCAACCGCGACGCAGGTTCCGGCGGAGACATGTTCCCCTACCTATTCCGTCAGGCCGGATTAGGCAAGCTGATCGGCACGCGCACCTGGGGCGGCCTAGTGGGCTACTCCGGCAGCCCAGAGTTGATCGACGGTGGAACCCTGGCCATCCCGTCATTTGGTTTCTTCGAACTCGACGGCACCTGGGGCGTCGAAGGTTACGGCGTCGCCCCAGACATAGAGGTATTGGACGACCCCGCGCTCATGCAAGACGGCGCCGATCCGCAACTGACCAAGGCCATCGACCAGATGCTCCTAGAGCTAAGCACCGAAGGTGCCTACACGCCACCCGCCCGCCCGGTTGATCCTGATCGCTCGGGCATGGGAGCGGAAGAGAAGGACTACTAGAGGCGGGGCGCGGGTTTGGGCTGGGTGGGGCTCCTCCCTTGCAAGCCCTAGCGCAATACAAGGCAGCAGCGGAATCCAAGGCAGCCCGCGCATCCCCCGCTCCCCCATCACCAAGTTCGGACCCCTACAGCTGGTCTGCGTTGATGCGCCGCGTGTTCAGGATCGACGTCCTGCACTGCACGCACTGCGGCGGGAGGCGCAAGCTGATTGCCTTCATCACCAATCCGCCGGACATCCGCAGGATCCTCCTCCATCTGAAGCTCCCGGTAGACCCACCGGAGGTCGCTCCGGCACGACCACCGCCGCAGCTGGACTTTGCGTTCTAGACAGTCCGGCCACTAGCTGAGCCGAAGCCCTAGTAGCGCCCGCCCTCAGGTCGGCGCAGGCCGAAGGTGTAGCTGCTGCGGCTACGGGGGACCTTCCGATGGGTCGCGAAGCGCGAGCGGGAGGGAAGTCAGCCGGTTTGGGGGCCAGAGCGCCGGGGGCTTGGGCCTGGTGGGCAGTGAAAGAGCCACGGCGTCTCGCTCGGGTGTACGATGGGGCCCCTTGTACTTCCTATCCTCCCCAACCGATCGTCAGCCTGCCTGCCAAGTCCAATCCGACCATGACCGATGTGACCGAGAACAACGACGCCCCCTTCGGCAAGCTCTTCGCCGAGACCTGGGCGATGCTGCAGAACTACCTGGCTGATTTGGACGCGCTGGAACTCTCCAAGCTGTCCGGGGCCGATTTCACCGGAACGCTCAGGATGCTTGCCCAGCAACCGGCGCTGGGTCAGTCCGGCGCCTTGGACAACGCCCAGGGCAAGAGTCCTGAGCAGCTAGCACTGGCCATCATTCAGGATCGAATCAACACCCTCACCGCCAGACTGCCAAGCGGTCCCGAGCAGCCTTGGGGTGGGCGCTTTCTCAGCCGCTGGCGCAAGATTGGTGGCTCGCTTTCCTCGTTCAAGTACGAACAAATCCAGAAGCTCAAGCAAGCCGATCAGGAACAGGTGGTGCAGATGTTCAAGAGCCGCATGGGGAGCTTTCAGTTGTCCCAAATGTTGAGGAGTAGCACCCCGGAGGATGCTGCTGATCTGCTCCTGCGCCAGCAACAGATGGGGGCACTCACCGTGGCCCTGATCCTCATGTGAGCTGTGCCCTGCAGCTTTGCTTCCAGACCTGGGCCTGGGCCCCAAGCTGCGCAAGGCCGGGGGGTTGCCAGCTGAATTCGCCTCCCTCGCCCGCCGCCACCCACTCCTCATCTGGGTCTCTCTCCCCTTCATCGAGGTGACAGAGGGGAAGATGTCGATCGCGAAGAAGTGGTGGGGAGACGTCGAGGAGACCAAGCGCTATTGCCGCGCGACGGTGAAATGGATCCAGACCGAGTATGGCGGCGACCCGAAGCGCACCCTCCTCGCCGGCTTCTCTCGCGGCGCCATCGCTTGCAACCTCATCGGCCTCCACGACGACGAGATAGCCAAGCTCTGGAGCGCCTTCTTCTGCCACTCTCACTACGATGGCGTTCAAGCGAGTTGGCCCTACGAGGGCGCTGACCGCAGCTCTGCCCTGGAACGCCTCAAGCGCCTCGGCAAACGACCGCAGTGGATCTCTCACGAGGGCTCGGTCGCGAGCGCGCAGAGCTACCTCAGAGGACGAGTCTCTAACACCCAGCTCACCTTCAGGCCGCTCCCCTACCGCAACCACACCGACGCGTGGGGGCTCCGCGAGATGCCCTTCCGCGCAGAGGCTCGGGCGTGGCTGAAGAGCGCGTGCCCACCCAATGAGGCCGAAGCAGGCGACTGAGTCTCAGATCTCTCCGCGGATCGCGGAGACATGTTCCCCTACCTATTCCGTCAGGCCGGATTAGGCAAGCTGATCGGCACGCGCACCTGGGGCGGCCTAGTGGGCTACTCCGGCAGCCCAGAGTTGATCGACGGTGGAACCCTGGCCATCCCGTCATTTGGTTTCTTCGAACTCGACGGCACCTGGGGCGTCGAAGGTTACGGCGTCGCCCCAGACATAGAGGTATTGGACGACCCCGCGCTCATGCAAGACGGCGCCGATCCGCAACTGACCAAGGCCATCGACCAGATGCTCCTAGAGCTAAGCACCGAAGGTGCCTACACGCCACCCGCCCGCCCGGTTGATCCTGATCGCTCGGGCATGGGAGCGGAAGAGAAGGACTACTAGAGGCGGGGCGCGGGTTTGGGCTGGGTGGGGCTCCTCCCTCTCGCTCTCACTTGGACTACCCACCAAGCTGGGGGTGGTGCGTCCGGCAGGACTCGAACCCGCTACCTCCGGTTTAGGAAACAGGCACGTAACTCACGCTTGCCTCGACGCTTGGAATGTAACCCATTGGGCGCGAGACCTCGATAGACGCCGCAGGCCACTCAGGGCAGCCGGGAGGGGGCGCACCCCTGTAAGTTACAGATGCAAGTTGCAGACCTGTGAACTGGCTCACGGTCCACCTTGCCCCCGAGCCTAGACTCCATGACCACCGCCTCCCCCCGCTTCACACTTAAAGGTGACTCCTTGCCGAGCTGGCCTTTCTCTCTCCTGCTCCCTCATTGGACCCAGAGCTTGGCGCAAGCGGCGCTGGTTCTCTTTGTCCTCGCCTCACCTGCCGTCGCATTCCAGCGCGGCAAACCCATCGTCCCTGACCTCACAAGCGGTGGCACGACGGACGGTAAACATGACTGGAACCTTGGTCCCACGGGTGCGCGCGGTTGGATGTGGGGCTGGAATCGCGAGACGCTCGATGCGCGCCAGATCGTCGTTACGGTGGTCGCTCCCGGTTCTCCGGCTGACCGCGTGCTCGAAGTCGGTGATGTGATCCTCGGCGTCGACGGGGAACCGTTCGAAAGGGATCCGCGGAAAGCGCTGGGCGACGCGATCACCAAGGCGGAAGCGCGTGATGCCAAAGGCAAGCTAGAGCTCCTGCGCTGGCGCGACGGCGACACGAAGTCCGTCACGCTCAAGCTGCCCGTCCTCGGTGAGTACACCGACACAGCCCCGTTCGACTGCAAGAAATCCGAGCGCATCCTCGACGCAGCCTGCGAGCACATCGCCGCGAACATGAAGGGCAACATCGACGGCATGATGAACGCCCTCGCTCTGCTCGCAACGGGAGATCGTAAATACAAGAAGGCTGTCGAGAAGCTCGCACGTCAAGTGGGGAATCCCTCCGTCGAGCTCAGCCTTTTGGGACGCACCTCTGGGCTCCTTGCCTGGGAATGGGGCTACCGTAACCTCTTCCTCTGCGAGTACTACCTTGCCACCAAGGACCGGAAGGTGATGCCGGCCATCATCGAGTACGCGACCACCATCGCCCAAGGACAAAGCGTCGTCGGCACCTGGGGTCACGGCATGGCCTGGCCGGACCTGAACGACGGGCAACTGCACGGACGCCTCGGCGGCTACGGTGCGCTGAACCAGTCAGGGCTGGTATGCCACCTGTCACTTGTCCTTGCTCGCAAGTGCGGGGTGAAGGATCCCGAAATCGATGCCGCCATTGAGAAGGCGAACCGTTTCGCGGCTTTCTACGCGGGCAAGGGCGCCATTCCCTACGGCGATCACCGGCCCGGTTGGGACGTCCACGACGACAACGGCAAGAACTCGATTGCGGCGTTGATCTTCGACCTACAAGGGATGGACGAGGAGGCGTGCTTCTTCGCGCGCATGACCGTTGCCTCCTACGGTGAGCGCGAGCGCGGGCACACGGGTAACTACTTCAGCTACCTTTGGGGTCCACTTGGTGCCGCTCGCGTGGGACCGGACGCTACAGCGGCCTTCCTGCGCGAACAGCGCTGGTACTTCGATCTTGCGCGCTCCTTTGACGGCAGCTTTCCCTACCAGGGCGGCGCCGGTATGGAAGGTGGCGAGCACAAGTACGGTAAGTGGGATTGCACGGCCGCCTTCGTCCTCGCCAGCGCGCTGCCACGCCAAAAGCTGTACATGACCGGCCGGGGCGTCGATGAGGGGAACGTGCTCGTCGGCGACGAACTCGAAGACGCGATCGCAGCAGGGCGGGGGTTCGACAACTGGGGCATGGGAAGCGAGCTGTACGCGGCCATGAATTCGCGCGAGCTGTTGCGTTTACTCGAGAGCTGGTCGCCTGCGGTCCGTTCACGTGCGGCCGAGGCGCTGGCAAAACAGGACGGCAAGTACGTTCCAGCCCTCTTGAAGCTGCTGCGCAAGAAGGACCTCGACGCACGCTACGGCGCATGTCAGGGCCTCGCCGCCCTTGGGGCAAAGGCCAAGGACGCGGTTCCTGCCTTGACCAAAACCCTGAAGGAGGACGACGTTTGGCTGCGCATCCAGGCCTGCTATGCACTTGCCAGCATCGGCGACGCCGCGCGCGAGGCGGTGCCCACCATGCTGAAGCTCGCTCTGCGCGACGATCCCGCGGACCCACGCCAGTTCACCCAGCGGTACCTCAGCTTTTGCCTCTTCTACAAAGGTGGCGCGCTCAAGATGCGCGGCCTGTTGTCGCGTTCGATCGACGACATCGACCACAAGCTCTTGCTGCCAGCCGTCGAGCGCCTCTTGTTGAACGACGACGGACGTGCGCGTAGTGCCGTCGGCACTGTCTATGACAAGCTCAGCCTCAAGCAGATCGCGCCACTCCTGCCGGCCATCGTCGAATCGGTCCGTACAGCGTCGCCCAGCGGAGTGATGTTCGCGAATGGCATCCGGCTCGAGGGGCTCGACCTACTCGCGCGCCACCAGATCCACGAGGGAATGGAGCTCTGCATTCCTGCGATGGACATCGATGAGTGGGGCAAACAGGACCGCATCCTGCGTGGCCTGCGAGCGCTCGCGACCTACGGCGGTGCCGCCAAGTCCGAGCTTCCAAACCTGCGCGACGTTTTGCAGCAGCTCGAAGCTCACAAGGAAGCCAAGAACCTCGGCAAGCAGATTCAGCTCTGCCGGGATACCATCGCCGCGATCGAGGATGCGCCTAAGGGAAAGCCGCTGCGGACCGTCGAGGATCTTGTCGGGCGTAAGAGGTCGCGGCGCTAGGGCCTGCTATGAGAAGGACAACTCTGAATGGGGCCCAAGACCGGTAAAGCCTCCGCTGAGGCTGGAGTGTGTGCCGGATGCACGGTGCCGGGGGTGGGTAGACCCATCGTCCACGGCCGGTACTCTAAGGTTCAGATGAGGCCCGGCTTGAAAGGGGCTGATTTGCCTCGGGCTTGTCCTGGAGGGGGTTGAGAAACCGGAGGGCACCGGCCAATGACTCTTCTTCCGTCCGAGGCCGAGAGTAAAGGAGTGGCGTCTAAATCCGCGATCCTCACGGGTTATCCCCGTTTTGTGGAAGATAAGACGGTCTTCAACGGGTTTATCTTGCTCCCGATCTCTACGGGTAAAGTGACCACCTTCGTGATGATTCCGATCATGGACAAATATGACATATATGAATTGAAAGACGAATCAAGCTCAGAGAAGACCATCATCGCTAATGTTCGCGGTTCTAAGAGTTTGCCCGTTGAGCTGTCTCGGTTCGGTGGAATTCTCAAGGAGACATCTTTAGACAAAGAGGGTTAAAAGAAAGATCGCTTGTTCCTTGAAGCCCTTTATTACACGCAATTGTGAGCTGCGGAGTTGAGCCACTGCTCGATCGCGTGCAACAGCTGACCCTCGCTCTTCTCTGTGAACACGGCACTCAACCATAAGGCATC